>NZ_JBFIIH010000051.1:0-25464 GCF_041601355.1 Neptunomonas sp.
CAGACCAATTCGTTTGTGCCTGTAGCGAGAACGCAACATTGGCTTCTAGTTTGCCGGTCTGATATTCCAGATCCCAATCACCGCCCAGCTCTGCACTGCCGGTCAGATCATCAGAGGCGGCGATATCAGCGCCGGTCAGGTCGGCAATCTGATCGATCAATGCTCTGCCTTCTGCGGTTGCCGTCAGGTCACAGCCGTAAAAAAGAATATCCGCTTCGCCATCCAGAGACGCGCCCCAGGCTTGTAGCTGCTCACTGTGTTCTGCCAAACTCTGATTGTTGAGTTGCGTATTGCCAAGATCAACCGCACCATCAGCGCCGTGGGAGATAATATGAATCGCATTAAGGTTGGAATAGCTGCTCAGTGTGTCGCTGATCTGCTCAATACCGCTGCGGTTGGCATCAAGAATGACGACATCAATAATGCGTGTATCTGTTGATTGTAATTGCAGGTCATCAATTAATTGTTGGTAATCGGGGACTGTGGAATCAATAAAAGCCAGTTCATAGCTCAGTGCTGGCGGTGCATCGGGTGATACTAAAAATATGTCTTCAACAAAGCTTTTATCAGCAACGTTTGTATTATCAAGAGTGTTTTTTTCATCTGTATTATCTGCTTTAACCCGTTCGCTATTTATTCGCGCCGCTTCACTTTCTGCATTGCTAAGAATGCTGCTAACGCTACT
Organism: Neptunomonas sp.; assembly: GCF_041601355.1. Lineage (GTDB taxonomy): Bacteria > Pseudomonadota > Gammaproteobacteria > Pseudomonadales > Balneatricaceae > Neptunomonas. Next base: position 686 of record NZ_JBFIIH010000051.1, read on the forward strand.
CTCTGATTCCGCATGGGAGTCATGCGTCAGGACATCAAGACCCGGCAGGTCTGCAGAGAGTAGAATGCGCGGTTCCAGCCCTTCAAAAATGGGCGTGGCATATGCTTGCTTACGTCTGGAAGCCGGTTTTTTCATAGCGTGAGTGTCCAAGCCTGATGGGTGCTGATAATGACTGGTTATGTTTTACCTATACCCATTAAAAGTAGACCAGTGTGCTGGTTTCATCAAACACCGCTGTAGCTTTGTGCAGGCTGGTTTGGATGTTAATGGCTGGTTTGGAGTTTGGAGTTTGGGTGTTGCGGGCAGTTTTGGGTTACAGACTGGCTTTGGTGTCGCAGGATAGTGAGGGTGTGAGCGTGGCGGTATCTGCTATTGCTTGCAACGTGTTGCTTGCGAGCTGGGATAGGTCGCCATTGATTAATAACCAGTGGTGCTGTTTATATCGTGGTTCGAGCACTACATCAAAGCCTTTTTTTGTTAGTCTGCTTGCACGCAGTTCAGCACTGTCGTGGCCTTTATATAAACCGAGCGATACCTGATGTGGTTGATTATTCTGGCTTCTGATAAGAAAATGATCTTTATCACCTAATGAGCGCAGCTTGCTCAGGTAAGCATTCGCTTCTTTTTTTGTATCAAAGGGAGGTGATAATACTTTGATACCTGTCGGCTCATTGTCTGGCAGTGATTGTACGCTGATATCGATACCTGCAACGTGTATCGCGGTTGCTTTCTGGTTTGCTGTCGCCTCATCGTTATAGGGGCCTAACCAGGCACATTCAGTTGCTTCAGAGTGAGTGTCTGCTTCTAGCTTAGCTACTGTTTTTGTTTGTATTTCTGCTGCTGTTTCTTCTTGTTCAGCCGTGTTCGCTTCTACTTTTTCTTCTATTTGCTCTGGTGCAGCCGTTTCCAGTTTAAGATTACTCACTTGACCTGCTTCATTATCAGCAATCGGCTGCAACGGGGTCGTGTCTTCCTCTGGAATGAAATTGATACGACAGCGTAACCCCGCAGGAATTTTATAATCAGGATTATCCAATGTCAGGCGAACGCCATAAGTACCACTGGCGACATCGGCAACGCGATCAACACGGCTGACTTGTGCCTGCCATTTGCCACCGACGGCATCCGACCAGACATCTGCCATCATACCTTTCTGAATTTTACCCAGTTGTTGTACCGGAACAATAACTTCTACATGAAGCGGCGAGAGCTGTGCCACACGAACAACCGGTTGGTCATCAATATATTCGCCGACTGTTTTGAATCGATCCATGATAACGCCGGAGATAGGGCTACGAATGCTATGTTGCTCCAATACTTCCCGGGCACGGGCGACCTCCAGTTGAGCGAGTTTCTGGTTGTCTCTGGCCTGACGTAGCTGTAGTCGCGTTAGTTTTAATTCGGTTTCTGTCTGGTCCATGTCTTTACTGGAAATAACCTTCTTGGAAAACAGATCTTCAACCCGCTTGTACTGTCGCTGTCCGAATGCAGTATTGAGGCGACGTAAGTCAATTTCCGCCGTGAGTGCAGCCCGTGTCCGTGCTAACTCTAATGCGGCTGTATTAACACCTGATTCCAGGGTGGCGACTATTTCGCCTGACTGAATAAAATCACTACGATCAACCAATACCGTGCTCAATACTCCCGGAATACTACTGCCTAAATCCGCTACGATACTGGGATTAATGACGCAGTCTAAGGGCTCAAGTGCAGTGGCTGGCATGTGGGATGGCATGTGAGATAAATTTCTGGCTGGCGTGCCGGATGAGTCCCCTGATGCGATGGAGGGCAGTAGCATAGATAGCATAAGGAGTGCTGATAAGTGATGACCTATTCCCCGGGTGCAATCCATAATGTCCCTTAATGTCAGCTTGTATGTTTTATCTGTTAGCTTAGTTAGCATAGCAAGGGTTTTCGCCTTAATGTCTAATTTCTTTAGATTTATATTTCAAATGTCAGATTATTGATGCAATAAATTTACACTTCGAGATGGCTTAACAGTAGTTGATGAATACTTCTTTCCCATTGTTGCCATAAAGCTTCTGATCCATGATTCAGGCGAATATAAACACGTCCACCAATACCGGGTACCTGAGTGCCCTGAGGTAGTGCAAGATCCAATTGAAAAACCTTTTCTGTTGCTGTGAAGCCAGTTTCATCGCGCGTATCCACTGTGATGTCTCCACCGCCTAAAGCCCCCAGTGCCGGATGGGGCAGCTTAATGCTCCCGGCAGGTACTTCGCGTAATAAAGTCGCGGTTATTGGTGATCCTGTCTGGCCAGCCAGCATCACGTCGATTGATAAGGGTTTTGTACGTAATAGTCCGACGCTTTGCTGTTTGATGACCGCGCGCACAATCGGTTGTTTATCCTGTATTACATATCCCAGCACATCGCCCTGGTGTACAAATTGCCCCCGCAACTCATAGGGATTATGAAAAATGAAGCTCCCTTCTGCAGGGCTGCGTATCTGTAACCCTTTTATGCGAGCCTCTACTTGTGTTAGTTCGGCTGTGACTGCATTGATATCATCAGCGATCATGGCTCCCCGGACACGGCTGCGTTTTTGTTCTGAAGCTTGCTGTGTTCGCAGTTCGTTTAAACGTGCATAGAGTGTTTTTTGTCGGGTCAGCAGCGTCTCATCTTTGAGTTGAAAAAGTAGTTCTCCGGTGCTGACATGACTACCTGACGTGACGAATATTTCCGTCACAAAGCTATCCAGGTCACTCTGTACCTGGCTGTTGTCGTTAAGCGCTATCACGCCTTGAGCCTGCGTAATTAAGGGCACGGGTACCATCAGAAGACTGCTGATCAGAAGCAACGTAACACCTAGTGCAACAAAACCACGCGTTCTTTTTGCTTCTAAGCGTTGACTGGTGGCAAGAAAGGTAAACGTGCGGATCAGGGGTCTGATCAACTGTATAAAAACGGCCCAGCAGGCGAGGATAACGCCGACAATCAAAAACTCCGTGGACAGGTATAGTGCAATGCCGACCAGGATTGATAGCCGGTAGAGGGGAGAGGCGAATCCATAGAAAAAGAACCAGCCACTTTCGCCGTCGGCCGTCGCCGGCGAGCGTGTGTCGCTTAGCTTAAGTATATATTTTTGAATAAGGTAGATATAAAAACGACCTGAGCGTGATGCAAGGTTAGGAATCTCTACCAGATCTTCAAGCACATAGTAGCCATCAAAACGCAGTAAAGGGTTTCCGTTAAACAGCAGGGTAGAAATACTGCCGATCAGGGCCAGATTCAGGGCTGTTTCATGCACGATTCCGGGTTCGGTTAATAGCCATATAAAGAGTCCGAAGGCGGCCAGCAGTAACTCGACAAAAATACCGGCGGCGCCGACCATCGCGCGTCGCTTTTTATCACGAAAGGCTGAAGCAGCAGAAGCGTCAACATAAGGAACCGGCATAAATACCAGCAGGGTTATTCCGGTTTCGTGGACTTCACCCCCCCATGCCTTGACGGCCATTCCATGTCCTAATTCATGGAAAATTTTAACCACCGGGTAGAGCAGCCAGAATGATAATACTTCAGAGGCACTGAGTGTTTTAGCGCCGATAGCGGCGCTGATTTGTGATGTATTAGTTAATGCCAAAAGCACAGCGAGCAGCACGATACTCAGCCATATCCCCAGGCCCGTGTGTGAAAAAAAGAATCGTGCTATGGGCGCTAAATGGTCAAGCAAGCGGTTCGGGTCAAACAGTGGTATGCGTAATGATAGCGGGTTGCTGAGGGCGCGGCGTCGCTGACGCTTAGACTGTGAGTAACGATTAAGCACATCCTCAGCGCTGTGTGGCAGTGCTCCGCGAAGTACTTCAGCACCGTGAAGCTGCGCTAGAATCTGCATGATATCTTCAGGTGTGAGCGCCTGGTTAGTGTTACGCGACTCATTGGCAAGATGCATGATTTCCTGAACAGTGAAATCACCATTGAGTCGACCGATGACTTCAAATGCAGCGGCATTAAAGCGATTAAATCGTCCGGCTGATTCATCATGTAACAGATACCAGCGTTCGCCGCGATAATCCTGAACAAGAATACGAACATGTTTGCGCAGGCGTGGCTTTAACTCCGCGATATGCTGCCACAGCTGAGGTGTTTGTGGCGGAAGTACAGTATTAGCGGCTGTCATAGTTTAAAAACCCAGCGACCACGCCCACAGGCGTAATCGATTGAGTAATGACCAGGTCCACACTTTTAATATACTGGCACGGCCAATGTTAACTTTCGCAACGCCTTGCATGCCCGGGCGCAATCCCGGCTGTTCGTCAGTGATATCTGCTTCAACCCTAAAATGATTGTCGCCTTGTCCGGCGGTAGAAATAGGAACAATACGCGACACTGACAGTTGAATAGGTTGTTCTGGTAACCCGGCTAAACGTAAACGGCCTTGTTGCTCAGAGGCTATCCCGGCAATGTCGTGATCATTGACTTGTAATGCCACCCGGTAGCCTTCGGCGGGCACTATTTCAAAGAGTAATTGCCCACGCTCTACGGGTACGCCTAGCGCTCTGCTCCAGTCGCCACTGATCAATAACCCGTTAAAAGGTGCTCGTAACCGGGTATGCTGCAGTTGTTCGTCAATGTGATGTAACTGCGCATCTGTTTGTGCAATGCGTGCAATCAGAGCGCTGACTTGAGCTCTATCTCTGATGGCAAGGGCCTCCTGGTATTCCTTGGAATGTTTGTCGCGCTCGCTTAGCCATTTTTCCTGTTGCAGTAACAGATCCCGGTTATCTAAAGTCGCCAGTATCTGATCTTGTGTGACGCTATCGCCGGCCCTTGCGTTGGCCGTTGCGATATAGCTGCTAAAAGGAGCGACGACAGCTTGTTGCATTGATCCCTCAACGGTAGCCTGCGCCGTAACCAGATGGTCTGTTTCAAGGAAAGTAATGAGCAACAGAGCGACAAGACACATAGCCGTGATTGCTTTAAAACCTATGTTTCCAGCGCTTGTCAGGCGTTGTCCGTGTGTTCCTATTTTATGGAAAGAGTTTTTCCAGCCTGGTTGCGATTTGATTTGTCTCAGATGGAAGATGGGGGCCAGGTGTTGAGTTATTGTGCTCAGTTGATCGATCACTTTATTGTCAAAGCGGTTGGTTTTTTCACTGAATAACGTGATGACGCCGATTAACGTATTGTCGCAGGAAAGAGGTATAGAGCATATCGAGCCCTTGTTTGAATTTAAGAGCTGTTGCGCATGAATATGGATGGATCCGGGCTGGTCTGATGTATTGTCCGGAATAATAATAGGCTTGCCATATTCGATGCATTCTTCCATGGCAAATTCAATTTGGCTTACCCGCACAATACGTCGGTCAAATTGCAACTGATGAGACATGCCCAGAATCTGTACTTGTAAACCTTTGCAAAAACCGAGTACTACCCGCGAGCAATCGAAATTGTCGGCCAGATAATTACACAGATGATGTGCTGTGATCGCGAGTGGTTCATTTTTTGAGCATACGGCAACGGCGTCTAAGACAAGTGTGGGTGTTCGGCGGCGGTCACTGTAGTAACGCTCAAGTGTTTTTTCAGCCCAGATGGCACCCCACTGTAACAGTTGTAAGACTGCCTGACGCTGAGCTTCTGAGCGAATCTCCAGGGCTAAAACCACGGCGCCGATTACGCGGTCTTTCTGGAACAAAGGGTAGGCAACATAGTCGAAAACTTCTGCATTATTGCTTACCTCTTTTTGTGCGATGCCAGCGCCACCTTTAATTGTTTTACTAGCGATGCTTTGCAGTGTAGAGGATGTCTGACCCGAAGCCGGCCAGAGTGCCGCCGGTTTTAGGGAGCTTATATCGTTTTTTGCGGATAAAAAAATGCCACCATGGTTCACATCAGAAATCATTCTGCACTGCCAATCCAGCCAGTGTTCAATTTCTTGTGAATTGACCGGCGTGGTTTCGCTGCTGGTTAAATTGTCAGTGTTTGAATCAAGCATGCACTATCCAAAAAACATATAAGGGTATTTCTAAAAGCGGACAGCTTTTGTCTGATTTTTCAGGAGGTCTGTTTTAGTAAACCAATTTTCAGTAAACCAATTTCCGGTAAACCTAGAGTGTCCGTAACTTTTGTCTATTTGTTCAAAAATTATAGACCATAAATTCTAAGTCAAACCGGTTTGTTAACGAATGTTCAAATTAAGATAGGAATAAAAAATTAATCGAGGGGATTACAAATACTTAAATATGGTATTGACACATTGAGCCTCTCTGGATGCATGCTCTATCCAGCGGTCTGGAATGCCATGTATTTTCAGCGTACCTTGCCAGTCAGACTGTGCAACAAACTCGGCGACAGCGGAACCTGCACCACCCTGAACGGCATGGTCTTCAATACTGATAAAGTGTTGATGGGTTTTCATCAGAATGCTGAGCAGTTCGGTATCCAAGGGCTTAACAAAACGCATATCGACCAGCGTGTGTTGTTCTTTTTCAGCCAGTTTTTTTGCCTCGGCGAGGAAGGGGCCGAAGTTGAGGATGGCGGTGCCAGATCTCCCCGATATTAACAGCCTTGCTTTGCCTATTGGCAGGATCTCATCGTTACAGATGGGGGTTGGGCAGGTGCCGCTGCCACGTGGATATCTGACAGCAGCCGGGCCTTTATGTTGGTAGCCGGTGTTCAGCATCAGCCATTGTTCCTGCTCATCAGCCGGTGTCATGATGACCATGCCAGGTATACATCGCAGCGCTGCTATATCGAAACAGCCGGCATGGGTCGCACCATCTTCGCCAACAAGACCCGCCCGGTCGACAGCCAGCAGCACGTCAAGAGACTGAATGGCAATGTCATGAATAAGTTGGTCGTACGCACGTTGCAAAAAAGTTGAGTAGATCGCTACGACAGGCTTGGTTCCGGCGCAGGCCAGGCCTGCAGCGAAGGTTAAGGCATGTTGTTCTGCTATGGCGACATCGAAATAGCGTTCAGGAAAGGCGTGTGAAAACGCAATCAGGTCTGAGCCTTCGGGCATCGCGGGTGTAATGCCAATCAGTTTTTTGTCTTGTTGGGCTGTGTGCAATAACCAGCGTCCGAAATGGTTAGCAAAGGTTGCTTGTTTGGTTTTCTTCGGGCTAGTGATAGGTTCCAGTTTGGTAATCGCATGGTAGCCGACCGGGTCTGCTTCGGCGGGTTGAAATCCTTTACCCTTTTGGGTGGTAATGTGCAAAAACTGTGGGCCTGGTTTGTGCAGTGCGTCTTTCAATGCGGGTAGCAGTTCCCCGAAGTCGTGACCATCAATAGGCCCGCGATACTCAAAAGCGAGCGCTTCGAACAGGGCCGAAGTGGTTTCGCTGCGGCTGCCTTTAGCCCGCTTCAGGTCCTTTTTCAGATTCTTCGCCAGATAGGTTGCCAGACCGCCTTCATTACGCGAAATTGACATATCATTGTCGTTCAGTACTACCAGAATATTCGCGTTGGTATGGGCTGCATGGTTAAGCGCTTCAAAAGCCATGCCTGCGGTGAGTGCGCCATCACCAATGATTGCGACAGTTTTCGTCTCTTTGCCATTTAACTGGTCGGCAACCGCCATACCTAAAGCCGCACTGATGGATGTGCTGGAGTGGCCCGTGCCAAAGTCGTCGTAGGTGCTTTCTTCCCGCCGTGGAAACGGCGCTAATCCATTTTTATGACGCATGCTGAGCATCTGCTCACGGCGGCCCGTTAGAATTTTATGTGGATAACTCTGGTGACCAACATCCCAGACCATATGGTCTTGTGGGGTATTCAGCAGATAATGCAGTGCAATGGTGAGCTCAACCACGCCAAGACCCGCACCAAAATGCCCGCCGGTCTGGCCAACACTGTAGAGCAGGAAGGCCCTGAGTTGTTGTGCAATCTCGACGAGCTGCTCTTCAGGTAAGCGGCGCAGGTCAGCAGGAAAGTTGATGCTATCCAGTAGCGGAGTATCAGGACGCATTGTCGGGATATGCGTAAACATTAATGGGTCCGGCGAACAATGTAGTCAGCTAGCTGACGTAATAATATGCCTTGGTCGCCAAACGGTCGCAACGCATCGAGCGCGGCTTGATGAAGCTGGTCGAGTTTTGCTTTAGCGCCCTCCATACCCAGCAGAGCAGGGTAGGTCGGTTTGTTTTGTTGCAGGTCTGATCCCTGGGGCTTTCCTAATGTTTGGGTATCGCCTTCGATATCGAGAATGTCATCTTTCACCTGAAACGCCAGCCCGATAGCATCGCCGTAGGCAAGTAAGGCGGCTTTTAGTGACGTATCTGTACAATTGGCAGACAGGTAACCCAATTCTATGGAAGCGTTAATCAGTGCACCGGTTTTGTGGGCGTGCATCTGTTTTAGTTGTTCCAGGGTCAGCGCTTTATCTACATGGCTTAAATCAAATGCCTGGCCGGCAACCATCCCACGATCACCACTGGCTTTTGCCAGTACTGAGATCATCTGCAGTTTTGTATCGGCGTTATTCTCAGCGGTGGTTAATAGTTCAAATGCAAAGCACTGCAGGGCGTCGCCCGCTAAAATCGCAGTGGCCTCATCAAAAGCGATATGGCAGGTGGGCTTTCCACGCCGAAGATCATCATCATCCATCGCGGGCAAGTCATCATGTACCAGCGAATAGCTATGAATACACTCAATCGCACAGGCCGCTGGATCGGCTTTGCTGATATCACCATTGAGTAGCTGATTAACGAGGTAGACCAGCAATGGCCGGACACGTTTGCCGCCATTAAATAGCGCATAGCGCATAGCATCCTGAAGAAGGGGTTCTATACTGTTATGCACAAGTGAATGTTTGAGCTGCGCTTCGACACGATGATGATATGTTTTAATGGCGGTTTGCAGTGCCACGTGATTATTCCTGTTCTATGTGGAAAGGTGCAGTTTTCAGCTCACCGTTTTTGGACGTGAGAATTTCAACTTTCTGTTCGGCCTGGTCGAGTATTGTCTGGCACTCGCGGGTCAGTTTGATGCCTTCTTCGAAAGCACTAAGGGAAGCTTCAAGGGTTAAGTCCCCTTGTTCCATCTGGGTAACCAGTGACTCCAGATCAGCGAGCGCTTGTTCAAAGTCAGGTGTTTTTTTCTTGCGAGGCGTCATGGGATTCCTACTGGGCAAAGCGTAAAAAAACGAATCGAAAACTGATTCTAAAACGAATTTAAAACTCTTTCCAAAACTAAGGTTAAATCAATTCATAAAACTGCCGACATAAACCTATACTTACAACTGCCGACATAAAGCTATGTCGATAGAGTATACCAGTAATCTATTCTGGTATTATCCTCTAAAATAAAACAGACAAACAGGTATTAGCTTGTCTTAAAAGGAGATTTGTGTGGATATAGCGACGCTCGTCGGGTTAATAGGCAGCTTAGGTATTGTCGTTGCCGCAATGGTTACCGGCGGTGATGTAGGTACATTTGTTAACCCACCTTCTTTACTTATTGTGGTTGGCGGCACGCTGTTAGTCGCCTTGATGAAGTTTACATTGGGACAGTTTTTGACAGCCGGTAAAATTGCCGGTAAAGCCTTTATGTTTAAATCATTAAGCCCGGAAGACATTATCAACGAAACTGTTGAGCTGGCTGATGCTGCACGTAAAGGGGGGTTGCTCTCCCTTGAAGATAAAACCGTTAGTTCCGATTTTATGCAGCGCGGTATTCAGTTGCTGGTTGATGGACATGATCCTGAGATAGTGCGAACACTGCTGAATAAAGAGATGAAACTGACTTATGAACGCCATGAATTCGGGAGTGATATATTCAGAGCGATGGGGGATGTGGCACCGGCCATGGGGATGATCGGGACATTGGTAGGTCTGGTGCAGATGCTTGCTAACATGAGTGATCCTAAATCTATCGGGCCTGCGATGGCCGTGGCGCTTCTTACAACCCTGTATGGCGCGATGATCGCTACCATGATTGTCTTGCCGATGGCAGATAAATTATCGATGCGTAAGAATGAAGAAGCCCTTAATCAAGCACTGATTATTGATGGTCTGCTGGCCATTCAGGCGGGTCAGAATCCACGCGTTATCGAACAAATGCTCAGAAACTACCTACCTGAGAAAAAACGGGTTATGGCCAGTTAGAGGATTTGACACATGAGTGATGAAGAACAAGATTGTCCACCATGCCCTGCGGGGTTACCTGGCTGGCTGGCTACCTTTGCGGATTTGATGTCACTGTTGATGTGTTTTTTCGTATTGTTGCTGTCTTTTTCAGAGATGGACGTACTTAAGTTTAAACAGTTAGCAGGATCAATGCGGGAAGCCTTTGGTGTGCAAAATGAGATCAAGGTTGAAGATATCCCGAAAGGCACGTCGATTATTGCGCAAGAGTTCAGCCCTGGCCGTCCTGAGCCGACACCTATTAATGAAGTCCGTCAGATGACGGTTAACAATGATATGAATACGCTGGATATTCGTTCCGAAGTGGGAGAGGCAGAAAACCTCGATAAGCAACAGAATGAGGCTGAACTCATAGAGCAAATGCAACAGCAGTTGCAGGAAGAGGCCAAAGAGCAGGCGATTAAGTTTGCGACGGCGTTAGCCCAGGAAATTGGCGATGGTAGCGTTGAAGTCGAAACAAATGAGCTCAAGATAATTATCCGGGTTAAAGAAAAAGGCTCATTTCCCTCCGGTTCTGCTGAATTGAAATTTGAGTATATCCCTGTGGTAGCTAAAATTCGGGATGTTTTACTGGAAGTGCAAGGCGGGGTTTCCATAGAAGGACATACCGATAATGTGCCTTATTCTGGCAGAGCTTTTCAGTCCAATTGGGATCTGTCGGCAGCACGTGCATTGGCGGTGGCTAATGAGTTGTTTGATGACCCGCGTATTGACCAATCGCAATATCAGATTACTGGTCATGCAGACAGTAAGCCTCTGGTGCCGAATGACTCAGCGGCCAACCGAGCGACCAACAGGCGTGTGGAAATTGTCATCCAGAAAGGTAAAGATAAAGAGCTACTTGAAAAAATTCAGGCGAGAGGTTTTGGTGATTCAGAGGGTGAGCGTTTAGCGCCTAATGAGATTTTCTGAAAGGGTTCAGATTTTTCTTTATATACAAAAAAACCGCCAAAAGGCGGTTTTTTATTAACATCCGATTATTACTGAGAATTAGTTATCATATGCTCGACAGCTGCCGCTAATTCAGCATCAGTACAATCCATGCACGTACCTTTTGGAGGCATAGCGAGAATGCCTGATGTGGCTGTGGCTAGCAGTGCATCAGCACCTTTAGCGATACGGGGTGCCCAAGCGGCCGCGTCACCTAGTTTTGGTGCGCCAGCAATACCGGAGTCATGACAAACGAAGCATTTGGTTTTGTAAACTTCTTCACCAGTGCGTTCAGCGTTAGCAGCAGCAGGAAGCAACATTGCAGCAGCAGCTGCCAGAATCAGAACTTTTTTCATAGTAATACCTTTTATAGGTTCACGTGTTATTAGTATTCAGGTAACAGATGGCAGTTTAGATTTTTCACCATAAGTAAAAATAGATGAAGTGGTATTAATATGCCATGAATAATAAGTCTGATGTAAGAAAGTACTGTTTGACATGATAAATATCAAGAAGCGGCAATGTTATGAGCGGAATAACAATGATCGAGCCTATGTTTGTTATCCTCGTAGCCTCATTGCATATCTCGCCTGATGATACTGGCTGTGGAGCGCTCGCTGTTGTGATTGTTTACTAGCGACAAGTTCGACTCCGGCCTGCTCTGTTATCTCCTGTGGACCATTTAATAATTTTTTTGCATCGGTCATTGAATAACCGCGTTTCAGCAATTGCGTCAGCTGAACACTTATATGATGGTGTTCCATCTTTGTTTCCTCTTTTTTTATAATTTAGCCATGTCATCATGCATTAGATATGTGACAGTTTTATGTCTGACAGCAGGAAAGTGATTTAATTTCATGCCTGAATAAAATCGATTAGGTTTGCGCTATAAAGCTGCGCTATAAAGCTGCGCTACAGGTGCGCCCTAAAAAGGTGCGCGCTTTCGTTTATCTATTTAAAACGTGGTCGATTTTTGTGCGTTGCGATATCAGTTAGTGACTTTTATTCTTGTTAAACTATTGAATTTGAATATGAATTAAAAAATGGAATGGCTTGTGCAGTAGGCTCCCTAACTATAATGAAAGGAGCATCAACGGTGAATACATTTAAAAAGACAATGTTAGGCGCGGCTTGTGCAATGGCGCTTTCGGCTGGTTCCCAAGCGGCTTTGGCAGAAGACACTATTAAAGTAGGTATTTTACATTCGTTGTCCGGCACGATGGCGATCAGTGAAACTACCCTGAAAGACACTATGTTGATGCTGATTGATGAGCAGAACGCTAAAGGTGGATTGTTAGGCAAAAAACTGGAAGCGGTTGTTGTCGATCCTGCATCCAACTGGCCGTTGTTTGCTGAGAAAGCACGTGAACTCATTTCTAAAGAAAAAGTAGATGCAGTTTTTGGATGCTGGACATCGGTATCGCGTAAATCTGTATTACCCGTTTTTGAAGAAACTAACAGCTTACTGTTTTACCCCGTGCAGTATGAGGGTGAAGAGTCCTCTAAAAACGTATTCTATACCGGCGCAGCGCCCAACCAGCAGGCGGTTCCTGCCGTTGATTACCTGATGAATCAAGGTGTTGAACGCTGGGTTCTGGCCGGCACGGATTATGTTTATCCACGTACTACTAACAAAATTCTTGAAGCCTACCTTAAAGCGAAAGGGGTAGCGCCTGAAGATATCATGGTGAATTACACGCCGTTTGGTCACTCTGACTGGCAGTCAATCGTTTCAGATATTAAGAAATTCGGCTCAACAGGTAAGAAAACTGCTGTTGTATCTACCATCAACGGCGATGCGAACGTTCCTTTCTATAAAGAGCTGGGTTCACAGGGCGTCGCTGCTTCTGATATTCCTGTCGTTGCTTTCTCGGTAGGGGAAGAGGAGTTGTCGGGTATTGATACAAGCCCACTGGTCGGTCATTTGGCTGCCTGGAACTACTTCATGAGTGTTGATAGTGAAGCCAATGATGAGTTTATCGATGCATGGCAGAAGCACGTCAAAAATGAAGACCGTGTTACTAATGATCCAATGGAAGCGCATTATTTAGGTTTCAACATGTGGGTTGAAGCGGTTAAAAAAGCAGGGACAACCGATCCGACCGCCGTACAGGAGTCTATTATCGGCGTTGCTGTTCCTAACCTGACTGGCGGATACGCCACCATGATGCCTAATCATCATATTACTAAGCCTGTCCTGATTGGTGAAATACAGGATGATGGTCAGTTTGAAGTGGTCTGGAATACCTCAGGTACCGTGGCTGGTGATGCATGGTCTGATTACCTTGAAGGTTCTAAGGATCTGATCTCTGATTGGAGAGCGCCTCTGTCCTGCGGTAACTACAACGTTAAAACAGCCAAGTGTTCCGGGCAAAACTTTTAATCCGGCATTGATAACTTATCGTTGATTCAAAGAGCCTGTTTGCGATTTTGCAGGCAGGCTCCTTCCGAAGTCCCCGCGTGAGAGTTTTTTATGATGACCTTTAACATACGCCATATTTTCCGGTATCTGTTGAGCTGTCTGTTCCTCGTATCGGTGTTAATCAGCAGCCCTGTGATGGCGGCTGATGATTCGTTACAAGAGGTGAGTCAGTTACTGATCGATGGTGATTTTGATGAGAAGAGCCGTGCGTTGTCGCGATTGGCAGAAACATCACATCCGCGTACCAGTGAAATACTGCAGCTTTTGTCTGATAGCCAGCTCTACTACCACAAAAAAGAAAAGCAGCTGTATATCATTACCGATTATGACAAAGGAAAAGTCGCGAAAGACCTGGCGGGCAATGAGCAGGTTATTACAAAAAAACGAGATTACAAAAAAGTCACGCTAAACAATAAAATGCGTGGCGTGATTAATCGAATTAAAGCGGAGTTGGGGCTGAATGCCGACAACCCGCAACAGCGTGAAGCAGCGGTGCGCGATCTGCTTAAAGATATTACGCCCGATACTGTGACCACGCTAAAAGCTCGCTTTTTTATCGAAGAGAATAAAAAAGTACGTGAGATGATCAATATTGCACTGGCTATCAATGATCTCAAAAGCAGTGATGACGTACTGCTGTCCAATGCAATAAAACAGTTAGATGGTTCCCTGGAGCAAGAGTCACGCGGTGCGTTAATGACATTTGTTTCTGCAACCGAAAGCCCGCAGCTGAAAAAGCAGGCACAGATTGTACTAAAAGGTATTGAAGACAAAGTTCAGTACTATGGCTGGTTAGAGACTTTCTATTTTGGTTTAAGTCTGGGTTCAGTGCTGGTGTTGGCCGGTATCGGTTTAGCGATCACCTTCGGGGTGATGGGTGTCATCAATATGGCGCATGGCGAACTCATCATGATCGGTGCTTATACGACCTACGTTATTCAGTTACTTATGCCTGATCATATCGAGTGGTCTATTTTGGTCGCTATTCCGGCGGCGTTTGTCGTTTCTGGTTTAGTCGGCATCGCCATCGAGCGGGGTGTGATTCGTTTTTTGTATGGACGACCTCTGGAAACGCTGTTGGCAACGTTTGGTATCAGCCTGATTTTACAACAGGCCGTTCGTTCAGTTTTCTCTCCGTTGAACCGCAGTGTCGAAACACCTGACTGGATGAGTGGATTAATTCAGATTAATCCGGTGTTTTCTCTCACCTTAAGCCGACTCTACATTATTTTATTCTGCCTGATCGTATTTGTAGCATTACTGCTGGTGCTGAAAAAGACCGCACTGGGGTTGCAAGTGCGTGCGGTATCACAGAACCGTGCGATGGCACGCGCGATGGGTATACGTTCTAACCGTGTCGACGCGTTAACCTTTGGCCTTGGTTCAGGGGTTGCCGGTATTGCGGGCGTAGCATTATCTCAGTTGACCAACGTAGGGCCAAACATGGGGCAGGCGTACATTATCGACTCCTTCATGGTGGTGGTGTTCGGCGGTGTGGGTAATCTGTGGGGCACATTGGTTGCCGGGTTAAGTCTGGGTGTGGCTAATAAGGTGCTCGAGCCCTGGGCTGGCGCTGTGCTCGCTAAAGTACTGATGTTGATTTTTATTATTCTGTTTATTCAGAAGCGACCACGCGGGCTATTCCCGCAACGTGGCCGTGCGGCGGAGGGTTAAGCCATGGGACTGCTGAACATTTTGAAAAACGACCGTGGCGGCCAGATTATGCTGGGAGTGCTGTTGGTGATAACCATTCTGGTGCCACTGCTTAATCTGCTGGTTCCTGAATCTAACCCACTGCATGTACCCACTTATACGGTCACCTTGATGGGTAAATACCTGACGCTGGCGTTATTAGCGGTGGCTGTCGATCTGGTCTGGGGATACTTAGGCATATTGACGCTCGGACATGGGGCTTTTTTTGCCCTAGGCGGATATGCCATGGGCATGTACCTGATGCGTCAGATTGGTGATCGTGGTGTATATGGTAACCCTGAATTACCCGATTTTATGGTCTTTCTAAACTGGCAGGAGCTGCCATGGTTCTGGCAGGGGTTTGATCAGTTCTGGTTTGCCGCCATTATGATCATGCTGGTGCCCGGCGTGTTGGCGTTTGTGTTTGGCTGGCTGGCATTTCGTTCGCGGGTATCCGGTGTATATCTGTCGATCATCACTCAGGCAATGACCTATGCGCTGATGTTAGCATTTTACCGTAATGAGATGGGATTTGGCGGTAATAACGGCTTAACCGACTTTAAAGACCTGCTGGGTTTCTCGTTACAGGAAGACAGTACCCGAATTACCTTGTTTGTTTTATCGGCCGTCGCGTTAGCTGCAGGCTATCTGCTGTGTCGGCATATCATGAATAGCCGGCTGGGGCGGGTCTGTATTGCTGTGCGCGATTCCGAATCCCGCGCTCGTTTCATGGGCTACCGGGTCGAAAATGTAAAACTCTGGATCTTTATTATCTCTGCGATGTTGGCGGGTATTGCCGGTGCTCTGTATGTGCCACAAGTGGGCATTATCAACCCGAACGAATTCTCACCGATCAACTCGATTGAAATCGTTGTGTGGGTGGCGGTAGGCGGAAGGGCAACGCTTTATGGTGCTGTGATTGGTGCGTTATTAATCAATTACGCGAAAACCTATTTTACTGCCGAGCTGCCGGAAATCTGGCTGTTCGCTTTAGGTGGGATTTTTGTACTGGTTACCTTGTTGTTACCAAAAGGGGTAACAGGATTTGTCGCTAAGCTGCAGCAGCGCAAGGAGGTACAGGCATGAGCATTATTACTGCATTAGAACATGTCGTTGACCGTGAGCATGTCTACCCGTTTCTGGTGCCTAAGCAGGCACCAACACTGGATGTCTCGCATAAGGTTTTGCTCTATCTGGAAGGTATTTCGGTCAGCTTCGATGGCTTTAAAGCGATCAATGACCTGAACCTGTATATCAATGATGGCGAACTGCGCTGCATCATCGGCCCCAATGGCGCCGGTAAAACCACCATGATGGATATCATCACAGGGAAAACGCGGCCCGATTGCGGCTCAGCCTGGTTCGGGCAAACCATCGATCTGTTAGCCATGGATGAACCCGCTATTGCGCAGGCAGGCATCGGCCGCAAGTTTCAAAAGCCAACCGTATTTGAAGAACTCAGCGTATGGGAAAACCTCGAACTGGCGATGGCAGACGACCGCGATGTCTGGTCGATATTCAATGCGCGTCTGAATAGCGAACAAAGCAGCATGCTACTGGAAACCATCGAACTGATTGGTCTGCAGGAGAATGCCAAAATGCCGGCAGGCCGACTATCTCACGGTCAGAAGCAGTGGTTAGAGATAGGTATGTTACTGATGCAAAAACCGCGTTTACTCCTGGTAGATGAACCGGTAGCCGGGATGACCCACCAGGAGATGGATCGTACTGCTGAACTGTTAATCTCGCTGGCCGGGCGCCATTCAGTGGTTGTGGTTGAACATGATATGGACTTTGTTCGTAATCTGGCGGGTGACGATCGTACTGTCACAGTGCTTCACCAAGGCAGTGTTCTGTCGGAAGGGCGCATGAGCAAAGTACAGCAGGACCCGAAAGTGGTCGAAGTTTATTTGGGAGAGTGATGGATGCTGCATATCGAAGGTCTTAATCAGTTTTACGGGCAAAGCCATACACTCTGGGATGTAGACCTGCACGTGCCGGAAGGTCAATGCACGGTGTTGATGGGACGTAATGGTGTGGGCAAAACCACTTTGTTACAATGCATCATGGGACACCTGGCGGTGAAAAGCGGAAGCATCACAATGGCGGGCAATGACCTGATGAAAACATCGGTTGAACAACGTCCGCGCCTTGGGGTTGGTTATGTACCGCAAGGACGGCAGATCTTTCCATTGTTGAGTGTGGAAGAAAACCTGCAAACCGGATTGCCTGTCAGGGCGCGCAACGACCGCAAGATTCCCGACTACATCTTTGATCTGTTTCCGGTACTGGCTGAAATGATGCATCGTCGCGGTGGAGATCTTTCCGGAGGACAGCAGCAACAGCTCGCCATCGGGCGTGCACTGGTGGTTAATCCTAAGTTATTGATTCTGGATGAGCCTACCGAAGGGATTCAGCCCAATGTAGTCACAGAGATTGGTGACATCATTCGTAAACTCAATCGCGAAATGGGGTTAACCGTATTACTGGTTGAGCAGAAACTACCTTTCGCGCGTAAAGTCGGCGACCGTTTCTGTATTCTTGACCGTGGGCGGCATGTAGCTGAAGACGACATGGCCAAACTCGACGATCAACTGGTTAAAAAGTACCTTACCGTATGAACGCACCCGTTACCAACCTCAAAGCTCCGTCATCTTCAATCGGCTGGAAAGCCAGGCTGCATCTGGGTTATCAGCACCGGCAGGGCAAAACTCGCCTGGTGGATCGCCTGCAGCGCGGCCCCCTCGCGGTGCAGCGGCCTTTACATCCCGAAGGCAGTCCTTGTCATACGTATCTGTTGCATCCTCCTGGTGGCGTTGTGGGCGGTGATCAACTGGATATTCGCGTGCATACCCAGACAGGTGCACATACGGTTATTACTACCCCGGGTGCCACTAAATTTTATCGTTCCGATGAAAAAATGGCTTACCAGCACCAGACACTGACCGTTGAAAAAGACAGCACTCTGGAATGGCTGCCGCAAGAGAATATCTGCTTTCCCGGAGCCCACGCACAAATACACAGCGACATCCATCTGACACAGGGAAGCCGCTTTATCGGCTGGGAGCTACAATGCCTCGGCCGTCCTGCCAATCAGGAACGATTCAGTCATGGCAGTATCGATGCCAAAACCCGTGTATTCATAGATGACCAGATCACACTGGTCGACCAGATGACAACACAGGCCGATAGCTTAATAGATAGCGCCTCCGGGCTAAGAGGTTACGCTATGAGTGCCACGCTGATAGCGGGTACTATTGAAGCCGAATACCTTGAACCGGTACGCGCCGTACTCGAAAGTTTTGATCCGCAACTACCCGTCGGTGCTACCTGCGTAGATGGTCTGCTGGTGGTACGAATGCTCGGCAACAATACCGAAGATATTCAAAATGTCCTTATTCCCGTTTGGAAAACACTGCGCGAACAATGGCTGCAGATCCCTGCTTGCCCACCCAGAATCTGGGCCACCTGATAGACCGGAGTCCATCAATGTGAGGCTAGTGGATTATAAATAAATCCTACGATTTGTCCGCACAAGCCTGGCAGGCTCGGCAGGGAGAACGGAAAATATCTTACCCTGATGTACTAGATGATAAACAGATTAAAGGCAAAGCCACCGCTACCGATAACCAGTGCAATGATAGCACCCATGCTGACGCCTTTTTCTTAGTGCTCCCACAACAAGATGCCTCTTGGCTGGCACCACTGCCTGTGCTGCATCCTGAAGTTTTAGTCTCAAGTATTTCTTGTTTGATATAACGATCAAATCCAAAATATTGTAATAGAATCCCTGCAATTACAGATGCGCTTAGCGCTAATCCTGCATGCCACAGAGTTACTTTTAGCCCTAATACAGGAATAAACAGAGCAATAACAATGGTGTTACGGCACCTAGCCCCGCAGCAGTTAGATAGCCTCGTCCTTTACGCCCTCCTAATAGATTCTGAATTCTCTCAGCAGGCAATTTTTGGTTTATCAGAGCAACTGCATAGTTAATGATGATGAAAAGAAAAGTTAATTCGATAAATAGCTTTAAAAACATGTCAGCACTGTTTATTAGCATCAACTGAGTGTCGGGGTTTGTTATTAAACTTTTCAGGTACTCATACATTAAAGAGGAATGCTGTATTAACGAATGCTTATAACTGTCGCTGTCACATTTGGCTTTACGTCGGGTTCACTCCCTGAGCCCTTTCATCTTTTATGATGTTGAAGAGTTGCTTTCTGCTCAATTCTTGCCGTGTGCAAGCACCCATCGGGTGGCAAATGTTCCTAGCACAAACGCAGCAAAAGTAATGAGTATATCCAGGTTGGCGAAGCTCAGTGAGGTAATGAGCGGGCCGGGGCAGTAACCTGCAAGGCCCCATCCGATACCGAAGATGATGCCGCCGATGACGATCCGTTTATCAACCTCGACCTTTGAGGGAATGCGAAAATATTCAGCCAGCAGCGGGCGCTGGCGCTTCAGAATAAACGGTGTGGCGATGGCATTAACAGCCAGGCCGCCAGCCATTACAAAGGCCAGGGTTGGATCCCAGTTTCCAAAGATATCCAGAAAGTTCAGGACCTTGGCCGGGTCGATCATTTGGGATACACCAAGCCCTAAACCAAACAGCGTTCCGGCAGCGAGTGTGGCTAACAGACGAATAAGGTTAGACATTACACCGCTCCCACTAGGTGGCGAACGATATAGACAGTCATTATCGCACTTCCCATAAAGCAGAGGGTGGCGATTAAGGAGCGCGGGCTACGCCTTGCCAGACCGCAAATACCGTGGCCACTGGTGCAGCCTGTTCCAATTTGAGTGCCGATGCCGACCAGAAGGCCGCCGATGATGAGAAGCGGCGTATCTGCCACTGCCTGGATATGTTTAACCCCCACGCCTAGCCCTGACCATTGATAGATGAAGCCGCCGAGTATTAGCCCTAGCACGAATACCAGCCGCCAGCTCATGCTGTCTTTCTCTTCGGGATAGATGATGCCGCCAGCGATGCCTGATATTCCGGCTATGCGTCCTTGAGCCAGTAGCAGGAAGGCCGCTGCCAGACCAATCAGCGCACCGCCCAGTAAGGCTGACACAGGAGTGAAATTGATAATTGTCATAAAAATATACCTGTTGATAAATAGCGCCTTTTCAAGGCTCGCCAATGATTAATAGTTAGTTTAAAAATGCAGGCTGGAGTCCTGCTCCTGAGCAGGTGTTGACCCTGATTTCTAGCCAGATACCGCTACGGATTTTCAACAGGTTCAGCTGCTGTAAGATAACGGTCTGCTTTCAATGTTTTCCAGGCATCATAGGTGCTCATAAATACCATGCCGTTTAAATATTGCGGGAAATCTACGGCTTTAAGTCTGTCCATTACCGGGCCTTTTACTTCGGCCAGATGGAGCTTGATACCCGCGTCTCGCAGCCGCTGAGAGATCACTTCAAGGCTGTCGAGGGCGGAGGTGTCGATATGATTGACGGCCTGACAGCTCAGAATGAGGTGCTGCATCTGAGGGTGCAGGGCGGTCAGTTCTGATATCCGGTCTTCCAGATAGCGGGCATTAGGGAAATAGAGACTTTCATCAATGCGCAGAATTAAAATACGCGGATCAGTTTCAACCTGGTGGCGTTCGACATTACGAAAATGCTCTGTGCCTGCTATACGTCCGATCACTGCGCTGTGTGGAAGGCTGGTACGGTAAAGATGCAACGCCAGGGATAACCCGACGCCTGCCATAATACCTGCTTCTACGCCTTGTAGCAGTGTGATGAGGATCGTGACCAATATTGCTGAAAAGTCAGTGCGGGAGTATCGCCAGGTATGTTTGATCGCATGTAGATCGATTAGCGATAGCACCGCCACAATGATAGTCGCGGCTAGCGTTGCTATTGGCAAGTTGCCTAGTAGTGGGGTAAACCAGAGAATGACGGCCATTATGCCCAACGCTGTCAGGGCGCCCGCCGCAGGTGTCTGTGCGCCCGCATCGAAGTTGACGACTGAGCGTGAGAAGCCGCCGGTTACCGGCATGCCTGCACTGAAAGCCGCACCCAGATTGGCACTTCCCAAGCCAATAAGTTCCTGATTTGGATCGATCCGCTGACGACGTTTAGCGGCCAGTGTTTGGCCTACCGATACCGACTCAACAAAACCAACAATGCTGATCAGCAATGCGCCGACAGCGAGTTGGCTCCATAGACCGGTATCAAAAACAGGTAGCGTCAGAGGTGGCATACCCGCAGGGATCTGACCGACCACGGCAAGCCCTGAATCTGCCAGCGCGAAGTACCCGGAGATCCATGTGGTCACTGCCACTGCAATGATTGGCGCGAGGCGTCCTAACCCTGATGCCAAACCCGCAGGGACGCCTAACCTGGATAGCATTGGTTTGAGCCACCAGCGTGCCGCATAAAGAAATATAAGAGTGCCTGTGCCCATAGCCAGGGTAATCAGGTGCAGGTTTGGTATTTGTTGAGCAAGATCAGAGAAGAGTGACAGCAAGTTGTGGCCGCTGGCAGATACACCTAGCAGATGCTTCAGTTGGCTGAAGGCTATGATGACTGCTGAGGCCGTAATAAAACCTGATATAACCGGGTGACTCAGAAAGTTGGCGAGAAACCCCAGTCGTAGTAGCCCCATCAGGGTTAGCATGGCTCCTGAGAGGAAGGTCAGGAGCAATACACTGGTGATATATTCGGAACTGCCAGGTAATGCGATGGCTCCGGCAGTGGCGCCGGTCATCAGTGCAATAACAGCCACAGGTCCTACCGATAATGTGCGGCTGGTACCAAAAACGGCATACAGCAATAGCGGCGCTATGCTGGCGTAGAGTCCTACCTCAGGCGGAAGACCTGCCAGCATGGCATAGGCCAGCGACTGAGGAATCAGCATCACGGTAACAATCACTGCAGCCAGCAGGTCCTGATTAAAGGTACTGATGCGATAGTCAGGTAACCATTCCAGTATGGGAAAAAATCGTTTGATATTCACTCTGATCCTTGGAATCGCCCGTTTACACCTCAGGGGTTAAAACAAATTAATAGGCACTTTCAGGTAGACCTGGCCATTTTCTTCGGGCGAAGGCATTTCTCCGCCACGCATGTTTACCTGAACCGCCGGTAGAATCAGCGCAGGCATGCCCAGAGTGGCGTCGCGTTCAGTGCGCATGCGCACAAAATCTTCTTCGCTGATGCCTTCGTGTACATGAATATTATTGTTGCGCTGCTCAAGCACCGATGTTTGATTAACAAAATTTTCCCGGCCGGGTGCTTTGTAATCATGGCAGAGGAACAGGCGGGTACTATCGGGCAGGCTGAGAACTTTCTGAATAGAGTGATACAGTGTTTTGGCATTACCGCCCGGAAAATCACAGCGAGCGGTGCCGTAATCCGGCATAAACAGGGTGTCACCGACAAAGGCTGTATCGCCAATCACATAGGTAAGGCAGGCGGGCGTATGTCCTGGCGTATGCATTACATAGCCTTCTAGTTGACCAATACTGAACGTGTCACCCTCTGCAAAGAGTCGGTCAAACTGGCTGCCATCACGAGCAAACTCGTTACCTGCATTAAATGCTTCACCAAAGGTGTCCTGTACGATCACAATGTTTTCGCCGATGGCGGTTTTACCACCCAGTTGCGCCTGCAGATAAGGTGCCGCTGAAAGATGGTCGGCATGCACGTGGGTTTCCAGAATCCACTCGACGACAAGGTGTTGGCTCTGAATATAATGAATGATCTGATTAGCGGAACGCACATCGGTGCGGCCGCTGGGATAGTCAAAATCCAGCACTGAGTCGATAATCGCGCAGCTATTGGATTGAGGGTCACGGATCACATAGCTAAATGTGTTAGTCGGCTCGTCAAAGAAGCCCGTGACGTGCGGGGAAGCTATCGTTTGTTGCTTATTAGTCACGGATAATCTCCTGTTACATCAGCGTAAAAAATAAATTCAGTGTTTCTATGGTTCTCTACTCATAGCACTGTGCCAGAGCATATACCGCTACCCCTCGTTCAGGATAGATAAACCCAGTAGCTCACAGTTACGCTTGTTGAATTCAGGTGCCATTTTGGCAAATACCATAAATTCGGTATAGCTCTTTGATATTAGTTGTGCCTAATTTAACATATAAATTAATAGAATAACAATATAACTATTAGTGCTATAGTTTTTTTCTATGACATCTGAAGCGCCTGGTTTACTGCATCAACAGGATCGCTCACATCGGTGAGCAACGCTTGAATTCCCTTTCTTTTTAAACGCTGAGCTAGTCCGCTCCCCATGCCAGCCGTAATCAGAACATCGATGTCATCTAACGGATGTTCGGCATGCGGGTCGCTTTCCCGAAAACTTTGTTCTTTGGGTAGCTCTAACAATTGTTTAGTCAGGATCTGGTTGTCTTTAACAGTGAATATCCAGAATTTTCGACAGGCACCTGCATGTTCAGTGACAGTTTTGCGATTCTGGCTGGTAACGGCAATTTTCATGACCTGATCTCTCTACAGGGTATGGAGGTGAAGTGTAACGTGGGTATATTATAACTTTATTAAATTAGATATATCTGATGTTTTGAGCTCAGTAGTAATAAGTGTCAATTTCTATGGAGGTGTCGCATCAAGAATAGGGGCTGCTTAATAGGGTTGATTTCTTCTCAATAGGGCTTATGCTTATGCCACAAAATGGAATAGCCACTAGCAGTATGGAGCGCTGATGATCAACCCTGAAAACCCCGGCTTTATTGAAAGTGGGCGCTTTCGTATTATCGAAGTGTTTGCTTTATGGGAAGGGCGGGCCAACACCACCCATCTGCAAAATATCTTGAAAATCAGCCGCCAGACGGCTTCAGAGATTATCCGCCAATACCAAAAACGGCACCCCATCAACCTTGCATACAACGCTTCCTTAAAAGGATACGTACCCACTGCTGAGTTTACGCCTCACTACTCTTTGGGAAGTATCGACGAATACAATCAAACGCTGTTACATAGCCAGCATCCTGAATATGTGTCAATTGCAGAGACAGGTTTTACCCATCTGGATGCACCACTACGCAAAATATCCCCCGCATTGGTACAGCCCATTATCCGCGCGATCCGAGACAAGCTAAGGCTCGATATCGGCTACACCTCCATCACCAACCCAGAATATGAAAGCCGGATAATAGAACCCCACAGCCTGGTTTTTGAAGGTATGCGCTGGCACGTTCGGGCCTATTGTTGCAAAAATCAAAGTTACCGCGATTTCGTGCTGTCGCGCTTCAACGGCGAATTTGCTTTTGAAGGCCCCGCCACTCACTTCGCCGCGCAGGATGAAAACTGGAATACCTGGCTGGAATTGATCATAGAACCTGATTCGCGCTTAAAACCCGAATCGCGTCGCATCATCGAAATGGATTACCAGATGGAAAACGGAGAACGCATCATCCCGGTGAGAGCCGCACTTCTCATGTACCTCACACAAAAACTACGCCTGGATCATTACCAAACCACACCAGAAGCACAACAGATTATCATCAACCCGGAATGTCTGAAAAAGATCGCGCCGTACCTGCCTTAAAATTTGACGTGTGTTTATCCACAGGATTGCGACAAAGCAGCAAAACGCATCCAATACAGGGGTCAGGACGACAAAGGGAAGACGGCACAGG
>NZ_JBFIIH010000052.1:0-25041 GCF_041601355.1 Neptunomonas sp.
ACCAGTCAATGATGTGAATCGATTTAAAGATGATTAGATTTTTAAATCGATACTGTAAGAAGTTGTAAAAGTTGTAAAGATTTACTGTTTTAGTGTAAGCGCGCCCGTAGCTCAGCTGGATAGAGTACTTGGCTACGAACCAGGCGGTCGCACGTTCGAATCGTGCCGGGCGCACCACTAAATAAAAAGTAAATTGTCAGGTTGTACCATAAAGTGTAAGCGCGCCCGTAGCTCAGCTGGATAGAGTACTTGGCTACGAACCAGGCGGTCGCACGTTCGAATCGTGCCGGGCGCACCACTTTCCCTTCAGACCTATAACTACGTGCAGTTCCTCATTCAGGCTTCTCTATTGAGTTCGCCAGATAAGTTCTCCAGTTAAGTCGCTCAATTAGTGCTCAATTAAGTTAATCAATTAAGTCACTCAATCAGTACTCAATTAAAATCCTCAATTAAAAAGTATTTTGCTATGAAATTCATCGTCAAACTGTTTCCGGAAATTACCATCAAGAGTCGTCCGGTGCGGCGTCGTTTTATCCAAAGATTGCAAAACAACTTACAGATACAGCTGAAGCGTATTTCAGACAATATTACCGTGAGTGGTTTTTGGGATAAGATCGAAGTCGTGTTGCCGCAAGAGTCTTTGGCATCATATGAAGCAGTTTGTAGTGCTATGCAGCGCACCCCTGGTGTGCAGTTTTTTATTCAGGTAGCTGAATATCCGCTGGGTGATTTTCAGGACGTTTTTGAAAAAACATTACCTCTCTATGTTGATCGTATCAAGGGTAAGACTTTCAAGGTGCGGGTAAAGCGCCATGGCAAGCATGACTTTACCTCTGTTGATCTGGAAAGGTTTGTAGGCGGCGGTTTGTTGCAGCACTCTGAATCGGCAGGTGTCAATGTTCATACGCCAGATGTCTATGTTGATATGGAGATTCGTGAAGCTAGCCTTTATGTTGTTGAGAAGCAGCTTCAAGGGCTGGGTGGCTATCCTCTGGGATCTCAAGAGGCGGTGTTGTCTCTGATTTCGGGTGGGTTTGACTCTGTGGTTGCTTCATATATGACCATGAGGCGCGGTTCAAAAACGCACTTTTTGTTCTTCAATCTTGGCGGAAAAGCGCATGAAATAGGTGTTAAGCAGGTTGCTTTACACCTTTGGCAGCAATATGGATCGTCAGCCAGAGTGCGATTTATTTCCGTACCTTTTGATGAGGTGGTGGGTGATATATTACAAAATGTTCATCATTCACATATGGGCGTTGTGCTGAAAAGGCAAATGATGCGTGCCGCAGAGCAGGTGGCGGATTTCATGAAGATTGACGCTATTGTTACGGGTGAAAGTATTGCTCAGGTGTCCAGTCAAACGATTCCTAATCTGACTGTGATAGACCAGGCAACAAAAAAACTGGTCATTCGGCCGCTGATTACCATGGATAAACAAGAGATTGTTGATAAAACAAAAATGCTGGGTTGTTTTGATATTGTTAAAATGATTCCGGAGTATTGCGGTGTTATTTCAGATAGGCCGACAACACAGGCAAAACTCAAAAAGGTCATCGAAGAAGAAGCGTGCCTGAATATGGATATTCTTAATCAGGCGGTTTTGAATTCGCAAAAAATGCAGATTGATGAAATTATTGAAAATCTGGATATTCAAGACGATATTGAAGCGCTGAGCAGAGTCTCTGAGAATCAAGTGATTGTTGATGTGCGTGCACCCAATGAGCAGGAGCGTAAGCCGTTAAACATGCCTGGATGTGAGATTATTCTGGTTCCTTTTTATGAACTTGAGGCAGCGGCTGTCACGTGGGCAGAAGATAAAGAGTATCTGTTGTATTGTGACAAAGGTGTAATGAGTCGCTTGCATGCACAAAATTTGCAGGAAAAAGGCTTTAATCACGTAAAAATATTTCGTCCGTTGGTCTAATCGACACGCATGCTTTCTTTCTGCTTTGCATTATCTTATTGATTCTATTGCCTAATAATATTGTCGACAATCTAAAGATGTATCGACGAAAGTTAATCTAAAACAGTGAGGTAAAGTTGCTACAGCTTGCCTTTTAAGGTTTAATTGCCTCTGTTATAAATTTTTTTTATGTCGTAGTTTATTCCGTTTTAAGAAGAGACTCGTCGGTATTAGGGGTTTATACATACTTTTCTTACTCAATATTAGGAGCAGCCACAGATGGATAATCTGTTATCAGAAGGCCTTACACTGATGGTCTTTGGTATGGGCTTTGTGTTTACGTTCCTGACGTTGTTGGTTGTAGTAACAACTTACATGTCAAAGCTGGTTGTGAAATTTGAGCCGGCAGCACAGCCAAAAGTCACCTCTTCTAGACCAACTCCCGCTGTTGCTGTGCAACAAGGAAGTGATGAGCTAGTTGCAGTAATTTCGGCTGCTGTACATAAATATCGTTCATAAGAAGCGATACACAACTATAAAATTCGTGCACATTTATCGACAGAAGGCCTTTTACCCATGTCCGATGCTAAGAAACCGCTAGGTATTACTGACGTAGTTCTGCGTGATGCTCATCAGTCGCTCTTCGCTACGCGTATGCGTATCGACGATATGTTACCCATTGCAGAGAAACTAGACAAAATTGGATACTGGTCCCTGGAAAGCTGGGGCGGTGCAACTTTTGACTCTTGTATTCGTTTTATCGGAGAAGATCCATGGGATCGTATTCGTGAATTAAAAGCGGCTATGCCAAATACCCGCCAACAGATGCTGTTACGTGGTCAAAACCTGTTAGGTTATCGCCATTATGCGGATGACGTTGTAAATAAGTTTGTAGAGCGCGCTGCTATTAATGGTGTGGATGTTTTCCGTATCTTTGATGCAATGAATGATCCTCGCAATCTTGAAACTGCGATTAAAGCAGTGAAAGCAACAGGCAAGCATGCCCAGGGAACCATCTCATTTACTACCAGCCCGGTGCACACCACAGATATGTGGGTTGAGTATGCTAAAACCTTAGAAGATATGGGTGCGGATTCAATCGCTATCAAGGATATGTCGGGAATTCTGACGCCTTATGCGGCTTTCGATCTGGTGTCCCGTCTTAAAGCACAGACACATCTTGAAGTTCAGCTACATGCGCACGCAACATCGGGTCTGTCTGATATGACGATCCTGAAAGCAGTAGAAGCGGGTATCGACCGTGTTGATACGGCTATCTCTTCAATGTCGATGACATACGGACATAGTGCTACTGAGTCTGTAGTAGCTGCCCTGGCAGGTACGGACCGCGATACAGGGCTTAATCTTGAAGCGCTTGAAGACATCGCTGCATACTTTCGTGAAGTGCGTAAAAAATATGCTAAATTCGAAGGCTCTCTTCGTGGAACAGACTCACGCATCCTGATTGCTCAGGTGCCGGGCGGCATGTTGACTAATATGGAAGGCCAGCTTAAAGAGCAAGGTGCTTCAGACAAGTTTGACGAAGTGCTGGCTGAAATCCCTCGTATTCGTAAAGACCTGGGTTACATCCCACTGGTAACTCCTACGTCCCAGATCGTTGGTACGCAAGCGGTTATTAATGTCCTGATGGGCGAACGTTATAAAAGCATTTCAAAAGAAGTTCAGGGCATCCTCAAAGGAGAATATGGCGCTGCGCCGGCTCCTTACGACGCAGAACTGCAAGCACGCGTATTGAATGGTGCAGAACCACTGACATGCCGTCCTGCGGATATGCTGACTCCTGAAGTTGAAAAGTTGACATCGGAACTTCGTGCACTAGCTTCAGAAAAAGGCTTAACTCTGGCTAAAGCAGATAATGAAATTGATGATGTCTTAACGTACGCGTTATTCCCTCAGATTGGTTTGAAATTTCTGGAAAATCGCGGCAACCCTGACGCGTTTGAACCTGCCCCTACATTAGAGGATGCTAAAGCTATGGCTGCGCCTAAAAATACCGGACCTCAAGTTTATACTATTACTGTGAATGGCCAGAACTACGTTGTTCAGGTTGCTGAAGGTGGAGATGTTTCCTCAATCACTCCGGCATCTGCTCCGGCTGCCGCTCCTGTTGCTGCCGCTGCTGCGCCTACTTCTGGCGAAGAAGTACCTGCACCATTGGCAGGTAACATCTGGAAAGTTCAGGTGTCTCCGGGCCAGGCTCTGCAGGAAGGTGATGTGATTGTGATCCTCGAAGCCATGAAAATGGAAACAGAGGTTCGCGCAGCGAGAGCAGGTACTGTTGTTTCTGTTGACGTGAAAGACGGCGATGCAGTCCAGGTGGGTGATACGCTGATTACTCTGGCGTAAGGGGTCTACCAAAATGGATAAGCTTCTAGACTTATGGCTCGCTTCAGGAATATACAATATTTCTGGTGGGCAGCTAGTCATGATCATCGTTGGTCTGATACTGCTGTACCTGGCGATCCGTAAAAACTTCGAACCGCTATTGCTTGTTCCGATAGGCTTTGGTGGTATTCTGGCGAACATTCCTGAAGCAGGGCTGGCGTTTTCTGCCGTTGAAAACGCTGTGCATTTTGCGAGCCCGGAATTATTAGCGAATATAGCTTCTGTACTCGGCATTTCCGGTATCGATCCGCATGATATTTTGCATGCTTACCATACCTCTAATACAAGTACTCATGCTGCTGCAACCTTGCTGGCAAATGATAACAACTTCAATAATGGCATGCTGTATAACTTTTATACAGTTGCGATAGCGTCAGGTGCCGCGCCTTTGATTATCTTCATGGGTGTTGGGGCAATGACAGACTTTGGTCCACTACTGGCTAATCCTAAAACATTGTTTTTAGGTGCCGCAGCTCAGTTTGGTATCTTTGCCACTGTTTTAGGCGCGGTTGGTCTGACCAGTCTGGGACTGATGGACTTCAGTATCCAGGATGCTGCTGCTATAGGCATCATCGGTGGTGCTGATGGCCCCACGGCTATCTATGTGGCGAGTTTGCTGGCACCGCAGTTGTTGGGTGCTATCGCAGTTGCTGCATACTCTTACATGGCGTTGGTTCCATTGATTCAGCCGCCGATCATGCGCGTATTGACGACTGAAGCTGAGCGTAAAATTAAGATGGTGCAGCTGCGCCATATCTCTAAGCTAGAGAAAATTTTATTCCCATTGTCGTTGCTCATTCTGGTCGCTATGTTGCTGCCGGATGCTGCGCCTCTGTTGGGTATGTTCTGCTTCGGTAACCTGATGCGTGAGTGTGGCGTGGTTGATCGTCTGAGTGATACTGCTCAGAACGCATTAATCAATATCGTTACTATATTCCTTGGGCTTTCTGTGGGTTCTAAACTATCAGCAGATAAGTTCCTTGATATAGAGACATTAGGTATTCTGGTACTCGGTATTATTGCCTTTGGTATTGGTACCGCGATGGGTGTATTGATGGCTAAGTTTATGAATAAACTGGCGGGGGGGAACTCAATCAATCCATTGATCGGATCTGCGGGTGTATCGGCAGTGCCTATGGCGGCTCGTGTATCGAATAAACTGGGTCTTGAGGCGAACTCTCAAAACTTTTTGTTGATGCATGCCATGGGGCCAAACGTTGCGGGTGTTATCGGCTCTGCGGTTGCTGCCGGTGTGATGATCAAGTTTGTTGGCTAATCCAGCTCAACCAGATCTAAAGTAAAGAAAAAGGCTGCTCATTGAGCAGCCTTTTTTATATCTGTCCGGATGTCATTGTGAGCTAATAACCTGCAAGTGTTTCCACATGAGCTTCCACACTGAAAGCGAGCGCTACCGGGTTGTAGCCTCCCTCTAGTACAGATACCAGGCGGCCTTGTGAGTAGACTCGGGCCACATCCATAAGCAGCTTGGTAACCCAGCGGTAATCATCCTCATTAAGATTAATATCTGCCATAGGATCTTCGTGATGCGCATCAAAGCCTGCTGAAATAAAAATCATATCAGGTTTATGATTTTGTAATGCTGGCAGCCATTGTTTTTCCACTATGTTTCTGAAAAAAGCGCTATCACTGTGCGCAGGCATCGGGCAATTTACAATATTGGGCCGTTTAATATCACAATATCTTTCCGGGTAATAAGGATGTTGGAAGGTAGAGCAAACTAATACTTCAGGTTTGTCCTTAAAAATATCAACGGTGCCGTTACAGTGATGTACGTCAAAATCTACTACAGCAACGCGGTTTACCTGTGGGTGTTGTAAAGCCTGCATTGCGCCGATAGCAACGTTGTTGAAGAAACAAAAACCCATCGGCGTATTGTGTTCCGCATGATGTCCCGGAGGTCTTACTGCGCAAAACGCATTGTCGGTTTTTCCCGCAAGGACACGATTAGTCGCGAGGATAGTGGAACCTGCAGCCAGGCTGGCGGCATGCAGTGAATGAGGGCATAAAGCTGTATCTTCATCGGCGTAAACGATGCCTTCATTCGGCAGCTTCATTTCCAGGCGCTTCTGATGTAAAGCGGCATGCGCCAGTGCCACTTGCTCAGGGGTCACATGGATAGACTGCATAGTCTCTAATTGCTGAATTAATCCCGTTCTTTCAAGCACTTTACGAATAGCGAGCAGTCTGATTGGGCTTTCCGGATGTTCCGGACCCATATTATGCAGAGCACAATCGTCATGGGTTATAAAAGTAGTCGTCATATTCCCTTCAACTCTGATTCTTTTTTACCAGTGTACTGGAAAATGCAAGTGTGGACTGCTTATCCGAAGGTCTAGAAATACTTAAAAGCGTCATTTTTTGATTTAAATCATGTATGCCAGGTGTATCTACAGATAAGATGTTAACCACAGCATAGAACTGTATTAAGCACCGCGTGTTCACCCTCGTTGGTGTTTTTTTTTGTCTGTTAGCCTGTCTTCTTCCCCCAGCCGTCATTG
The DNA here is from genome assembly GCF_041601355.1 of Neptunomonas sp. Classification (GTDB taxonomy): domain Bacteria; phylum Pseudomonadota; class Gammaproteobacteria; order Pseudomonadales; family Balneatricaceae; genus Neptunomonas. The sequence continues at coordinate 6,829 of NZ_JBFIIH010000052.1, forward strand.
GCTTTTATACTAGTGTGAATATAATCGTTGTTGTTGCAAAAGGATCACCGGTTTCGTGCACCTGCCGAAAATAGATTACTCCACTAAGCGTGTCCTGTTGATTGAAAGCAGCGGTAACATGCGCTCGACTATTGTTTATATGTTGAGGCAGCTTGGTATATCTAATATTCAGGCTATCACCATTAATAGCCAGGTGTTAGAACTTATCAAGGAAGGTTCTTTCGATATTATTTTGCTTGGGCATAACAGTAGTGATCATCTCACCGGAATGCAGCTGCTGGAGGAGTCGCGTTATTTGGGTTACATCAAACCTGGTGCGTGCTGGATATTCATGACTAGCGATGCCTCTCAGGAAGTGATTTTGCATGCTATTGATAGCCAGCCTGATGCATTATTAACTAAGCCGTTCACAATGGAAGAGCTCAAGTATCGGCTGGATTTTTTGATGTTCCGTAAAGACGCGTTACGCGATGTTGATGCTGCCGTATCACGTGGGCAGCTTGATCTGGCGGTTAAACTATGTGATCAGGTAGAGTTATCCGGCAGTGACTATGATTATGTGCAGCTTGTTAAAGGCCGGCTATTGCTTCAAATGAACCGCTTTAAAGAGGCGGAGCAATTCTTCAGGCAACATTTAAACCAACAAAATGAAAAAGAAAGCGGGTTATGTCTGGCTGAAGCCTATGTAGGCCAGGACAGATATGCAGATGCAAAAAAACTGCTGATAAAACTTAATAAAAAATTCCCGTTATTTTTACCCATATATGATTTGTTAGCCAAGGTCCTGGAATATGAAGGTGATCTTTTGCCTGTACAAGATACCTTAAGCAGCGCTACCCGAAAATCACCCCTGAGTTTATTGAGGCAGATGGAGTTGGGGCGAGTGGCTGTCTATACAAAAACACTTCAGCTGGCGGAAACGGCCTATCGCAAGTCAATTTCTTTAGGGCGTAATAGTTGCTATCGATCCCCGGAGCCTTTTCTTCGTTTGGCCAATATTAAGCGTCTGGAAATGGCTGAGCTTCCTGAGCGTGAACAGCAGGGGCTGCGTAATCAATTTGATGAGTTGCTTAATACGGCGAGCTATCAATATCCTAAGGATCGATCGCTGAAGGTAAAAACGGCTCTGTTGAGAAGTCAGATGAGTAAAGACCTCGGTGATCTGGATGAGGCGAACCGGCATTTGGGGGAGGCCACCAAGTTTGCTGATCAGCTGCCTCATCCTGTTGATCTTAAGCGAGAGTTGCTGGACATCACAGGTGACCGTTTGCCTATTTTGGATAAACAGCCCGAATTGCCACCAGAGAAAACTAAGACAGCTACTCACGATCCGGAAATGAGTAACAGAGTGAATAGACTCGGCGTTAAGCATTATCTGGCGGATAAAATCCCGCAGGCAATTCGTTATTTTGGTTTAGCGATTGAAAATGATCCGAAAAACTCACGCGCTTTATTGAATCTTGCGCAGCTGTTTTTAGAGTCGGCAAAGCAAGAGACCTTGCGACGTGAAGAGCGTTTGAAAATGGTTAGCCGATATTTGCGTTTGGCCGAGCGGATGAAATTAACTGCTGAAGAAATGCAGAAGCTGGCTATATTGAAAGAGTGCAGTAGCCTCTCTCTGGATAACCTGCCGGATGGAAGTTTAGGCGCATTGCTGAAATAGGCGGTGGAGCATTTTAACCGTGATGAAAGCCGTAGCGATAAAAGCTGCTGAGTGATTGCCTTTGGGGAGTGTTGGGAAGTGGTTATGGTGTCCCAGGCAGGATTCGAACCTGCGACCTGCCCCTTAGGAGGGGGCTGCTCTATCCAGCTGAGCTACTGAGACAAATAAGATAAACAATTTTAGCTAATAAATGTTTGATCAAAGAGTAATATTTAAGACTCGGTATATTAAGGGTTTTTTATTAAGCTGAAAAGTAATCATCAGTTTTTCTGGGTTTTATTTGGCAATAGACACAAGAATAGCGAGGAATATATATTTTACCGGGACGCTTGTATCGATAGCGGAGAGTATCCGTCTGACGTGGTATTTATAGGATCAGGCTTTGCCAATATGAGATTGACCGGTGTAATTCCCTTTTGCCCCTTTCGCTGTGTACAAAGAATTGCTCGGTTTTTGTCCGCGCAGGACTGATAGTAACTTATCAAGGTTGTGGCTGTTGCGCATCAATATCTGCTCATTTCGCTGATTAGCATCCATCGTGGCTTTGAGTATTGTCTCAAGATCACTCCAGTGGCTTTTGAACTGTATGATCAGTGCTTTATTCTGGGTTTGTGCAATCAGAGAATCCAGGCCATCCTTAGAAACAGGCAGGTTTGTTTTGATCAGATGTTCCGCTCTGGAGCGATTGTTTTGATCAAACTGGCTGAGAACGTCTTGTTTTTCCAGGTTGATACTCTGGATTAAATCAATCTCTCGCGACTTCAATGCCTCTAGTTCTTGATCCAGCAGTGCTTTCAAGCGGCCTAAAATGCTAATGCCCTCGTAGGCGAGGGCATCAATGGCAGAGAGTGTAGAAGAGAGATCAGTCATACGATTTACTCCAGCATGGCATCTAAATCAATCATCTTCTGCGCAACACGTTCAGCATCGACTTTGTAGCTACCACTATCAATTGCTGCTTTCAGGCTGGCAACACGTTCGCTGTTAATATCAGGCGTGTTGGCAATTTTTGCATCAGCCGCTTGCATCACCTTGACGGTGTCGCTGAGCTCGACGGTATCTTTAGAAACAGGTTTGGCAGCTGCGTTACTAACCGATGCCGCGCCTTCGTCATTACGCTGGGTGCTAATCTTTTCACGAGCACTCAACGCTTGCTGCGAAAAGGAACTGTTAAGATTAATAGCCATTTTTCTACCCTCAAAATCTATGTATACGTTAATTAGCGGCTCTGAATTGCAAAACTTTAGGGGTAAAGTGAAAATAATTTTCAAATAATTAATGCTGGCTTAATTATAAACAGACACTCATCTAATAGCTACCGCGAGACAGAAACGACGCCTCTGCGCTTTATATAGGCGCGGATCACTTTCTGTGATTTGTTATTAATAACACGGATCTGCTCACCATATCTTCCACTTTCCAGTGCCGTGCCTTGTGTTCTGACGGAAAGAGTGCCGCTAGTGGCTTCAATGATAACAGTGTCATTGCGTTTAATTAGCTCCGGAATCACTAATAAATTGGAGGTGAGTATCGTGCCCGTGGCTATGTTACGGCGGGCTATTAAGGTCAGGAGTTGTTCTGGTTTTGTAAAATAACTTTGGTTTAATGTACTAATATTTTGTTGTGTAAAGTGGAGGTCTCTGGCTCTGATGGATACGCCTTTGAGGATGGGGCGCTTAGCAGTAGCAATCATCGAGAGTATATCGACCCGGGCAGTTACGTAAAAACTCCATGTATCAGGAGCCGTGCAGCTGGCCCTGATTGATAAACGCCCTCCAGAAGGCAGATCAGAAGGCAGTGGAATAGAAAAGTCATAACATTTTTTGTTATTTACCTGATCATTAATGGGGTTTACGACTATATTAATATGAGATTCAGGATGCATTGCTTTGAAATGCTTATAGATCTGTGCTTCCAGGGTGGTTTGTAAAGAGTCAGCTATGCTGTGTGTGGGTAATAATAAAGAACTTAATATAATAATGAGCGTGCCGATAACGGGCATTATTCGAAAATAACTCACGGTGGCTCCTGAATTCGTACAGGATGGTTGTCGTGGTGCCACTGTTACAGTGGCATTAGATTTGGTAAAGATCATGTCAGGTATTTTAGATACTGTAAACCTGCGTACTCAAATGGTAGGGCAGAACCGTTTAGAGCTTTTATTATTCTCGCTTGAAACCGATCAGGTATACGGCATTAATGTATTTAAAGTACGTGAAGTGCTGCAATGTCCTGAATTGACGGAAGTTCCCCGGCAGACAACTTCGGTTAAAGGTTTGGCACATATTCGCGGTGAAACGATACCCGTTCTGGACCTTTCTGAAGCGGTAGGGCGTATGCCTATCCCTAAGGAAGATCACCGGCAGTGCTTTTTAATTGTTGCAGAATATAATACGCGTACGCTGGCCTTTCTGGTGAGAAAAGTTGACCGGATTCTGAATACACAGTGGGATCAGATTATGGCGCCACCGGCAGAAATTGGCGTTGAAAATTATCTGACCGCGGTGTTTGAGTTTGAAGATAAATTGATTGAAATTCTCGACGTGGAGCAAATACTGGCAGACATATATCCTATGCATACAAAAGTCAGTGAAGCGCTGGCCACGCCGGAAATGAAGGTTAAAGCGAAAGCACATCATGTTTTATGCGTTGATGATTCGAGTGTAGCACGCAAGCAAATGCAGCGAAGCCTTGAAGATCTGGGGGTTAAAGTAACAACATGTAATAACGGAAAAGTTGCCTGGGACATGCTTAATAACCTGGCAGAGAAAGGCAATGATGTTACCGAGCTATTTTTAATGATGATATCAGATATTGAAATGCCGGAAATGGATGGATATACCCTCGCAGCGATGATTCGTGAAGATCCGCGAATGCATACAATGCATATTGTGCTGCACTCTTCATTGAGTGGAGGCTTTAACGTCTCCATGGTGAAAAAGGTTGGTGCAGATGGCTTTTTAGCTAAGTTCAATGCTGATGATTTGGCGAGTGTGGTTATTGAACGGATAAAAAAAGTTGAGCAACGGTCATAGAATGGAATCATAGTGATGACTGAGCGTGTAGGCGCCTTCAAAATAACGCCGAATGAGTTCGTTGTGTTTAGTCAGTTTTTGGAAAAAAACTGCGGGATACTGCTGGCAGCGCATAAGCAGTACCTTGTGCAGAGTCGACTTGGGAAAATCATGCATGAGAACTCGCTGGATAATCTGATTTCCCTTGTACAGCAGCTTGAAACACCCGCAGGTCATCAGCTCAAAGATAAAGTTATCGATGCGATGACTACCAATGAAACGCTTTGGTTTCGTGATATACACCCCTACGATATTCTTAAAAATAAGCTTTTGCCTGAAATAAGGAAAAAGAAAAGCCGTCAAAAAATACGCCTATGGTCGGCTGCCTGCTCTACCGGACAAGAGCCCTACTCAATGAGCATGATTATTGATGAATATAAACGTGCGAATCCTGGCTTCTCTTTGTTGGGAGAGGAGATTATCGCGACAGATATATCGTCAAGTGTATTGCAGCAAGCCCGCTCAGGTGAATATGAGATGTTGGCGTTGGGGCGAGGCCTGGAAAAGGAGCGGTTGCAGAAGTACTTTACAGCGAATAACAATGGTTCCTGGACTATTAACCCTGATATAAAATCCAGAATTCGTTTCCAGAGTATTAATCTGTTAGGTCAGTATTCCGGGTTGGGGCAATTCGATATTATTTTCTGTCGAAATGTGATGATCTATTTTTCTTCAGAAGTGAAAAGAGAAATTTTACGTAAAATGCATAAACAGCTCACCCCTGGCGGCTACCTGCTGCTGGGTGCATCTGAGTCTCTGGCGGGATTAGCTGATTGTTACAAAATGATTCATTGCCGCCCGGGCATTATTTACCAGGCAATCTAGCCTTAGAGCTGAATCAAAAAGCGGCAAAATAAAGCGGCAATCGAGTGCCGCTTTTCTATTTTTTACCCTGGCAAAAAACTTCTTATTCCTCGCGATCTCTTGTTGTACGGCGTTTTAGTGTGTTTGGCATAGACATTGCTTTAATCTATTCACACAGTATGAGGTGATGTATGGCGATCAGTTTTGACAAAGCATTAGGAATACACGATGACGCAGTTGCCCTGCGCTCTAAACGTGCAGAAGTTATTGCGAATAACATTGCTAATGCTGATACGCCAAATTTCCAGGCTCGTGATATTGATTTTAAAAGTGTGTTGCAGGGTGTACAGGGTTTAAAAGGGACTCAGCAAAATCAGGCGTCACTGAAAATGGTGAATACGCATGCTGCACATAACGATAGCGTTATCCATCCTGATTTTGCGGCAGAGTTGATGTTTCGTACGCCGATGCAGCCAGCTGTTGACGGTAATACGGTGGATGTTCAGGAAGAGATGGCTCGTTACACAGAAAACGCTTTAGGTTATCAGGCTTCATTTGATTTTCTGAACCGTAAATTTAAAGGTCTAACCAGCGCGATTAAGGGTGAATAAGTATGTCATTGGCAAATATATTTCATATAGCGGGTTCAGCAATGAGTGCTCAGACCATCAGGTTGAACACGACCGCCAGTAATATGGCCAATGCCGATAGCGTTAGTTCCAGTGTGGATCAAACCTATCGCGCGCGTAAACCGGTGTTTGCGCTACAAGAGCCATCTCTGGAGCAGGTAACCAATATAGACGCCGGCCTGTTACCCGGGCAGGGTGTTCAGGTCAAAGGTATCGTAGAAAGTCAGGCGCCATTGCGTACCGAATATAATCCCAGCCACCCGTTAGCCGATGAAAAAGGTTATGTGCATTACCCAAACGTGAATGTGGTTGAAGAGATGGCGGACATGATTTCAGCATCGCGCTCTTTTCAGATCAATGCAGAAATTATGAATACAGCAAAACAGATGGTGCAGCGTGCTCTTACGCTGGGCCAGTAATTAACTAAATTTTAATATAAAGAGTTGAGGTCACGATATGGCTGATATCAACAGTATAAGTAATGCAACATCGGTTTATGAGTCGATAAACAGTGCTAATCAATCGAGTTCTGGTAGCACAACGCAGTCTCAGGAAGACAGCGAGATGTTTATGAAGTTGATGATTGCACAGCTGAAAAATCAGGATCCTACCAGTCCGGCGGATACTGCTGATTTTATGCAACAGATTTCTAACATGAGTTCAGTGGAAAGTATTAATAACCTCAACACGACCATGACAGAAATGAGCAGTGCCTTATTAACCAGTCAGGCGGCTTTACAGGCATCCTCTATGGTGGGTCAGACAGCGTTTGTTAAAACAGATACTGCAGTACTCAATACTGAAGGTGAAATTGAGGGTGTATTGAGCTTGCCGGATAGCGCCTCAGATGTGCGCGTCTCTATCTATGATGCGTCGGGTGGTGTAGTGGATAGTTGGTCAATGGGGTCTAAAACCTCAGGTGATCATACCTTTAGCTGGCAGGTAGGCGATCGTGAAAAGCAAAGTGAGTATCGCGTTGTAGTTGAGGCAACAGATACCGATGGCATATATACAACGGCGGAAAGCTACATCGGTCATCGGGTAGACAGTGTCACTTTGGGACAAAACGGTATTGGTATGAAAGTGAATACCGGTGCAGGTTCCGTCAGTATTAATGATATCAAGCAAATAGGTTAATGAGAGGATATAGTCATGGCGGGTTTTAATATCGCGGTTACAGGATTAAAAGCATCATCAACCATGCTTGATGTGGCAGGTAACAACATTGCAAACTCAAGTACGGTTGGTTTTAAATCATCGCGAGCTGAGTTTGGGGATATCTATACAGCGTCTGTAGTGGGGGCGGGGAGTAGTAATACACCTGGCTCTGGTGTGACGGTTACCGATATTGCGCAGGACTTTAGCTCAGGTACTTTAGAGTTCACTAATAATAATCTGGATTTATCAATTAATGGTTCAGGCTTCTTCCAGTTAGATGACCAGCAGGGTGGAATTACTTATACGCGTGCCGGAGCCTTTGAGTTAGACAAAGAAGGCTATGTTGTCTCTAAAGACGGAAAACGACTGCAAGGTTACGGGTTAGATGATAAAGAAAACCGATTGCCGATAGGTGATTTAGCGGTAACGCAGAAGGAATACCCACCTAAAGCAACCAGTGATATGGATTTGGCACTCAATATTGATGCACGTGAGGACGCCACAACACTCTTGCCTAACTATGATAAAGATAAGGCGGGTTCTTATACTTACAGTACAACTGTGCGCACCTACGATAGTTTGGGTAATGAGCATACGATTAAATATAACTTCGTTGAGCAGCGTCCTGAGAATGAGTATAACCAATATGTGGCCAGCATAGGGACAACCCCTGCTATTTCCGGCTTCACTTTACCATTCGCTTTGCCTGCCAGTGGAGATGCTGATGAAGTGAATGGCTTTGTGAACGATTCGACTTCTATCGATAATGGTGACACAGAGCTGTGGAGGCTTAGTGGAGACGGCTTGGCGGATTTGCAGAGTAAGGATCCGCGTATTTTAGCCGTTGAATATTATCTGCCGGCAGGGGCTACAACAGGAGATGGTGAATTAAGAGTCATTACTAAATCCGATTCCATTGAGTATGGCGATGTCGCGGTGGTTAATAGTGCGACTTCTGATGTTTATGCGTCATCCGAAAACGATAGCACAGGATTTGTGTCGAGTAATCATCAGGAATTTTTCGAGTTTAACGCTGCAAATTTCACCCAGAATATTTCGCATACTGTAAAAATAGAAGGGGTTGAAATTAGTATCTCTACCGGTGATGGTGCAGCGACTGAGCCGGTTCCGGTCTCAACAATAGCCGCGGCCATTGCTGCCCGTGAGTCCGACATTATTGAGTCTAATCCACTCATTCAGTCTGTGACCTATGATGCGGACCAAGGCATCAATGGTTCAATTAAGATCGTATACAAGCCAGATGTTAGCGCATCAGAAGTAACCGGGAGTCCTGTTAATGTATCAGAGGCAGTGGCAACGGGAACTGCTGGGTTGTTTGGGGCTGCTAGTGCCGTAGATGTGACTGTTACCAGTGATTTGGTGATTGAAGGAGATAATAGTTACGACGGTGTATACAGAGTTTATGCTTATCTGAATGGCGATACTGCCCTTGATCTGGGTCGAAAAACGAATCCTGATCCGAGTTCGACAGATATAGCAACAGCGCCCGGGCCTATACTATTAAAATATAATCCTACCAATGGTTTGCTGTCTTCGGTGAATGGTGAAGCTATCGTTACAGGCGCAGCAGTTCCGGAGTTAACGATTAAGGGCGCTGATCCTGCAAACCCTAATAATGTAATTACGTTGAACCTGGAAGGCTCAACCCAGTTTGCATCTGATTCCATCATTAAAGCATCTGATCAGGATGGTTACGCTAAAGGGGATCTCATCGGTGTTTCATTTGCCGGAACGGGTGAAATGATTGCGGCATTTAGTAATGGTGAAGAGCTTAAAATAGGTGTGGTTTCTATCGCATCGTTCGAAAACCAGGCAGGTTTGCAGCCAAGTGGTGATACCGAGTGGTCTGCTACTCTCGCGTCGGGCGGGGCTTTATTGAATCCGCCGGGAACAGGCTTGAATGGTTTGTTAAATTCCGCTTCATTAGAGCAATCTAACGTCGATCTGTCTGCTGAGTTGGTTAAGCTGATTGAAGCGCAGCGTAATTTCCAGGCAAACTCCAAAACACTGGAAACGCTGAACACAGTAACGCAGTCGATTTTGCAGATCTGATCTGTACTCTATTGTGTTTATTTAAAGGGTCGCTTATGCGGCTCTTTTTTTTGGCACACGCTTTGCATTTGTCTGGATAGAGAAAATAAAAAAACAATGACACAGACCGGAAGATGTTATGGATAAAGTTATTTTTGTTGCAATGAGCGGGGCGCGTGAAAATATGCTTGCGCAGCAAACGCATGCCAACAATCTGGCCAACGTGAGCACTACCGGCTTTAAAACAGATTTGGCTCAAGCCCGCGCCATGCAGGTGTTTGGCGAGGGTTTGCCCAGTCGTGTTTATGCGATGACAGAGCGTCCGGCAACCGATACCACGACCGGCACCTTTATCCAGACGGGCAGGTCATTAGATGTGGCTGTCGATGGCGGTGGTTGGTTGGCGGTGATTGGCCCCGACGGCAATGAAGCTTATACCCGTAGCGGCGAACTGCAGCTCAATGCCGCTAATCAGTTAGTAACAGGCAGTGGATTGCCGGTGATGGGTAACGGCGGCATTCCTATTGCCGTACCGGAAGCGGAACAAATTGAAATCGGCTCCGATGGAACGATCACTATCCGTCCATCTGGTGAGTCGGCAGCCGAGCTTGCCGTGGTTGATCGGATAAAAATGGTTAATCTTGATCAGCAGTCTATTTACAAAGGGCTTGATGGTTTAATGCATGTGGATGCGAATGCTGTGCAGCCTGCAGACCTGAATCTTAAGATGCGCTCTGGCTATCTTGAGTCGAGTAATGTTAATGCTGTCAATGAGTTAACCAGTATTATCAGCTTGTCACGCCAGTTTGAAATGAACATAAAAATGATGAAGACCGCGGAAGAGAACTCATCCGCCGCGACTCAAATCCTTTCTTTAAGCTAAGCAGCGTTAGGAGATAGCCATGCACGGTGCACTATTTGTCGCTAAAACAGGTTTGTCCGCTCAGGATACACAGCTCAAAGTTATCTCCAACAACCTGGCAAACGTCAGTACCGTTGGTTTTAAAAAAGACCGGGCCGTTTTTGAAGATCTGCTCTATCAGGTTCAGCGTCAACCGGGTGCGGATTCTGCACAAGGTACGCAACTGCCCTCAGGCTTACAGCTGGGTAATGGGGTGCGGGTTGTCGGTACGCAAAAGCTTTTTCAAGCGGGTGAGATGCAGGTTACTGATGAGGCGTTTGATATAGCGATTAATGGCCGGGGATTTTTTCAGGTCAGTATGCCTAATGGTGAAATCGGCTATACGCGTAACGGACAATTCCACCTTAACAGCGATAATGAACTGGTTACAGTCGAGGGTTACTTAATCGAGCCTGCTGTGACACTGCCTGACGAGGTTCAGACTTTTACGGTGGGGGTTGATGGCACAGTAACCGCCGTTGTTGCTGACAGTGCTACGCCTGTAGATATCACTCAGTTGGAAATAGCCACCTTTATCAATCCGGCAGGCCTGCAAGCAATAGGTCAGAACCTGTTTATCGAAACGGCTGCCAGTGGTGTACCGGAGGTTGCCGTGCCGGGCGAAGCGGGCACAGGTATCTTGCGCCAGGGGATGTTGGAAGCGTCGAATGTAAATTCGGTGGAAGAGCTGGTGAATATGATTACTACCCAGCGTGCTTACGAGATTAACTCCAAAGTTATCTCTACCGCTGATGAAATGCTCTCTTATGTATCGCAGCAGCTTTAAACCGTAGATTTAATCAGAGGACTTTATGAAGGTGGCAATGAGCACTCTTGTGACAGGAACATTATGACGGGACTTATGAAAAGCATCATGAAAAAAGTTGTGTTGTTAATAAGTGTATCTATCCTGCTGGTTGGCTGTGTCAACAAGCCAGTCAAACCTGATCGCCCTTATTATGCACCGGTAGCACCACAGCAGTTGCAACAACCTAAACCCATTGATGGTTCCATTTTTAATGCCGCTACTAATCTGGATATTTACAGTGATGGCCGGGCGCATCGCGTTGGAGACATCATTACTATTGTTCTTAGTGAAAAAACCCAATCATCTAAATCGGCGTCAACAACTGCAGACAAAACAAGCGCGTTATCGATACCCCAGCCAACGATTTTGGGTAATGCCCTGTCAGTGTTTGGTGCGCCCTTGAGTGCAAACATCGACTCTTCAAATAACACCTTTGATGGTGAAGGCTCGTCGGATATGAGCAATAGCCTCAGTGGTGACATTACCGTGACGGTTCATGAAATACTGCCGAATGGCGTGTTGTCTGTCAGGGGCGAAAAATGGATGCAGTTAAATCAGGGCGATGAATACATTCAGATCAGCGGGTTGGTTCGCCCCCAGGACATTGCTGCTGATAACACGATTCCTTCCACCAAGTTGGCAGATGCCAGAATTGGCTACAGTGGTACCGGCGGTGTGCATGACACCAATGTGATGGGATGGTTAACTCGCTTCTTTATAAGCCCATTGTGGCCGTTCTAGAATATTATTGAACGATTGCGTTTAAATAAAAAAGGTATAAGTGATGAATCACATGATCAATAAGCTTGTTACATTGCTACTCATGACATTGTTGTTTTCATCCGGTGCAATGGCTGAGCGTATAAAAGATATCACCTCAGTAGCAGGCGTACGTAATAACCAACTGGTGGGTTATGGCCTGGTGGTCGGCTTGGATGGTACCGGCGATAAGGCTAACTTTACATCGCAGACGTTCAGAAATATGTTGAACAATTTTGGCGTCGCTATCCCTTCAACCATAGACCCTACATCAAAAAATATAGCCGCCGTCGCTATACATGCAGAGTTACCGCCTTTTTCCAAGCCAGGTCAAACCATCGACCTGACGGTATCCTCTATTGGTGATTCAAAAAGTCTGCGCGGTGGTAGTTTGCTGATGGCGCCGCTGAAAGGCGCGGATGGTCAAATCTATGCAATGGCGCAGGGTAACCTGGTGGTTTCCGGTTTTGGTGTCGAAGGTAAGGATGGCTCGCGGTTATCCTTAAATGTTCCCAGTGTTGGGCGAATTCCTAATGGTGCGACAGTTGAGCGTACTGTGCCCAATGCCTTTGCGCAGGGAGATAGCCTGATTCTTAATCTCAATCACCCTGACTTTACGACCTCGCGACGGGTTTCCGAAGAGATCAACAGTTTGTTAGGCATGAATACGGCGGCGGCGCTTGATGCAACATCAATTCGTGTCAGAGCGCCAAGAGATGCATCGCAACGCGTTTCATTTATTTCTGTACTGGAAAATCTGGAAATCACACCGGCTAAAGAGGTGGCTAAAGTCATCATTAACTCGCGCACCGGTACGATTGTCATAGGGCAGGACGTACGTGTATCGCCGGTAGCTATTACTCACGGTGGGTTAACCGTTGCCATCACAGAAAACCTGGATGTAACTCAGCCGAATGCCTTAGCGGGCGGTGATACAGTGATTGCGCCGCGTACCGGAATAGAGGTGGATGCGGGCTCAGGGCATATGTTTGAGTTTTCGCCGGGTACATCATTACAAGAGATTATCGAAGCGGTAAACCAGGTCGGTGCTGCTCCGGGTGATTTAATGGCCATTCTTGAAGCGCTTAAGCAAGCGGGTGCGCTTAAAGCCGAACTGATAGTGATCTGATCATGGCGATTAATACGGATCCAAAGCACAATCCTGATTTTTATGCCGATATGGGAAGTCTGCAAAAGCTCAAGCAGCAGGCAAAAACCGATACGCCTGAAGCGCTCAAGCAGGTTGCACAACAATTTGAGCAGATGTTTTTGAGCATGGTCATGAAGAGTATGCGAGAGGCGAATGCATCCTTCAGTGAAGATAATGTGTTCAGCGGCGGCAACGTAGGTTTTTATCAGGGCATGCTGGATAACCAGATGACGCAGGAAATGTCACAAAGTAACGGCATCGGCCTGGCAGACGTGCTGGCTCGGCAGTTGAGCCATCAGTTGAATGTGCGTATGGGTGATGATGACGATGATAAAAACATGCGATCGGTCTCGGAATCTGAGCGATTACTTAACCGCGCATTTGATCAGGGTGCGGGTGTTACAGTGTCGTCGATACAAGGGCTGAACAGCACTAAAACCGAAGCGCCTCCGTCTATTACGCCTATTAGTGAAACCGTTGAGCAGCTTTTAACGGAAAAAGCATCGACATTACGAACAACAACCCCGGCAGCCAATTTGCCGGATAAGTTTGATTCGCCTGAAGCCTTCGTCAGCGCCTTGCTTCCTTTGGCTGAAGAGATATCGGCTGAACTGGGAGTAGACCCCAAAGTGCTGTTAGCGCAGGCCGCGTTAGAGACTGGCTGGGGTAAGCATATTATTCGTGATGCAGAAGGCAATAGCAGCAATAATTTATTCAATATCAAAGCAGATAAGCGTTGGGATGGTGAGCGGGCACAGGTGAATACACTGGAGTATCGTGATGGGGTGGCCCAACAGGAAAAAGCCCTGTTTCGTTCATACGACTCCTATGAGCAGAGTTTCAGCGACTATGCGGATTTTTTGAAAAATAGCACGCGCTACCAACAGGCATTAGAACAAGCCGCCGACCCGCGTGAATACCTGCAGCAGTTACAAGCCGCCGGATATGCCACAGATCCTGCCTATGCAGACAAGATCACCACCATTTTTGAAAACCGTATTCTGGCAATGGGACTAAACACACCTAAAGAAGGTTGATGTTTAGCCGCTATAGAGAAGATATGTATAAGGTTTTGGTGCTAATGCAGCGCCACTCTCCGGAGATAGATCATGTCCAGTTTCAATTTGTTAAATTTAGGTAATCAGGCGCTGAGGTCAAACCAGTCGGCGCTAGCGACCGTTGGTCAGAACATAGCCAATGTCAATACGGATGGATATAGTCGTCAGATTGCTAATTTTTCTACATTGCCGGATCAATCCGGTGTACAGGTTGATTCTGTTGAGCGTATTACCAATCAGTTTCTGACTCAGCAGTTGTGGTCTGATCTGTCTTCTTATAACCAAACATCAACCTATGCCGATATGTCGGGCGAGTTAGATAACCTGCTCGCCACCAACACAAGCAGTGTCTCTAATGCGCTGGATGAGTACTTTTCTGCATTACAAAATGTGGTGGATGATCCGGTTTCTATACCCAATAGGGAGTTGTTTGTTGCAGAGTCGGATGCCTTGGTGCAGCGTTTCAATGATTTGGATGCGCATATCAATCGTCAAGACAGTAACATTAACGGTATTCTGGATGATGTCGCCAGCCAGATTAATTCATTGGCGGGCAGCATCGCCGAGTTAAATGATAACATCCAGACGGCAACATCATCCGGTAATCCTGCCAACGAGCTTAAAGATCAGCGGGAAGAGCTCACCAATCAGTTATCAGAGCTGGTGGGTGTCAGAGTCATCGAGCAAGGCGATCAGTTCAGTGTCTTTATCGGTAACGGTCAGCCTCTGGTGGTGGGGACTTCTGCCAGCCAGATGCAGTCGCTGCAAGGTGATCCGGATAGTTCGCAGAATGATCTGGCGCTTGTTATTTCAGGTCAGAAGATTACGGTTACGGATGAGCTTAGTGGTGGCAGTATCGGTGGGTTGTTGCAATATCGGAACGAAGCGCTGAATAGTGCCCGTGATGAATTGGGGCGCATGGCGATTGGTTTTGCAGAGAGCATGAATACTCTGCATAGTGCGGGTATGGATCTGAACAATGAGCTGGGCGGCAATCTGTTTAATGATGTCAACAGCACTGCACTGCAATCTAGCCGTATCTCCTCAAAATCAGATAACCAGTCAACGCTTCTTAAAGGCTCCAGTGGTGTAGAAATAAAAGATATTTCTCTGCTCAAGGCGTCTGATTACGAACTAACGTTTGATAACGATAATAGTATTACGCTCACGCGTAACAGTGATGGTCAGCAGACCCGAATCAATCAATTGTCAAAGGTCCAGCCAGAAGCACCGGCTACCAGTTTTACGAGTATTTCTGATGCCGTTGCTGCCGTTGATGAAGAAAACGAATATTACTTCGACTCAGCTAGCAAAACGCTCTCCTTTCAGGTCGATGGTATGAAAGTGACGTTAAATGCCAGCTCAGAGTTAGTCAAAGGCGATACGTTTTTGATACAGCCGGTAAGAACCGGCGCTGAAGATTTAACATCAAAAATTCAGGATGGGAAAAAATTAGCACTGGCATCGCCCGTACGTATAACAGCCGACACCGATAATCAGGGCTCGGGGGTTGCTTCGGTGACGGTGACCAAACCAAATGCTTTGATGACAAGCGATGCAACAGAGCTGAATCCTCCCGTTGATATCGTGTTTAATAATACTGATCCGCTGGCTTACACTGTCTACGATATGAGTGAGCCATCTAATCCTCAGCTTTTATCAAGTGCGAATTATGAAGCGGGTAAAGCTATTGAATTGAATGGTTATGAGGTCGTTATTGATAGCCTGCCAACCGCAGGTGACCGTTTTAGCTTTACTTTTAATGAGGATGGCGTATCCGATAACCGCAATGCGCTGGCGCTCTCAAGCCTGCAACAGCAAGATCTTTTTGAGGGTGGTTCTTATCAGGATCTTTACGGAAGTCTCATCGAACGTGTCGGCACGAGTACGTCTGCTTCCCGAATTACCATGGCGGCAAATAAAGCCGTATTGGATTCTACTGTTACGGCAAAGTCGAGTGTCTCGGGTGTTAACCTGGATGAAGAAGCGGCTAAATTAGTGCAGTTTCAGCAAGCATATCAGGCTTCTGCTCAGTTAATAAAAACGTCACAAACATTATTTGATACCTTGCTTAACAGCATTTAATGAAGGAGGCTGAGTAATGAGAATTTCAACCCAGCAACAGTATTTTAAATCGATAGATCAAATGCAGAATTCACAGTCAAAACTGGCTGAACTGCAAGACCAGATCTCGACAGGTAAAAAGCTGCAGACTCCTTCAGATGATCCGGTCGCCGCGGCTCAGGTAGTTAAGTTAGAAAGCGAATTGGCACAGTACTCAAAATTTGACGACAACATCAATGTCACTGAACGCCGTTTGGAGTTGGAAGAAACCATTCTTGGTGATGTCAATATCGCCATTGACAGAATGCGTGAGTTAACACTTAACGCTGCCAATGGAACCTTAGGTGATCAAGACAGGAAAACCATCGCGAATGAGCTTACCCAGTTAACCAGTTACGTCGCTGGCTTAATGAACACCCAGGATTCACAAGGCGAGTATCTTTTTTCCGGCAGCCGGGGCGCGACTAAGCCCTATGAACTGGAAAATGGACGCTACGCATACCAGGGCGACGATGGTCAGCGCCAGATACAGGTAGGTTCTGAGCTGTTTAT
Source organism: Neptunomonas sp. (assembly GCF_041601355.1). Taxonomy (GTDB): domain Bacteria; phylum Pseudomonadota; class Gammaproteobacteria; order Pseudomonadales; family Balneatricaceae; genus Neptunomonas. The sequence goes on from NZ_JBFIIH010000052.1 coordinate 23,501, forward strand.
GCCATCTAACGATTCAGGTGCGTACCTGTTTGAGTCAGTGGATGATCGCTTGAACGTCACCATGACAGGCCAGGAGGTCTTTGATTACGAAAGCGGTGTGACAACGACAAAGCCTTTTGTCAGTAATGTTTCTTTTACGTCGAGCGAAGATGAAGCAAGCTTCATAGAGGCCGTCAAAGGATTGGGTGACCTTACGATAGCAGTAACAGAAGACGCTCCTGTTCCGTCCGGGTTATACAGTTATCAAATGAGTGATAGCGGCGGAAACGAAATAGTATCGTTAACTTCTTTTACACCAGGCGATTCGATCGATTTTAACGGAATGACATTTGAGCTGAATGCACCCGCGAGTGCTACAGACAATACATTGACGTTTAACGTCTCTGCTGAAAAAAAGAATGTTCTGGATGTCGCCTTGGATTTGGCTGAAGAACTGCTTAAACCAGTAGCAACACAGGCAGAGCGTGATGCATTAGGCGAGTTAGTAGCGACCAGTCTGGATCAGTTTAAACAAGCATCAGAGCGTAATAATGAAGCGGTGACTACGATAGGATCGCGCTTAAGCTCCCTCGGGTTTATCAGTAGCTCTAATCTTGATTTTAAGTTGTTTACAGAGTCGGCAATATCCAGTTTGGTTGATACGGATTTAGCCTCGGCGATCAGTGAATTTACGTTAGAAGAAGCCACCTTATCGGCAACCCAGGCTGTTTTCGGGCGGGTATCGGCACTGTCCTTATTTAATTATATTAACTAGATTAACTATTTAGATTTACCTTAACCAGACGGGTACTATTGGTAACGGCTCTGTTCCCGCAGCACTCTTTGCGCACTCAAGGCTTATCGGGTCGACTGATAAGCCTTTGTCATTTTCTTTCCCTTGTTGGTTTGTTTTCTGTTCTCAGTTAAAGCCCGCATCTGCTCAATCACTTTTGGCATGATGGCCGCGTCTGTTTTTTGTATTTCAATAATCAGTGCTTCGATCTCCAGGGATGATTTCTCATCCTGCGGTACAGGTAATTGCTCAATTTTTTTTATTAAATTCTCGCGGGTAATTTGTAGTTTTGCCACTGTATCCCACGCGCCGGCATCTGCAGAAAGTTGTATTTCTTTTGTTAAATCAAGTAGTTGTTGTGTCATCTTTAGCATAAAAAATTCCATTGTCAACATGAATTAAGTGCTTATAGAGCGTTTAAGTAGCGCTGCAAAATTTCTCTAAATCCATTCCTAAAGCAGCGCATAAAAGCGCCGATAGATAAGCCAGCCGATGAAGAACGCTGCCACAGAAGAAAGTAAAAATAAAGACTAAAGCAACCAAACCATTGGTCGATAAGTTAAATATACCCGGTGGCAATGCCATTTTTAAAGTAGCGGAACACCGGTAACGAACACAAAACAACCAGATAAATCTGGTTGATAGGAGAAAGCCTCATGTCTATGGTAATTAACTCAAACATTATGTCACTTAACGCACAGCGTAACCTGACATTGTCTCAGAACGACCAGAACACTTCTATGGAACGTCTGACAAGCGGTTTGCGTAT
>NZ_JBFIIH010000053.1:0-25016 GCF_041601355.1 Neptunomonas sp.
ACCTCTGGCATTTCGGGCAGCTTAACTTCTTCTTGCTCCTGCACCACCAGATCCGGCGGCACCAATTGATCGGCATTGTTTTGCTCCAGCGTATCAGGGACTTCTGTTGCAGGCGCTCTGAGCTCTTCAGGCAGCGGAATGAGACTACCACCGGTATCACCTATCGCCAGCTGAAAGGATCGGATCGTCGAGGCGAACTGTTCTTTTTTCACCGTCGAGATCGAGAAAAGCAGCACAAAAAAAACCAACAACAAGGTCATCAAATCGGCGTAAGTAACTATCCAGCCCGGCTCTGTCTCAGCAATAATCTGACGCCGCGCACTCACTTTTTGACTCCTTGCATAACTGGCGGTTTCTTATTTACTATGGGCTTACGGGCGCGTTCAGGCAGATAAGAAGAGAGTTGTTCATAAACATGCGCATAATGATCATTGGTCAGAATGCTAATACTTCCCTCGCGAATAATTTCCAGATTCGTCACTTCAAGCAATGTCCTCGCTTTCAACTTGCCGGCGATCGGGAGAAATACCATGGTTGCTAATAATGATCCATAAAAAGTAGTCAATAGCGCAACCGCCATCGCCGGACCAATCGACTCGGGGTTATCCAGCTCACTGAGCATTTGAATAAGACCAATAAGTGTACCCAACATACCGAATGCAGGTGCATATGCCGCCATTTTGCGGAAAACATCCTGCACTGAAAAGTGACGCGCCATCAGAGAGTCGATCTCATTTTGCAGGGTATTACGTATCACCTGCTCAGACGCAGCTTCGCATAACAGCATACAGGCCCTGTGTAAAACAGCTGAATCAGTTTTGACCTCTCCCAGTTTCAATAAGCCATGCCGGTGGCTGATTTTACTCAGCTTAATCATGGTATCAATCATTTCTGACGGATTAGTTTTATCCTGAGTGAAAACAATATAAGCACCTTTGAACGCATTCATCACATCACGAAACTGCACTGTGAGTAATGTAGCCGCCATTGTCCCACCCACCACAATCATCATACCGGGGACATTAATGAAAATATCCGCATTTCCACCGATCAAAATAGCAGAGATGATGAGTACTAAACCCGATATGATTCCAACAAGGGATGCAAAATCCATCTAGCAAGATACTCCTGAGCATTTATTAAGAATCATTCGCTTGAGTATAGCAGTAGTTCAGTACACCATAAGTGTATGCATAAGCTTTACTTTTGCGCTTTCACTTTAATTGCCAGCATTTTTTAATGATCTTTTAAAGCGATATTCTTATGATCGGCTAATGATAGAATTTCTTAACTAAATCAAGCATCTCAACTGGAGCAGTGATGAAAAAATTACTCTATATTATGGATCCAATGTGTAGCTGGTGCTGGGCTTTCTCGCCTACCGCAGAAGCCATAAAGCAGACTTTCCCCAACCTGGCAGTTGAATTCATTATGGGAGGATTAGCAGCCGATTCAGACTCGCCTATGCCAAAGGAGCAGCAAAAGACGATACGGTCTATCTGGCAGCATATTGAAGAAAGCACGGGCACAAAGTTTAATTATGACTTCTGGACCCAGTGCTCCCCAAGACGAAGCACATGGCGAGCATGCCGGGCCGTTATCGTGGCCGAACAGCTTAGCCCGGGTAGTGCCGCTCAGATGGCAAACGCCATTCAACAGGCCTATTACTTAAACGCTCAAAATCCATCTGATAGCGAAACACTGATCCGGCTGGCCGAGTCACTCGGCATAAACGCGTCAGATTTCGCACCCTTAATTGATGCGCAAAGCACACAACAAACACTGCAGGAGCATATGGCCCTGTCTCGACAGTTGAATGTATCCGGTTTTCCGGCACTGCGTTTTTTGGATGGCGAAAAGGTTATCAGGTTGAGTGATGGATACAGCAAGCCTGATAGGATTATAAAAGAATTACATCAATTAGGTGCCAACGAATAAACAGAAGACTAACGGGGAGAGGAAGCAAAAAACAAGGAAATAGCAGGAAAAAAGTAAGCGGAAGCCGAAGCTTCCGCTATAGAGATGATTAGCCACGCATGACGGAAACATCTTCCGCCTGCAAACCTTTATCACTCTCACGCGCGTTAAAACGAACACGCTGACCTTCACTTAAAGAACGATGCCCACGCCCACGAATGTTACGAAAATGAACAAAAACATCATCGCCATTTTCACGTGTAATGAATCCAAAGCCTTTAGACACATTGAACCACTTAACTGTACCCAGTTCACGATCATCATTTTCATAGTCTTCTTCATCTTCCAAATCTTCATCATTCATCTGATTCAGAGCCGGAGTTGAGGGGGCACTTGCGCCTCCACCCATAGCAGAAATTACACTACTAATAAGAACTACGATAAAGGTTACCGCTATAACCGGGGCTGTTAACCCTGCTTCAACACCGGCGACAGCTTTAAGCAGCACAGGAATCAACACTGCTGCAATAATACTTACAATTACACTACGAACTATTTGGTTACCACTCATGTATCTATCTCTTGTCTTATCATGATATTTACTATTATTTAAGTTGCCTATACTTAACTTAAAGCAACAACCGCAAAGGTATACAGAAGAAAACTTAAAATTTCAATAGCTTACCCGCACTCATCGCAATTTACTTTTCCTACACCTCTCCGTTATGCTTAGTAGAATGAAATTTATACCTGGTAGAGACCCCCCATGAACTATGACGAACGTATAACAGGGCTTGAAAGCCGCGTAGCATTTCAGGAAGATGCGCTGGATAAGCTCAATGATGTTATTGCCAAGCAAGACAGAACTATTTCTGAGCTGAAAAGAATGCTGCTAATCTTTAACGACCAACTCAAAACTGTCGGTCAGGAAAGCCAGGGCACTGACTACACTGACGAGCCGCCACCGCACTATTAATCACACTCTGAATCACAAGATTAATCGCACTATTAACCGCTCGACTAATAAGAGATAAGGCCTGACAAAACATGCGAGGATTAAACCGCATCAGCCGTTTATTATTACGCCTGATCGTCCACCCTACCGTGCAAGGCAGACAATACTTAAAGCCTGATGCCAACACCTTGTTCGTTATTGAAACAGAGCGATACACCCATCGAATCCTGTTAATAGAACAACTGCGCCTACAGGGTAACTCGCTGCCAGAGCAGAAAATACTCTGTGCTGCCCACGGCCATCAAGACGACCTGCGTAATCGCATTGAAGCGCAAATAGAAAAATTGGAATTTTTGCCCTCAGAGCAGGATATCAACATAGTCCCTATTTCTGTATATCACGGGCGCATGCCGCGACGCGAAACCTCTTTCTTAAACCTGCTCTATGCCGAAAGCTGGAGCAAAGCGGGAGCGTTTGGGCGTTTAATGCAATTGCTGGTCAATGGACGCCAAACCCTGATACAGGTCGATCCGCCACTCTCTTTAAAACAACTGCAGGAAGAGTTACCGCATCAACCAGCGGGCGTCATTGCCCATAAAGCAGTTAGAGTGTTTCATCATCACTTTTATCGCCGCCGCCTGGCCATCATCGGCCCAACGCTATCCCATCGCAGTAATCTGTTTAAAGTTATTCTACGCGAACCCGCCGTTAAAGAGATCATCGAAGAGACCGCCGCTGAGCAGGATAACCCTGTAGAACTGATTCGCGCCGATGCAAAAAACCTACTAAAAGGAATTGCAGCGAACTTCAGCCCTGCTACCGCACGTATCCTTGCATCATTACTGGGGGTTTTCTGGAAAAAAACCTATCGGAAAATACACGTTATCGGCATAGAGAAAGTACAGCGCTGTGCGCCAGAACATCAGTTGGTTTACCTGCCTTGCCATCGCAGCCATATGGATTATGTGATGCTGTCCTGGAATTTATACCGACATGGGTTGATGATTCCGCATATTGCCGCCGGCGATAACCTCAACGTCCCCATACTAGGCAGCATCCTGAAACGTGGCGGCGCTATTTTTATGCGTCGCAGTTTTCGCGGTGATCCCTTATATACGCAGTTATTTAACCGCTACCTGTGCGCCATGTCCAACCGGGGACATTCGCTGGAATACTTTATTGAAGGAGGCCGTAGCCGTACCGGACGTCTGTTACCTGCCAAGACCGGCTTACTCAGAATAACGCTGGAAAACCATTTGCTTAATCCGGAAAAGCCTGTCGCACTGATACCCGTTTGGATAAGTTACGACAAGCTTGTTGAAAATAAAAGTTACCAAAAGGAACTGCAGGGAGAAAAGAAAACCAGTGAGTCTTTCCTCGGGCTGATTAAAACACTGAAACTCTTTCGCCATCGTTTCGGTGATGCTGCATTAAGCTTTGGTGAGCCGTTGCTGCTACAGCAGGCCACCCGGGATATGCCGCATATCCATGCCACATCCGAAGAAAGCATCAAGCCGGCAGTTCATGAGCTGACTCAGCATATCAGCCAGCAGGTTTTGCAGCGTATTAACCAATCAGCCTATGCCAACCAAACAGCCCTGCTAGCCACACTGCTGTTAGCCAACCCCAAAAGCCACCATCAGATAACTGAACTGTGCAACCAGACAACTGCCTTAATTTCACTGTTAAAAGCCTTGCCCAACGCCCCGGCTGCCATTGCAGACGGCGAGGTCAATAACTGGATAGCACAAGCAGCCAAACGTCAGCAACTGAGTATTTCTGAAGACAATGTCTTCCTCAGTGGCTCTCAGGCACAGGAGATGACTTTTTACCGTAACCAGCTACATCATATAACCATGCTACCGGGACTGTATCTGCTCCTTACCAAGCGCTACCCCAAACCTTTACCGCAAACCCTGCCACGGCTGCTAAAGACGCTCTACCCCTATTTGCAGGCAGAACTATACCTGCCCTGGAACAATACAGAACTCACAACGGTGTTTAAGCAAATTCGAATGCGTCTGGAGAAGCGGGGACTGATCACCCGTGATGGCGCTATGCTGCGGGTATCCTCATCACCCTTAGCCCTCACACTGATGCAAACAGCTGAACCGATTTTACTACGCTACTATATTGTATTTCGCTTACTCTCGGATGGAGCCGCGATGCCTGAAGCCGACCTGATCAGTGAAAGCCAGCGCATTGCCGCTAATCTGCATCAACAGTTCGGTTTTAATTCTCCGGAATACTCGGATGAACGAGCGTTAAAGATCTTTATAGATACCCTGATTAGCCAATCAGTGTTCTCAAGGAAAAAGGGCCTTAAGCAGAGTCTGATAAGCTGTCAGGCAGAAAGCGCTTCATTGATAAAACGAGCAAAACAGATTCTGAATCCGCACTATACAGACCTTATAGAAAAGGATTTACATCCTCGTTAAGGTGCACACATCAAGACGTCTTTGTTAAGGGCCTGTACAGGGAGCTATTTAATTCAGCTGTGCAATCTGGCAAGGGCATAGATATCATACCGGCTGGATTTCCCTTCCAACTGGTAACTGGGTGCACGTCCCTGAATAAGCGGCGCTTTGCGCGCTCGCTTAACCACCACACGTGCTGTTGCGGTATCTAACGCAGCCTCCAGCAACAACGCCGAATCCTGATCATCACCGACCACATCGCGAAACACCCGCATCTCTTTTTTGACTAACGCTGCTTTTTCAGAATGCGGAAACATCGGGTCAACATAAACCACTTGGGGGCGATCCATAGTCCCCATCAACTCAATCGCATTACCCTGATACAATGTCATTCTGCAACAGACCTCAACGACCTCTGCATCTGACATCGCGCGTGACAGACCGTCTTCCAGCAAGGCGTGAATGATTGGCGAGCGCTCAATCATTGAGAGCGTGCACCCCAAGGTCGCCAATACAAAACTATCTTTTCCTAAGCCTGCGGTCGCATCCAGAACGGTCGGGCGCACACCGCTTTTAACGCCCACAGCCTTGGCTATCATCTGCCCTGCCCCACCACCAAATTTACGCCGATGTGCCACTGACCCGCTAAGAAAGTCAACCCACACAGGCCCGGGCGCTTTTTTACCGGTGGTTTGCAACTGTAAACCCTGATAGGTGACATACAACAGCAAAGGATGTGCACAGCGACTAATATCCGACACGACCTTCGCCGGAGCCAGATTCAATTTAGCAGCGAGTCGCATCGCCTGATCAAGTAGCGGCTTGTCACAGGCCGCTACCTGAAGGCTTGACTCTAACTCAAGCATTGACTGGCACGAAGAAGTAGACAGCTAACAAAAACAGCCCTAAACAGAAACGATAAATCACAAACGGAAGCATGCCGATACGGTCAAGTAATTTCAGAAAAAAATGGATACAAGCCAACGCACTCAGCGCCGACACTAACACCCCCCCCATTACCATTTCCCACTGGGTGCCGGTCGCTGTCTGAGCCAGCTCCAACCCTTTATAACTGCCGGCCGCCATAATCACCGGAATCGACAGTAAAAACGAGAAGCGTGCAGCTGCCTGGCGGGTAAACCCCAGCATTAACGCCGCTGTAATGGTGATCCCCGAACGCGATGTCCCGGGAATCAGCGCCACGGCCTGAGCCAGACCAATCCAGATCGCATCCCGCAAGCGAATCTCCTCCAGAGGCATAATCTCACGACGGCTGACATCGGCCCACCACAACAAAGCACCAAAAATCAGCGTGGTGGCTGCAATGACCAATATCGAACGACCATAATGATCGACGATATCGTTGAGTAAGAAACCAAACAGCAGCGCGGGTAGCGTAGCAAAAATAACAAACCAGGCAATCCTGCCATCAACCGATTTATCACCTTTAAAAGAGGCAAAAAAGGCCAGCAGCATGTTGCTGACATCCTGCCGGAAATAAAACATAACGGCAGACAGCGTTCCCAGATGTACGCCAACATCAAATGCCAGCCCCTGATCCTGCCAGCCCAACAACTGAGAGGGTAAGATAAGATGAGCAGAGCTGGATACCGGTAAAAACTCGGTCAAGCCTTGTATTAACGCCAGTACTACTGTTTGAATCCAATCCATTTTATTGCTGATCCTTCTTTTTCCATGCGACGTTATCGCGTAAATACACAGGCAAAGCCAACTCTGGCGAGAGCGATTTTCCTTGCTGATAGTCCTCAATAGCCAGCCGCAGAATATGAGCGGCGGTTGGATAAGTGGTATTTTCGGCAACGCCCTTATCCTGAGCTTCAGCGCCTTGTGAATCGGCGTCGACCCTGGTGATAAATTGTTTCACCTGATCAGACATACCTTGCCAATAGCGCCAACCCGAGCCCACACCCGCCCAATGGCCGGAATCCGGCAAACAAACATTAGCCGGCGCATCAACCCGCTCGTCACCTATCAGAACAGGCAAGCCATTTTCAAAGCGGTATGCCGCCCAATAGACCTCATCCATACGCGCATCTAAGGCAGCAAGCACCTGCTGATCACCGCTTTGCAGATGATGCGCCAATGCAATCGCAGCCAAAGTGGAGATGGGCAATACGTTCAGCTCAGCCGAATATGCCAACCCTTGTGCCACTCCTGTCGCGATGCGGATACCGGCAAAAGAGCCCGGTCCACGGCCAAACGCAATCGCATCCAGATCTTTTACCTTCAGGCCGGCGCTATCCAGCATCGCCTGAATCATCGGCAGTAACTGTTTGGTGTGTTGACGCGGGATAATTCTGAAATCCTCACGGATCTCACCTGCGACATGCAAGGCAACTGAGCAAGCATCAGTTGAGGTATCCAAAGCAAGAATTTTAGGCATGAGCCCACTCCGATTGTAAAAAGGGGCCTATTCTAATCGTGCGACGGCGGATTTTCATCACTTTGCAGTAATGCTTCGCCCCAACGAGGCATAAAAGATTGTTCAATGCCGATCTGAGACAATATTCTGGCCACCACAAAATCGACCATATCGTTAATTGTTTCCGGCTTATGGTAAAAACCCGGACTAGCCGGAAGGATAACCGCGCCCATGCGGGTGAGCTTCAGCATATTCTCTAAATGAATTTCTGAATACGGCGCTTCACGCGGCACCAATACCAGTTGACGGCGCTCTTTAAGGGCAACATCGGCGGCACGCTCAATCAGGTTATTACTTGCCCCGGTGGCAATCGCGGACAGTGTACCGGTGCTGCAGGGGCACACGACCATAGTGGCCGGGGCACCTGAGCCCGAGGCTACCGGAGCCATCCACTGCTCACGCGAGAACACTTTGATCTGATCAACTCTGGCATTAAACAACTGCGTAAAATAGGTCTGCTGGGCTGCTGTAGCACCGGGAATTGATAAATCAGTTTCTGTCGCGGCAACCACTTGAGCAGCCCGGGAGATCATCAGCAACACCTGAACATCAGCGGCTACCAGACATTCCATTAGCCGCATCGCATATTGCACACCGGACGCACCGGTAATCGCCAGTGTGATGCGTTGTGAAAACTCAGCCATTGCACTTATCTCCTGACGCTTTGTCCTTAAGAAACTTATCCTCCAGCACGCCCACCAAACGCTGATGAATACCTTCAAAACCACCGTTACTCATCACCACCAGGTGAGTGCCTGGCGCAACTTTCTCTTTTATTCTGGCCAGAATGTTGTCGACACTGGTTGCAACACGCATTTTTTCCTCATGGCCGTGCACAATATCATCCAATGACCAATCCAGCCCTGCCGGCTGATACCAGATAACCTCGTCTGCCAAAGTTGCTGAATCAGCCAACGCCGCCCGATGTGCGCCCAAGCGCATGGTATTGGAGCGCGGCTCAATAATCGCCACGATTTTGTCACTGCCGACTTGCGCCCGCAAACCCTGCAGTGTCGTAGCGATAGCCGTCGGGTGATGCGCAAAGTCATCATAAACCGTGATGCCGGCTACCTCAGCCACTTTCTCCATACGGCGCTTCACACCAGCAAACGCCGACAATGCTTCAATCGCATGCGGCGGCAGTACCCCAACGTGGCGAGCTGCAATCAACGCCATCAGACCATTGGCCACATTGTGCTGACCCGTCATATCCCATCTCACCTGACCCAGATTTTTTCCCTGATGCAGAATATCAAAAGCACTGCCATCTTCGCTGCTCAGTTGTGCAGACCATTCGCCACTCTCATCACTATCATCACTCTCACCGATAGAGGCAGTCATAACGGGCGTCCAGCACCCCATCCCGATGACCTCGCTAATCGCCTTATCTTGCTGTGGAATAATCACCTGTCCTGTGGACGGCACTGTTCGCACAACATGATGAAACTGACGCTGGATAGCCGCTAAATCAGGGAAAATGTCTGCATGATCAAATTCAAGGTTATTCAGCACCAGCGTGCGCGGACGGTAATGCACAAACTTAGAACGCTTATCAAAAAAAGCGGTGTCATATTCATCCGCTTCAATAACAAAGAAAGGCGAACCACCCAAGCGCGCCGACACCTCGAAATTATTTGGCACACCGCCTATCAGATAACCCGGTTGCATACCGGCATACTCCAGAATCCAGGCCAACATCGACGATGTCGTGGTTTTGCCGTGTGTCCCGGCAATCGCCAGCACCCAGCGCTCCTGCAACACATGCTCACACAACCATTGTGGCCCGGAGATATAACGCAGGCCTTTATCCAACACATACTCAACGGCAGGATTACCACGTGACATGGCGTTACCGATAATCACCAGATCTGGCTCAGGGCTGAGGTGCCCGGCCGAATAGCCCGTCATCAATTCAATTCCCTGCGCTTGCAGCTGAGTACTCATTGGGGGGTATACATTGGCATCTGAACCGGTCACCCGGTAACCCAGCTCCCGTGCCAAAATAGCCAAGGATCCCATAAAGGTTCCACAAATACCCAGAATATGAATATGCAAAGCGTTACTCCTAAAAACAGCTAACCGGACAATTCGGATAATAATACCGTCAATTATGCAAAAAGGGCGCGATTAATAGCCGTTTTTTCCATGACACGGCATGATTTTCCAACCTTAATCACGTAAAATTACTACGAAATTTAAATCATCCCTTTTTTCAAACATGCAAAGGTACTATCCCCCATGCAACTGCTGAGCCAGTTTCTGAGACGCCACGACACTGACGAACAATTAATGGACCTGATTGCCACCCTCATGGTCGCCTGTAAAGAGATCGCGCTACAGCTGCGCGAAGGCGCACTCGCTGGTGTTCTCGGCACGACCGATATCACCAACGTACAAGGGGAAACGCAGAAAAAACTGGATGTGATCTCCAATGAAATTCTGAAGAAGGTACTACTTAACCACTCTTTAGTGGCTGGCGTTGCCTCTGAAGAAGAAAGCGAATCCGTACCGGGTAATAAAGATGGCCGCTTCCTGGTGGTCTTTGACCCGCTGGATGGCTCATCTAACATTGATATCAATGTTTCTGTCGGTACTATTTTTTCTATTCTGGAAGCACCGAAAGACGAAGACTACAGCACTGAGTACCCGTACCTGCAAAATGGCCGTAAACAAATTGCCGCAGGCTATGTCTTATACGGACCTTCTGCCGTGTTGGTACTGACAACCGGTAAAGGCGTCAACATGTTTACGCTCTCGCACACCGGCGATTTCCTGCTGACACGTGAAAATGTCATGATCCCTCAAGACACCCGTGAATTTGCCATTAATATGTCAAATCACCGTTTCTGGGAACCCGCCATGCGCAATTATGTTGATGATCTGCTACTCGGTGCCGACGGCCCACGTGACAAGAACTTCAATATGCGCTGGGTCGCAGCCATGGTAGCAGAAGTGCATCGCGTACTTACGCGTGGTGGTATCTTCACTTATCCATGGGATTCGCGGTCGCCGAAAAAGCCCGGCAAGCTTCGCTTGATGTATGAAGGGAACCCAATGAGCATGTTGGTTGAGCAAGCAGGTGGAATAGCGACCAACTGTTATTCTGATATTATGGATGTACAACCGGACGATATCCACGAACGTGTATCTGTTGCCTTAGGTTCGCGCAAAGAAGTTGAAGCCTTAATGGAATACCACGCACGCAGCGAAAGCACAAAAGAAGCATAATCATCTGATAGTCGTATACAAACTAACGTGTACGACTCTTATAATGCCTGAATCCAAATTTTAATTTATTCAGAACAGGAAGAAACGCATGAGCTTTGCAAAAGTGCCTGCAGGTAAAGATCTACCGAACGACATCTACGTGATCATCGAGATCCCGGCGGAAAGCTCCCCGGTAAAATACGAGATCGAAAAAGAAGAAGACGCGATCTTCGTTGACCGTTTCATGGCAGCGCCTATGTTTTACCCTGCCAACTACGGTTACATCAACAATACGCTGGCAGATGACGGCGATGCCGTAGACGTACTCGTACTGACCCCTTACCCGGTTATTCCAGGCTCTGTGATCCGTTGTCGTCCAATTGGTATCCTGAACATGACTGATGAAGCAGGTCAGGATGCTAAGTTGCTGGCAGTGCCACACGACAAACTAACAAAAATGTACAAAGATGTTAACGACATCAGCGACCTGCCTGAGATGACATTAGCTCGCATCAAGCATTTCTTCGAGAACTACAAAGGTCTGGAAGAAGGCAAATGGGTTAAGCTGGATGGTTGGGAAGGTGCTGATGCAGCACGCGCAGCGATCCTTGACGGCGTCAAAATGTACGAAGCTTCTAAATAAGTAATACTTGTTAAATAGCAGCGCTGAAAAGCCTCCCTGTCATCATGGGAGGCTTTTTTGTTTTCAGCATACAGCAGCAAAGAGAAACAGATGTCCAAAAAGATTTATTGTACTGCCCAATTTTTACCAAAAGCAGGTAAAGAACCTGAAGTTTTTGCAATTCTCCAAGCATTAGAACCCAACTCACGACGTGAAGATGGCTGCATTCAGTACACCGTCACTCGTCGCATAGCCAATCCGTTCGCTGAAGGCGACAGCTATCCAATCGCTTTTCATGAGATCTGGAGCACCCGGGAAGCATTTGAAGCGCATTGCCAACGCAAAGAGATCGTTGAGTTTTTCGAAACCAACTGCGTAGCTGAAGATGGGCCGGTTGAAAAATGGAATGTCTGCGTTTACAGCGATGAGCCGGCTGACTTTGACGCGCCAGTATTTTCATAAACAGAGTCTGGCATCAATCAGCTATTGCTAAAACGACTGTTTCTCAGGAAGTCAGGCATAACGGATCGCTCAGCATAAAGAGTTTATTCATGCTGAGCTTATGTGTAATCCGTTAATCCTCTGACTTAAACTCTTTCGTTACTCTGCGCACATACCACCAGACACCCAACACAACAGCGGGCAGCGAATAGACCAAACCGTTAGTTGCCATCTCTTCTGTTTTTCCGGAAGCAAGGTAACGGATAGTGCGATCAGCCAGATCAAATAAATAATAGGTCACCACTATGATAGAAAACGTCTCCAGTTTAGCCTGGAGCGTTAACTGACGACGTGTTCGCTTATTCATTGAACTCAACAGATCGTGAACTTTTTTCTCAGTCGACAGATCAATTTTGGAACGTAATAAGTTACTGGCACGGGCAATCCGCTGCGATATCCGGTCAAGCCGCATTGCTGCGGCCTTGCATGTACGCATCGCCGGATCTACACGGCGATCAATAAACTGCTCAATAGTTTGAAGCCCTTCTATTCTCGTCTCTTCCAATTCGGATATACGCATAGAGACTACTGCATAATAAGCATCTGAAGCAGAAAACCGATGTCCGGTCTCTGCTGAAATCTCTTCTATCTTCGCCGCCATATTCATCAATGCCGATAAAGCGTCAGACTCTTCACCCGCTTGAAGATTACTCAAGTGATCAGTAATCACAGATAACTCAGCACCCAGCGTTGTTACCTGTGTCATGGCAAAACGTGCCGGAGCCAGGCCCAGTAAAGCGATTGCCCGATAAGTATCAATTTCACACAGACGCTGAATCAAACGTCCGCACTGGTAATCATGTAAATGATTATCCTGCAACAGAATCCGATCCAATCCAAACTGGCCCTGCGCCTTAAAATCTGTCCACACCGTTGCGGCTTTACGCATGACATGAGAACCAATCACCTGGTTACGGCCAAAGATATCGTCTGGCACCTGATCAGGATCTTCCCCCTCTGTGTTGTGATCCCGGGGTTTCACCAATATCTGTACGCCGGTAATCAGCTCACCCAGAATGCTGTCACTCCAATCCTGAGATAAACCTGGCATTGATTGCTGCCAATTCTGCTGTTCACCACAATAATAGAAAGTTAAAGTATAAAATTCGTTATGTGCCTCCCAGCGTACAGATAGCTGACCGACATCCTGAAAGCTAAAATTAGCGCTCGCTCCAAGAGGTTGAGCACCACAAGCGACAAACAGGGCAGAAATAGACTGTAGAATATCCTCTGCATTATATTCGCCATTCATAACGGCAAAATGCATCACTTTCAGAGGCGAGCTCAACTGCTGAAAAGGACGCGCATGAACTTCATCTGCAATCTGTTGACGCTGCGGATGGGATTTCACCAATAACCTCCTGAGATTAATAGACATTAACTTAAAGCAGGAACTAACAACCACCTATGAAACTTTATCTATGACCGTCATGACCACGACTAAAGTCTACACTAGTTATGTCACTATGAATTTAAATTATCGCCAACGGTTATGCACTTTTCTGCTAATTATCCTACTGTTGTTAAGCTCGCTTGCCAGCGCCCGCGTGTTATCAGCAGACCAAACGGTACTCATAGGCGGTGACTACAACTATCCCCCTTATGAATTTATCAACGATAAAGGACAACCCAGTGGCTATAACGTAGAACTGACACTCGCCATTGCCGAAGTCATGGGTATGAAGGTAGAGTTCCGTTTCTCCGACTGGGCAGATGTACGTAACGCGCTTAAAACGGGAGAGATTGATGCTTTGCAAGGCATGGCAAACTCTCCGCAACGCCGCGAAACCTTCGACTTCAGCCCAGCGCATGCCATTATTCACCAGTCTATCTTTGCTCGCCGTGGAGAGCCTCGCGCAGCCTCCTTAGCAGAGCTGCGGGACAAAGACGTTGTCGTACAAAAAAACGGTATCATGCATGACTACCTGCTACAGAATGATGTCGGAGCCCGACTTTTTACTGTCGAAACCCACGCCGATGCTCTACGCCAACTGGCGGCCGGTAAACATGACTATGCTCTGGTCGCCAACCTCCCCGGCCTTTACCTGGGTAAAGAGTTAGGTTTGTCTAATATCGTGCCCGTCGGCAAACCCTTCCAGGCTCAGCATTATGGTTATGCTGTACTAAAAGGGAATGAAGAACTGCTGGCGCAGTTTAGTGAAGGCCTGGCGATTCTAAAAAATACCGGCCGCCAGCAACAGATTTATAATACCTGGCTGGGGCCCTTGCAAGAAAAAGGCCTCCCCTGGAAGCAATGGGGAAAGTGGGCAGCGTATTTATCTGCACTGCTACTACTATTTCTAGGCGGTAGCATTACCTGGAACCGTATGCTGAAACGCCAAGTCGATAAACGCACCTGCGAACTAGACATTCAACAACAGCAACTTATTCAGGCCGATAAAATGACTTCATTGGGCATTTTAGTCTCGGGGGTTGCTCACGAGATCAACAACCCCACCGGACTTTTACTCCTGAATATGCCGGTTATTCAGGAAGCTTGGCAAGACTGCGACGAAGTGCTGGAGCAGCACTATGCACAGCACGGTGACTTTATGCTCGGCGGGCTGTCATATTCTCAGATGCGTGATGAAATCCCTGCTCTGCTCAAGGATATGCATGAAGGCGCACGTCGCATTAAACGGATCGTCAATGACCTGAAAGATTTTTCCCGCCAGGAAAACGATGATATCCGTGAACCCTTTAATTTTAATGAAGTAGTTGCCACCGCCATTCGCCTCGCCGAAAACTCGATCAATAATAGCACCGACCACTTCACGGTCAGTTACAGCAGCAACCTGCCAACTATTAAAGGAAACGCCCAGAGAATCGAACAGGTCATTATTAACCTGATCATTAATGCCTGCCAGGCGTTAAGTGATCGCAGTAAAGCAATTAACGTACGCACCTACACTTTACCTGAAGAACAGCAGGTTTGTCTGGAGATTAAGGACGAAGGTTGCGGTATCGAAGCCGAGAATCTATCCCGTCTGCTGGATCCCTTTTTCACGACCCGGCGTGAGCAAGGAGGCACAGGGCTTGGGCTGTCTGTTTCCAGCGGCATTGTATTAGCCCACAACGGCCTACTGAAATTTAAATCGACACCCAAGCAAGGCACACGTGTCATACTGGCGCTACCGATTAACGGAGATAAAACATGATCAACCAGACCCTATATCCAGAATTCGGTGTATTACTGGTTGATGATGAAGCATCCTTCCTTCGCAGTCTTAGTATTACACTTGAGCGTAGCGGCGGAATTACTCATATCCACCGGTGTAACGACAGCCGTGAAGTGATGGGAATACTAGAATGCGAGCATATCGGGCTGATATTGCTCGACCTGACCATGCCGCATCTGTCAGGGCAACAGTTACTGGAGTTGATCACAGAACAATACCCTGACATTTCCGTCATTATTATCAGCGGCCTGAACCAAATAGAATCTGCGGTCACATGCCTGCAACAGGGCGCCTTCGATTATTTCGTCAAAACCAGTGAAGAAGGCCGCCTGATAGAAGGGATTAAACGTGCTATTCGCATGCAGGAAATGCGTAGAGAAAACCTGGCACTCGGACAGCGCATCCTCAATAACAGCCTGGAGAGCCCACACGTATTTGAACCCATTATCAGCCGCAGCCACCAGATGCGAGCCGTATTTCAATATCTGGAATCAGTAGCGCCGAGTAATCAACCATTACTAATATGTGGCGAAAGCGGCACCGGTAAAGAGTTACTCGCAAAAGCAGCCCACCAACTGAGTAAACGCTCAGGTCCCCTGGTCTCTGTCAATGTTGCCGGGCTAGATGACAATGTGTTTGCTGACACCTTATTTGGCCACCAGCGAGGGGCTTTTACCGGTGCTGAACGCAGCCGGGCAGGGCTGATTGAGGAAGCGGCTGGAGGCACGCTGTTTCTCGATGAGATTGGCGACCTGAGCATGGCATCACAGGTAAAGCTTTTACGTCTGCTACAAGAAGGCGAGTATTACCCCTTGGGCAGTGATCGTCCCAAACGCATCCGCGCGCGGGTTATTGTCGCCACCCATCAGGAATTACAACAACGACAAGCCGATGGCAGCTTCCGCCGCGACCTGTATTACCGTCTCTGCACTCATAAAATCCACATCCCGCCACTACGTCAACGCAAGGATGACCTGCCTTTGTTGCTCGATCATTTTCTGGCGCAGGCAGCCGCAGAGATTGGAAAACCCGTACCGGGTTATCCACCGGAGCTCCCCCTACTGCTGAGCAACTACCACTTCCCGGGAAATATTCGTGAATTACGTGCGCTTATTTTTGATGCCGTTACTCAGCATCGCTCACACTTACTTTCGATGGAAGTATTCCGTCAGGTGATTGGGCAGAATATCGAAACGAATGAGAGCACTCGCGGACAGCACAGTGAAAGTCTCGCAACATTTAACCCTGAAGGACCGCTCCCGACACTCGCTCAGATGGATAACTTGTTAGTAGAAGAAGCACTAAAGCGCGCCGATAACAACCAGTCACTTGCAGCCCGGTTATTAGGCATATCACAACCAGCACTGAGTAAGCGTCTGAAAAAATCCCGACCGGGAGAATAAAATCAACCAAACCAGCTGAGTAGTTGCCCGACGAGCGGACCTCCCTGTTGATACTGATCAAACAGTAACTTGGCAGACATTGCCAGCGTTACCACAACTATCAAAGGACGAATAAGACTCACGCCTTTGCTCACCACCATACGGGCACCGAGCTGGCCACCCACCAACTGCCCTGCCGCCATAATAAAACCTGCTACCCAGATAATATTGCCACCGATAGCAAAGAAGATTAACGAAGCGATATTCGAGGTAAAGTTCAACACCTTCGTGTGCGCAGTTGCTCTGGCCATGCTGAAGCCCAGCAAAGAGATAAAAGCTACTGCAAAAAAAGTCCCGGTTCCTGGCCCGAAAAACCCATCATAAAACCCAATGGCGAAGGTAAAAACAAAAGCAAACACAGCATTGCTGACTTTACGATCCCGGTCTTCATCACCGATTCGTTTGGAAAACATAAAATACAAGGCTATTAAGATTAGCAACAGCGGCATAATAGATGCGAGAAGGCTGGTATCAAGCTGCTGAACAATCAAGGTACCGAGAATAGCCCCCACAAAAGTACAACTAATCATCAACTTCATCTGTGACAGATGAACCAACTTCTTTCGCACAAAATAGACAGATGCTGCCAGAGTGCCAAAGCTCCCCTGCAACTTATTAGTCGCTAATGCTTCTACCGGGCTCATGCCGGTGGACAACAAGACAGGTAAGGTTATCAAGCCACCGCCACCTGCTATTGCATCAATCATTCCCGCGCCAAAACCCGTTACCAGCAGGATGATAATGAGCGTAATATCCAGTTCCATTGTGAGTCCCTTCGTTTAAAGAGCAGCACTCTACCAGTTGTTTAAGTATAACTAACAGAGAAAATTGTGATCTCAACGCTCACCTGTAAGCGCCTCCCTTAAATCGATGACCTTAAAGTCATTCCCAAATAACCATTTCCTTATAACCCTTCCCTTATAACCAGGGTTATAACCATAACAACCGTTATATCCGCAGCAGCGCCCAGCAGCACTGCGTTTCAGTAAGATTTTATACAGCTCAGCCTTCCATCCCATAACAAAAGTTATAGCCATTTAATCCAAAAAACTGTCACTAAACTTTAATTAAAATTCATAAAATTCATAAAGTTAAAAATAAAATCCAGTATTGGCATCTCACTTGCTACATTATTAGCACAGATAAAATAATAACTGAGCCAGCACAATAAATGACAGACACAATAGCAACCCGCACAGAAAAAGATCTACTTGGTGAAGCCCAGATTCCTGCCGATGCTTTTTACGGCATCCAGACGTGGCGCGCCCAACAAAACTTCGATCTCAGCGGCGTCACGCTCTGCCACTTCCCACACCTGGTACGTGCATTAGGTATGGTGAAGCAGGCAGCCGCCAGAGCCAACCTTCAGCTAGGCTATCTGGAGCCGAGCCGTGCCAAACCTATTGATGTTGCTTGTCAGAAAGTTATTGATGGCGAATATCATGATCAGTTCAGCGTCGACATGATCCAGGGCGGTGCTGGTACTTCAACCAACATGAATGCCAACGAAGTGATCGCCAATATCGCGCTAGAATTGTTAAACCACAAGAAAGGCGACTACCAGCACCTGCACCCCAATAATGACGTCAACATGTCGCAGTCCACCAACGATGCTTACCCAACCGCCGTTCGTGTCGCCATTTTGCTCAGTCATGGTGACTTGGTCGTAGCGCTGCGCTCTCTGCAGCAAGCCATGTCTGCAAAAGCAGTTGAGTTTATCGACGTGATCAAAATGGGCCGCACCCAGTTGCAGGATGCTGTTCCGATGACCTTGGGCCAAGAGTTTCAGAGCTGGGCCTCCACGCTGGGAGAAGATGTCGACCGGATTGCCGGCCTTGCTGAATTACTGCACGAAGTGAATCTGGGCGGTACGGCTATAGGTACAGGTATCAATGCAGATGAGCGTTATGGCAAACGAGCCGTTACCGCACTGGCAAGAATCAGTGGTTTCCCATTAGTTCAAGCGACAGATTTGATCGAAGCCAGCTCTGATATGGGCGCATTTGTATTATTTTCCGGAATGCTCAAACGCCTTGCTATCAAGTTATCCAAAATATCCAATGACCTTCGTTTACTCAGCATGGGCCCACGTGCCGGATTAAACGAAATCAACTTGCCACCTCAACAACCTGGTAGCTCAATTATGCCGGGTAAGATAAATCCTGTGATTCCTGAAGCGGTGAATCAAGTCGCTTATCAGGTAATAGGTAATGACCTGGCCGTCGCTTTTGCGGCAGAAGCCGGACAATTACAGCTCAATGCGATGGAACCACTGATTGCTTATAACGTTCTGGAGTCAATTCGCTTGCTCAGCAAAGCGATGCCGATGCTGGAGCACCGCTGTATTAGCGGGATCACCGCCAATATTGAAATCTGCCGTGCTCAGGTGGATAACAGCATTGGTGTCATCACCGCTTTGAATCCACATATCGGCTATGAAAATGCCACTCGCATTGCCAAGGAAGCACTCGCCAGCGGCAGCAGTGTACTTGATTTAGTTCGGGAAGAAGGTCTGCTATCGGACGAGGAGCTGGAACAAATTCTTAAACCGGAAAACATGATTCTCCCGGGCCGTTAATTAGCCCCGGGACATGCTTACGTGCCCATGATAAGAACAACGCAAACAGTTCAAAAACGATAATTGAAAAATTATAACGACAATAACTCAACGAGGTTTACTTATGTCTACAGCAAGTGCATCCG
Source organism: Neptunomonas sp. (assembly GCF_041601355.1). Lineage (GTDB taxonomy): Bacteria > Pseudomonadota > Gammaproteobacteria > Pseudomonadales > Balneatricaceae > Neptunomonas. The sequence goes on from NZ_JBFIIH010000053.1 coordinate 19,387, forward strand.
CACAAAAAAAGGGGTTATGGGGTGGTCTGGCACTCTGGAAAAAAATATTCATCGGCATGCTCGCGGGTGTCGCCGTGGGTGCCATCATGGGACCCAACGCTGAGATCCTGAAACCGATAGGTACTTTGTTTATCAACGCGATTAAAATGCTGATCGTACCCTTGGTATTCTGCTCTCTGGTGGTGGGTGTAACCGCGATGCAAGACAGCGCCAAGATGGGCCGTATGGGTGTCAAATCCATCGTCCTGTACTTGATGACAACTGCTGTAGCCATCACTATAGGTTTAGGCCTGGGCACCCTGCTTACACCGGGAGATGGCCTTAACATGGTCGCAAGTGGCACGGCAGCAGCCGCGTCAACCGAAGCGCCTAGTCTGGTTAACACCATTCTTGGACTTATCCCTAAAAACCCTATCGAAGCGTTAGCCGGTGGAAAAATTCTGCAGATTATCGTCTTCGCTCTAGGTTTGGGAATCGCGCTGAATATGATCGGTGAAAAAGCCGAGCCCGCCGTTCAGCTGTTTAACAGCCTTGCTGAAGCCATGTACAAGCTAACCGAATTGGTAATGAAGTTTGCCCCCTACGGAATCTTTGCACTGATGGCGTGGGTTGCAGGAAAATACGGTCTGGACGTTCTACTACCTTTGTTAAAAGTTATTGGTGCTGTATATCTTGGCTGCGTCGTCCAGGTCCTATTTGTTTATACCGGAGCAGTATCCCTGATAGCAGGCCTGAATCCCGTAAAATACCTGAAGGGTATCGTCAACGCACAAATGGTGGCATTCTCTTCTACAAGTAGCTCAGGCACATTACCTGTCAGCATCCGCTGCGCTCGCGAAAACCTGGGGATTTCAAAAGGAACCGCCAGCTTCGTCCTACCACTGGGCGCAACCATCAACATGGACGGTACCGCTTTGTACCAGGGAGTTGCCGCTCTGTTTGTTGCTCAGGCTTTCGGCATTGACCTGAGCACAGGCGATTACCTGACGATTATTGCAACAGCAACATTGGCATCTATCGGCACAGCAGGCGTACCTGGTGCAGGGCTCATCATGCTATCGCTGGTACTAACGACTGTTGGTTTACCAATGGAAGGGCTGGCTATTATCGCGGGTATTGACCGTATCCTAGATATGGCACGCACCTCCGTAAACGTATCCGGCGACTTGATGGTAGCCTTATTAATTGGAAAGTCTGAGAATGAACTGGACGAGTCTATCTATAATGCAGACGAACCAGTCCCGGAACTCGCCAGAGTTAAGGTTTGATTTTTAGCCGTTCGTAAAGAGATAAACGTTAGATTTCGCGTATCATCAAGCTACACATGATGCGGTATGAATAAAGACTTATTAAAGGCCATTGATTGAATAATCAATGGCCTTTCTTTTACCTGAAAGCTCAACAGCTCTCACATTTTTTCAAGCCTAACCATCAAGATTCATAACTGATTTGTAAAATCCGTTCCAGCTTATGCTTAAACTCAACGTAATCCTTACCAGATGTTAATCCGATAAATAATACTCCACCGTTGAAACGACCCGGATATTTTTAATGTGCGGGTTATTTTTATCTCTGGCGGTAATACTGAACTGCCCTTGAGAAGCGCTCTTGATTTTACCTAAGGCGCTTTGTGAATCAGTAGCGAATTTTTGAGCGACTTCCCTGGCTTCACGTGTAGCCTCTTCAACCATTTCAGGTTTGACTTCATTTAAACGCGTGAAGATGTATTCGGTTTGCGCTTCATAATTGTTCGCCGTGAAGACAATGCCTGTCTTACCCAGCTGCGATAGTGAGCCCATCACCGCACGGGCAACATCAATATTTTTGGAATAGACAGTCACAGTTTGGGTCGCGGTGTAACGAAACTCGGCTCTATCATTATTGCCATACTGCTGTGCTGACTTATCAGTAATAGCCGGTGAAGTTACCGATATTTCATCGGCAGCGATATTACTCTGTTCCAAAAAAGTTCGGATACTTTGTGTTTTCATATCAATATCGCGGTAGATATTACCCAGGTCGTTATCTGCAACGCTGAACTGAATCGGCCAAATGACAATATCGGCAGGATACTCTCGTTCAGACAGGCCTTTTACCGTGACACTGCGGTCATATAACTTGTATTGAATAGCCGCATTACCCAGCGTGTAGCCTAGTAAGCCCAACCCTAAAAAGATAAAAACGCCTAGCAGCGCTGCACTACTTTTACACCACCCTTGCATCACTAACCTCCGGCATTATGCGATAACTGCAACACCTGACAAAGATCTGACAAAGACCGAACGAATATCTAACCTAAAGAGGGCGCTATACTTATTGCAAACGCCCTCTTCTCTGATGTGACTTGTGGTTAACGGTTTGCAACCAGATCACGTGGTAGCTGATCAATAGAACTGAGATGGATAGCCTGTAAATCTTTGCCGTTAAGTAAAATGCTGGAACCCGCTTGTTTTTGAACAATAGAATCTAACGCTTGCCTATCTATTTTTCCATTGCTCGATATTGCATCCAACTCTTCAAGGCTTAACGACGCTCTGCGTCCACCCGGTAAATAAATGGTTCCATTTGAAAAATCTACAGCGAAGGCGATCACGCCCGGAACGAAAAAGAACAACAGGCCAATGGCATCTAATAAAACAATACTTGAATCGAGTCGACCGCTTATCTGGCCCTTTCGTTCGGGATGAATAATGGTTCCACATCCCGCAATGCTGGTAATAAAGCAAAATATTAAAATAGCTGAAATAGACTTCATGATTTGATCCTTTATGAGACTTTCAAAAAATACGACTACAAGTGAAAAACCAATCTGTAGAATGAGCTTTATATGTGCCAAGAGCAACTGCAAACTTAGTGCTGAAATATAGCCCTGTTTGCAGGCCGGGTCCGAATTAATAAAGCCTGCGTATCTATCTTATCAAGACGGTGTCTGAACCTACCAGTAACCCGAGCCCCTCTGAAGAGGGTGATGGACAGCAGCGGGCACCGACAGCTTCCGCAAACTCACTAGTTGCTGGTGTAAAATACAACTTCACTTCACAATGCAGCCGCCCTTCGGCTTCATGGCGAACATAGATCGCCATATCTTCGGGAGACCCTGCCTGATCATAGGCACGCTGAAATAACGCCCGGATATCCTCTAAGTCTTCAGCTGCGAGCATAGCGTCACCCAGGTTTTTCATACGCCAGCTGTGCATCTACTCGCCTGGACCTGAAGCGTTAACCCTGACGTGCCCGGAATTTGCGTTTGCCAGATCGACCTGCAAACGTTTTGCAGACCAGCCATGTTCTTTATCATGAGCTTCAATATAAACATTCGTCACCCCTGCGGGTATCTGTACACTATTAATACCCCGCGTAAAAGGCTGCTCATCCACATGCGGATGAAATAACACCCGCTCACCCAAAACATTCCCTTGTGCATCAACCACACGCCAACTATCTGCGTAGTGATCCCAACCTTCATCACTATGCTTGAGGGTGACATTCACCGCCCAATGGTTACTACCAACACTGCGAAAATCGGCCATCAGAATGCTCACCTCACCAGCAACAGCGGTATTTAACATACCCTGAACCAGCATACCGATTAACAACAGTTTACATTTGCCGAACATACTCATCAAAGTACCTGCTTATATTCCAATCGTCATCATATCGACAACCCATATGACTGACATAAACGTCACTGCTGCCGTAAAGGCAAGCATACCAATCAACTTTACACTTTGAGATAACCGTTCTTCGATAGACCTGCTTTGATAGACCCGATAAAGCCGAAAAAGTGCAGCTGAGCCAGGAATAGTGCGGCAGATTTTTCATATAAACAGGTTTTATATCAAGATATTATATACAAAGATGTTTGATACAAAGAAAGCTCACTCAACTGGCGAGGTTTGCCAAGACCCGATGAACCTGTCGCCGTAATTCCGGGAGCAGCTCTTTTTCAAACCACGGATTTTTACTCAACCAGATATTATTACGTGGGCTAGGATGTGGGACCGGTATCATATCCGGCGAATAAGTCCGCCACCCTCGAACGGTTTCGGTAAGCGACCCAGGCTTCTGTTTGAGGTGATACGCCTGTGCGTACTGCCCGATCAACAATGTCAGCTCTACGTTACTCAGGTGACTAAGCAGCTGATCACGCCAGGCCGGGGCACATTCAGGCCGTGGTGGCAGATCTCCTGACTTGCCCTTCCCCGGATAACAAAAGCCCATTGGCAGAATGGCTACCTGCTCAGCATCGTAAAAAACCTCACGAGTCACTCCCATCCAATCGCGTAACCGATCGCCACTCGCGTCATCAAACGGTACACCAGACTCATGTACTTTTCGTCCGGGGGCCTGGCCTACAATCAGTACCTTCGCTTTAGGGTTTATCTGCAACACGGGCCTGACACCATGCGGCAGATGTTTTTCACATATAGTGCACTGGTGGACAGCGGCTAATAACGATTCCAATCTGTTCATTTGTTCACCCCAGGCAATATGGCTACTGACCTACCTCAATAACAAGTGCCGGATCAAAAGCGGGATTCTCGATGGCCTCTTCTGTGCAATACCCGCGTGGATTACACACCACACGTGTACCATTCACATCATAGTCAAAGCTATCATGGGTATGCCCATGAATCCACAAAGCTGCACGCTTAGCATCCAGCAGCCATTCAGCATCAGAAACAAAACAGACGTTCAAAGGCGAAAGCTCAAAACGCGGGTGTATGCTTTTAATCGAGGGGGAATGGTGCGTAATCACTACCGTCTGACCCGCAAATGGCTGGTTTAACTGCACATCAAGCCAGCGGGCATGTCGTTGGAATTGCGACATTGCATCGTCGGGCGTAAAAAGGGTTTCAGCAGAGTCATCCCTATAAATCCTGCTAAAATCCCGTAGCATCATCGACGCCATATCAATGGCAACATCCCGCTGCTCTCCCGCGCCACCAAATAGCTGAAAGTCTGTCCATAAGGTCGCGCCAAGAAAGCGTACGCCTTCTATTACCACCGCATCATTGTGCAGCACGTGAATATTGCCGGTAGCGCACAGCTGCTTCAGCTCGCAGACGGTCGCCGCAATACTGCTGCCATAAAACTCATGATTCCCGGGGACGAAGATAACCGGTTTTGAAAACTGTTTTGCCCACGCAACGGCCTCTTCAGGACGGGCAATATCACCCGCGAGGATAATCACATCGGCATTCGTTTCGGGTGCCTCAAATGCACTGGCACTGAGATGCAGATCCGAAAGAATATGCAGTTTCATAGAGATAAATCTCTTAACATGATTAAACTTCACTCAAAGCCTGAACAAATAGCCCGTTCAGGTTTAGTGTCCAAATATAGACCAGCCTGTGTGTTGAACGAGCATTTCCAGTGCCTCTGTACCCAGCTTGCTGTTGCCAATATCATCAAGACCCGGAGACCACACAGCAATCGAGGCTTTACCGGGTGCAATCGCTAATATCCCACCGCCGACACCACTTTTTCCCGGCAATCCTACACGGTAAGCAAACTCACCCGATCCATCATAATGCCCACACATTAACATCAAGGAGTTGATGCGGCGTGCTCGCTGTGGCGATACAACCCTGACACCGGTATTCATATTCATGCCATCAGACACTAAA
>NZ_JBFIIH010000054.1:0-24835 GCF_041601355.1 Neptunomonas sp.
ACTTAAGGCGCTAATCTGTTGTTACAGTCGTCGAACTTGCGTCGTGTTGTTTGAGAATTTCCTGAATCTCTGGTTCGGTTTCATTCGCTATCCTCACCTTGATTTGTTGTTTTTCCTCATCTACGAAAATCTGCTCCTGCGGAATTCCGATTGCAATCAGGTCGTTTCTTGCATTCTTAATTTGAGTAGTGGATTCGTACGTTCCAGTGACGGTCTTAGTCATGAGGTAGCCCTCCTGAGAATTGAGCTAACTTTATTACTTTGTAACAAATTCAGAATACGCGCCCTCACTTTACTGGTCAAGTCCAACCGGAAAGCGTCCAGAATCCTGCGTACTTGCCTCCTATCTAACCTCTGCAGATTACGGAAGCTCAACAGTGAAGACGATAAAGTCCGCGTTGGTGACGATATTAGGACGCCGGTGATGCGGTGTCGGGCAGAAAATCGACTCCAGCGTGATCAGATTGTGACCAGAGCGTCCGGCACAGTGATTAAGCAATAGACAAAACAAAGGGAAAGCAGCGTGGTTACTGGTTTCCCTTGTTGTTTATGAAGAGAGTGAGCAACGGTTTCGTGGTCTGTAGCTCACTTAATCAAAGAGGAAACGCTAGCCAAATAAACCTTAGAGCCGAATTTTAGCCACATTCCCGGATCATTTCTTTCTACCTATTGAGAACATATCGGATGCCTCCTATCCAAGTAATTCCAACTTACAATTTAAATGTCTATACTACCCTTTCATATGCTCAAGGAGTGACGCGCAATGAAACCGGATTATCTTGTTCAAGGAGACAGCGTTCGGCTGATCCCCGTAGGATCTGAAAGCAATAAAGAAGCGAGAGTGTTATCTGTAAGCCTCGCTATGATGACCCAAATACCCTCTCTATCAAAAAATCTTCTCGCAAGCTGCAACTACAGGCTCGGCACCAGAGCGAAACTACATGCTTGGACAGAAGTAACTCTTGGAACGAAAGACAATAAAGACCGCCCTGATGCGTTACTTAAAATAGTAAACGGCAAGAGTACTTGGACGGCATTAATTGAAGCGAAAATAGGTAAAGCGGTATTGTCAGAGGAACAAGTTTTCCGGTATATAACCCTCGCGAAGGACCACAACATTAATGCGGTGATCACCGTTTCAAATCAAATGGTTGCTCGCGCCGATCATCACCCTATTAACATCCCTAAAACCCAGCTTAGGAAGGTGGAGTTGTTCCATTGGCCTTGGGCTTGGATTCTATCAGAGGCAGCAATATTAAGGGCCGGTGATAGCGTCGAAGACTCTGAACAGTCATACATGCTAAATGAATTCATTCGGTACCTTGAGCACCAAACGACAGGGATCGAAGGCTTTACCCAGATGAACAAGGGCTGGAAGGCTGTCGTCAAAGATGCTGTATCCCAAACCAAGCTCAAACGGACTGATCAAAATGTCGAAGAAACTGTCGGAGCATGGCTGCAAGAGCAACGTGACTTGACCCTCCTGATGTCCAAGCACATCGGCAAGAACGTCCACTTAAAAATAGACCGGAAAGTTAAAGACGATCCAGTAGCTCGCCTCAAGCTCCGCATTGCCGACTTCTGTGATACAAACTCGCTGTTCACTGCTCTACAGATACCAGACGCAGCATCCGACCTACTCATTCAAGCTCACCTACCCACTCGGTCTATCTCAGCGTCAATGAAACTGAAAGCACCGCAAGACAAAAAGTCCACTGCAGCACGAGTGAACTGGTTACTTAGAATGCTAAAGAATGCCGAGCAAGATACACGAATCATTATCAAAGCTTCTTGGCCGTCTATCATAGACGATACCAGCTGCGCACTGTCAGAGCTCGCCGATGAGCCTGACAAGATACAATGCAGCAACTCTAAACACGCCCCAACCGCATTTGAAGTGGTACTACTTCAGGACTCTACTGTACGTTTCTCTGGCTCAAGAACCTTTATAGAAGACGTCGAGGAGGTCGCTCGCTCATTCTATGATCAAGTTGGGCAGCACTTAAAAGCTTGGCAACCATCACCACCGAAGCCTATAGCCAGGCCTAAACCAGAAGATATTGATCAAGAATCTGAACTCGAAGAGGCGGTTCTCGAAGAATAAAGCAGCAACTCAAGATACCCGGCCCTTTCACCTTGTAGATCGTCTCCTCTGGAGACGGTCCTGCAATACATTCACCTCAGCACTGTGACCCACACCGGATACCGAGCGTTAGTTGGAGATGATGAAGTGTTTAGGAAAAGCCTAGTCTGATAGTTGAGAAGTTAATGCAGGAACGCTGCCGAATGCGCTTAACAGTAGCGTTTAGACTTGAAAATCAGACATTTCTAATTGCCATGAGTCAGATTTACGGCGTACTACTTTGACTTTTATGCATCTATCTTTCCATTGATTAAGAATTGCCAAGTAATCACTTTCGACAAAACCTAGCCGTGAAACATTTGCATATGCTGAACAGCCTAAGTAAGCCTCGACAATTGCATCGGATGGTATAGACAAGCAGCACAATGGCCGTCCTTGGATCTGGATTTGATTCCACTTACCTGCAGGATTTTCAAAAGCATAGCTGGTATAACGTGAGCCACTATTAGGGTCGATAACGTTCTTAACAACCCTGACCTCTTCCTCATAGCCCCACGAAAGATCTTTGTATAGAAAAGCATTTTTATACAAATCATAGTTATCTACATGAAATGATGTTGCTTGATCTCCGACAGCCAACAGCGCTTCCGTAGTAGATGCCGGCAACTCGTTTCTTGGGATCGTTGACGTATAAATTATTTCACCAAACTTGGCAGGGATAACGCATTCATTAACGTTATTTAAGCCTGCTTTCTCTATATCAATGCCAATAACAACGCCTCGATGGTCATCGCCATAATGAGCCCACAAAAGCGCGTTTAAGGGTGTTCTAGTAAGTGAAAGTACTCCATATTTTTGACTCAGCCTATTTCGATAAGCACCTTGCTGTAGGCTACTTGTTAATAACCCATTTCCACTTTCAAAACAAAGTGCTGCACATTCAAAAGGGTCATTCAGATCTTCAAGGCAAGAAAAGCCAATTGAGTCATTCTGAATTGCAGATGCAGCAGAACTAAATGACATGTATTTATATAAGATCACTCTAAACCTTCGCTTTGTTGCAGGCAGCCAACAGTCTATTTATAAGGAACGCGTTCTCCTAATAATTATTATCAGCAATACCTATAAAGTCCCTTTAGGATTGTATATAAATTACAACCCATTGAAGTTTCGACAATATAAACCACTGAACCTCTTTCTGTAAGCCTATACTCGCGTAGCTGATTAAATAGATTCTGCTGAATTCAATTAAACGAGCCTACTCATGCTTGCTTTACAGTGGCACCAGATCAATAACATCAGCCGTCGTGTCAATGGCAGCATCAGCAACTTTGCTTATCACTGGCACCACAGAGATAATTGCACCGCTAACAAGCATGGGTACTGACACTACTTTTGTTAAGAAGCAGCCCTGCAGCGATCGCCAGTAAAGCAATAATAAAGTTTGTTTGCGTCGTCTATCAACCTGTTAATAACCTGTAATATATAAACGTAATTGCTACCCACCCTTTTTAAAGTGGAGATCGTCAGGGATGAACGAATTCGAAAAAGAAGGCTATATCGCAAAGAACCCATGCAACATCAATCAATACATTGATCAGCAATACAGCCAGACAAAACAGCTGGTACTTGAGATCAATCACTACGCCCAATCATATCAGTATGAACAACATCCCAATAACTTGAACCATGTAGAGCTCCTAGCAACAGGTCTGTACGCAAGAGCACTCTCAACGTTTCAGGGTGTGATTATGTTGGCTGATGATGGTATGAAGCATCAATCATTCATGCTACTCAGGTGTTTGCTAGAGTCAGTCTTCCAACTGAAAGCGCTCGCCAATGATCCCGGCTTCATTGACCTGTTGAAAATGCAGGGACTTAATCACAACCGGAATGCATTTGAACGACTGGTGAAAATGAAAAACCGCAATGGTCAGCAAGATGAACTATACGAGAAAGCAAGAAAGCTGAGAAATAAAGCAAGGAAGGAATTAAGAAGTAATCGCAAAACGATGGATACATCAGAGCTCAGCGTTATAACAACGGCCAGAAAAGCAGGGATGGAGGACTATTACGATACTCTTTATGCATTGGGCAGTTCAGTCATCCATTCTGGTATACGCTCTATCGAAGATCACTTGGTGACCGACCCCGAAAATCTTGTTAAAGAGCTGATTAATGAACCGTCTCATGAGGAATATGAAGATACAGTTTTGTCTGCAAGTGACCTCGTTATAAACGCTATATTCGCGATCGATAAGATTTATGGACGAGATAACAATAAACAAGCTGCCGAACTAGGTGAGAGACTTAACAGTGCTCTCGCTCATAGAACTGATTAGATCATATGCAAACATTGTAGGTCGTCTCCACCGGAGACGAATCTACAAACCCTAAACACCGGCACTGTGACCAGATTGTGACAAAACCGATTTACGCATTCGAAAATGACGAGGATTGCGCCGTAGCTCAAATGGATGGGGTAGTATGTTTCGCAGAAAAAACAGAGACTTAGAGAGGTAAAACAAAGATGTAAAAAGTGGTGCGCCCGGAGGGAGTCGAACCCCCGACCAATAGGATCGGAACCTACTACTCTATCCAACTGAGCTACGGGCGCAATATCTAGAACTTTTCAAGGGCGTCATAATACTGGGCCCGGACTCATTTGCCAAGAACTAAGGTTGCTTGAGTGGTTTTTTATATCAAGTATTTAGCGGCCCTCTTTTTTAACACGAAGATAGGAATGCTACTAATGCCGGACATGAAAGCAGCAAAAGCCCTTAATTAAAGTCACTTAATGCATGATATAAGCCATAAGGTGCAGATGTACCCCATTTTCGTCAGGTCTTTTTGTGGGTATAATTCTGATCAAATTAATTTTCATGATGCCGCTGTCATAGCATCTACCTGAAATCGTAATGAGGTCACCACTGTGAAATTGACTGCTAAAATTGCTTCTGTTCTAAGTATTCTGGGTTTAAGCGTTGCGCTATCAACTTCGGTTGGTGCTAATACTTCTGATGATAAAATTGCTGAACGCATCAAACCGCTTGGCAACGTATGTGTAGAAGGTGATGACTCTTGTGGTGGTGCGACAGCTGTTGCAGCAGCAGGCGGCGCACGTTCGGGCGAAGAAGTTTACAATGCAAGCTGTGCTGCATGTCACTCTATTGGGGTTGCAGGCGCACCTAAATTTGGTACCAGCGAATGGGCTGACCGTGGCGCTAAAGGTATTGATGCCTTGCTGAAAACAGCTATCAGCGGTATTAACGCCATGCCACCACGCGGTACTTGTGCGGCATGTTCTGATGATGAGTTACAAGCGTCTATCCAGTACATGATGGACAGTGCTCCATAAGTAGCGCTTTCCGACAGAAAAAGGCTGCTATGTGCAGCCTTTTTCATGTCCAGAGTTAACTTTTCGCTTAATTTTTTTTCACTTATAGATCATCAAACATATTACGTAAGCTGTTCAGCGTAGCGCGTCCCCGGGCTTTATTAACCTCAGGATTTTTTTCACCGTTTCCTTCGATCTCCAGGTCTTCTTGTGGAAGCTCATCTAAAAAGCGGCTGGGCGCGCAATCCAGCAGCTCGCCAAATTGTTTTCGTTGACGCGCCAGTGTAATTGTTAATGTTTGTTTGGCACGCGTCACGCCTACGTAAGCCAGACGTCGCTCCTCTTCTATATCGCCATTTTCAATACTGTTACGATGAGGCAGTATCTCCTCCTCCATTCCCATGAGAAAAACATGGGGAAACTCCAAGCCTTTGGAGGCATGCAGCGTCATCAGCTGAACACGGTTGGAGTCATCTTCCTCTTCCTGACGATCCAGCAGGTCAAGCAGAATCAAACGTGCAATGGCTTCTTCTATACCCGCTTCCGGGTCATCCTCCTGCAAACGCTCTAGTGTATTTTTCAGTGAATCAATCAGGAAAAATACATTGTTCATCCGCGTTTCAGCCACTTTGTCGCTGGACGCATTTTGCCGCAACCAGCCTTCGTAATCGATCTCATAAACCAGATCTTTAATCGCCTGAATCGGATCGGACTCATAGCACTGGCGATATTTCTCATGCAACCAGCGGGTGAACTGACGAAGCTTCTCTACAGCAGCTGGCGATAATGATTGCTCCAGCCCCATCTCGTCACAGGCATCAAACAGGCTGACTTGTCGTTCAGAGGCATATTCACCCAGCTTTTGCAGAGTGCTTGGACCTATCTCGCGCCTGGGCAGGTTAATAATACGTAAAAATGCATTATCGTTGTCGCGGTTAACCAGCACTTTGAGGTAACACATCAGATCTTTTATTTCGGCTCGCGAAAAAAAAGATGTACCACCGGAGAGCTTATACGGCACCTGAAAGGCCTGTAGTTTGACTTCTAATAAACGCGCCTGATAATTGCCCCGATAGAGAATCGCAAAATCTTTAAATGGTGTGTGTTTGCGCAGGTGCTGATCAAGAATCTCCGTAGCAATACGCTCACACTCGGCATCTTCATTACGCGTGTGGATAACGCGTATCGGATCACCCATCCCCATATCACACCAGAGTGTTTTCTCGAACACGTGCGGATTATTGCGTATAAGAGTGTTAGCGGCTTTCAGAATGCGACTGGTTGAACGGTAATTCTGCTCCAGTTTGACTACTTTAAGGCTGGGGAAATCGACCTGCAGCTGTTCGAGGTTCTCAGGCCGGGCACCTCGCCATGCGTAGATAGACTGATCATCATCGCCCACCACGGTTAATGAGCCACGATGCCCGACTAGCTGGCGTACCATGCGATATTGGCTGAGGTTGGTATCCTGATACTCATCCACCAGCAGGTAGCGAATACGGTTTTGCCAGCGTTCAAGTACATCAGGATGTTCATCAAATAATTTCACCGGCACCTGAATCAGGTCATCAAAATCAACCGCATTATAGGCTCGCAGATGGCGGTTATAGGCTTCATAGGCGCGGGCCGCCAGTATCTCCTGAGGCCCGACAGCAATGGACTCTGCCGTCTCAGGCCCGATCATCTCATTCTTCCAGTTAGAGATCATATTCCGGACAAAGTCGACCTGATCGCTATCTTCATCATGATGCAGCATCAGATCTTTAATCAGGGCTTTACTGTCCTGGTCATCAAACAGAGAAAAACCGGACTTCAGGCCGAGGCGTTTATGCTCACGACGTATAATATTCATCCCAAGGTTATGAAAAGTCGAGACGGTCAGCCCTTTGGCTTTCCCTTGTAAGATCTGGCCGACACGTTCTTTCATCTCTCGTGATGCTTTATTGGTAAAAGTTACCGCAGCAATGTGTTTGGATTCAATCCCGCAGCTTTCCACCAGATAGGCTATTTTTCGCGTGATAACGCTGGTTTTTCCAGAGCCGGCACCGGCCAGCACCAGCAAAGGGCCACTGATATATTTCACCGCTTCATTTTGTCGTGGATTTAATTTACTCATACCTTTATAAATCCACTAAACAATTGATAATTAATCATTATATTACCCATAAAGTAACGCAAGCCCAATTCAAACACATGTTTGATATGCATCAACTTCATGTTACAGTTAGCTTCTGGCGTCGGTTGCCCCATTATATACAAACTAATCAAATGATGCGGTCAGCTCCTTACCATTATTTTGAATTGATATACCGATAATAAACAACAATGCGGTATCCCAGTAAAATGCCTATTAAAATCCTTATTTTATCGCCACGCTCAAAGATGAGGGGGCTATTGGCATCTCAACTGACCCCGAATAATTTTGAACTCTACTATGTTGATAGCCTCAACGAACTATTCGTTCAAACAAATGTATTCCAACCTCAGATCATCATGATCGATTCCGCGCCTGATGATGTGCTCAACTGCTTAGATCAATATGCACCGCTACTCTCTCCAACCTCAGCTCCGGTCGTTATTATTCATGAAAATATCTGTCAGGAAGCTGGTAATAAACTACTCGCCGCTTCTTTCTCTGATTATCTGTCGCAGAGCGATGTAAGCGACGGTACGCTGGCTCGCAGCATTCGGCTACTCACACTGATCCACAGCCAAACATCTGAAATTTCGGCGCTGCAAGCCTATGATTTGCTCACATCCCTGAAAAACCGGACCAGCTTTTACCAAGCACTACAACACCAACTGAATCAGATCGTGAAATATGACGGGTCGCTCGCACTGATCAGCGTAGATATTGATAATTTCAAAGCCTTTAACCAGCGCATGGGCGTGGCTGCAGGAGACCAGTTGCTGTTGGATCTCACTGATCGTTTACTACAGTGTGCACGACATGTTCCCGTATTCAGAACCGGAGGCGATGAATTTTTTCTCATCGTCACGGCCCCATCCGCTGATTTAATACACGCCGAAACTAATCGCTTACTCGAAAAAATGGCGAGTTCTTTATTTGCCAGTTTTACGGTCTCTGAGCAGGAAAATATTCTGGGCATTAGTATCGGCGTAACCTTTGCGCCTGAAAACGGACTCAACAGCGACTGCCTGACTAATCAGGCCAACCAGGCAAGAAGCCGTGCGAAACGCATACATGGGTTTAGTTTTTCCATCTACGAACCCGGTAAAGACAGAGCACCTCCTTATGAAGGTCTACTAGAATCCGACATCTGGACTGCACTGAAACAGGGGCAGTTTGAGCTTTATTACCAACCACGCATCGACTTATGCACAGGGAAAATTGTCGGCGCCGAAGCATTGATGCGCTGGAATCACCCCCAGCACGGTTTGATTATGCCAGATGACTTCATCCCGGTTTGCGAACAAACCGGACAAATTGTTCCCATGGGGTTCTGGGCGATCTATCAGTCAGGCCGTGATCTGGCACTGATAAAAAACGCCGGTTTCAACCTGCAAAAAGTAGGCGTTAATCTCTCATTTCGACAGTTTCAGGATGATCACCTTGCACAAACTATTCATCGCATTATTGATTCAGAGAAAATTGATACCCGCATATTGGAATTTGAGTTAACCGAATCAGCCCTGCTGAGTGATGACCTGCATGTTCAACAAAGTATCGGAGAGCTGAGCAAGATTGGCATCGACTTTTCACTGGATGATTTTGGCACAGGCTATTCCTCTTTTGCGCTACTGCAAAAGCTGCCTATTAATGCTCTCAAAATTGATCGCTCTTTTGTGTCCAAAATCCCTGGCAGTGCGGATGATACCGAAATTGTCCGCGCCATTATCAATCTTGCTCACAACCTCAACATGGGGGTTATTGCAGAAGGCGTAGAGACCAGATCACAGCTTGAATTCCTCATTCAAAACAATTGTGATCAGGTGCAGGGATTCTTTTTCAGCCCCCCTGTTCCACTCGCTGATTTTATGAAAATACTGAGGGCTGATTAGCCAGGCCCTGGCGAAAACCTAATGCTTCCATCAGGTCAGCATTTTCAACCTTTTCATTAGCATTCAAATCAGCAATGGTACGCGCGACCTTCATGACGCGATGGCAGGCTCTGGCAGACAAACCAAAACGTGTCGCCGCCGTCGCTAAGAGCTGCCTGTTTTGATCGGTTAACTGGCAAATAGCATCCAGCGACTGTGCTGCCAATACATTATTACGGCAAGACTGCCGCTGATACTGTAACTGCAATGCGGCCGAGACTCTGCCTGATACATCGGCACTGCTTTCTGCCTTTGCGTTATCCAACCGCAACAATGTTTCAGCCGGGAGTGCAGCCACAGTAACGAACAGATCAATACGATCCAGTAACGGGCCCGACAACTTCTCCTGGTAACGCCGCACCTGATCCGGCGTGCAACGGCACTTTCCTGAGCTGTCACCGGCATAACCACAAGGACATGGGTTCATTGCGGCAATCAACTGAAAACTCGCAGGAAACTCCGTTTGACGAGCCGCACGCGATATCAGTATAGACCCGGTTTCCAGAGGCTCACGCAACACCTCCAAAACCTTGCGCGAAAATTCGGGTAGTTCATCAAGGAAGAGAACCCCATGATGCGCCAGGGATATCTCACCGGGCCGGGGATGACTCCCCCCTCCAACCAGTGCCGCAGCAGACGCCGTATGATGCGGCGCTCTGAACGGACGTGTTCCCCGGCAAATATCATCAACCGGTAAGCCTGCAACTGAATAGATCGCAGCTGTCTCCAGACGCTCTTCTTCAATTAGTGAGGGCAGTAATCCGGGTAATCGCGCCGCCAACATGCTTTTGCCACTGCCAGGCACGCCATTCATCAGCAAATTATGCCCACCGGCCGCCGCTATCTCTAATGCACGCTTTGCTTTAATTTGTCCTTTCACGTCAGACAGATCATTAACAGAAACAGGCAATGTCAGCGGTGGCGATTCTTGCTCAGCATGTAGCAGCTCTTTTTTACCGGCCAATGCGGCACAAACATCCAACAAGTGGTCTGCCACACGTATATCTAACTCGCGTACCAGTGCAGCCTCCGAACAATTTTTTGTCGGTATCCACAATGCACGGCGCTGCTTTTTACAGGCCACCGCCGCCGGTAAAACACCGGTAATGCTGCGTAATTCACCTGACAAGGCCAGCTCGCCTAATAACTCAATATTATCCAGTAATTTTGCAGGCAACTGATTAGAGGCCACTAAAATACCGACCGCGATAGCAAGGTCGTATCGGCCCCCCTCTTTCGGCAGGTCTGCCGGCGCCAGATTAATGGTGATCCGCCTTTGCGGGAACTCAAAACCAGAATTGATAATCGCACTGCGCACCCGCTCTTTACTTTCGCGCACCGCCGCTTCAGGCAACCCGACCAGCATTAAAGCAGGCAAGCCTGCTGACAGGTGAATTTCAACAGTAACAGCGGGAGCCGCTACGCCAAGCTGCGCGCGGGTGTGAACAATCGCAAGTGACATACATCCTTCCCTGGATAATCAAACACTATAAATAAAAAATAAAAAAATCAGATATTTTCTAACAGCAGCTGCTCAAATAATAGATCAATGCTGAGTAAGCTGCCGAAGTAATCGCCCTGCATGTACTCAACCCCCTGATGCGACAACTGCATGCGTTGCCCGGCAGACTGCACACCATCCGCCGCTAACGAAATCCCAAGATCTGCCGCCATATCGGCTAATTTTTCTAGCTGATAGCGCTGCTTCACATCGGCTTCCATCGCCTGCACCAGCGCCGCATCCAGCTTCAGCAATCGCGGCTCGAGTTCTTTTAACTGTTGCATTGGCGGCAAATAGTCAGTTAATCCACCCAACACAATGCCAAAGCCTAATGCTTCCAGATCAAATAAAATACCTTCATGATCACGCGTTTCGACCGCAGCCACTTCGAGCAATACGTTGTTACGCACACATTCTGATAACGTCAGACGTGTGGTCATGAATTCCATAAAGGACGGCAACTCCAATACATAAGGCGGGATGCGAACAACCACACCCTGAAAACCCTTGTGTTGCGACAACTGCTGCAATGGCGCTTCCAACTGATTAAAAATCCAACTGAGATAAGTATGCCAGCCGCTATCACCGCCCTCTAACAGCTGAGTGAGCAGGTGTTCTTCATCACCCACGCAGGGCACCCCTCGCAATAAAGGCACCAATTGAGCGGCTTCAATCCGATGACTGCGTGCACCGTAAACGGGCCGGTAGGCGAGTTCAATACTGTGATAATCGGGTTCAATCAACTGCGCCAGATCATTTATGCTCATCGCTTTGCGCTGCCTCAGCGGATCATACAAGCGAACGCCACTCGTTTCTGAGTTTTGTAAGGCTTTCAATGCCTGACTGGCGGCACCGAGTAACCCGGCAGCGTCACTGGCTTGCAAAGGCGCTAAAGCAACACCCACTGACGCTGTCAGATGTAATTCCCGCTGATCGATACGGATACCATAAGACAGCTGCTGAATAAGACGATGGGCAATACTCACCGCTGACTCGGCTTCATCCAGGTTTGATAACTGAATAACAAAAGCATCATCATTCACCCTGAAAAGGATGTCACCCTCTCTCAGCGTTGAGAGTAATCGGCTCGCGACCTCTTCTACAATCACCTCACTGGCAACATCACCGAGTGAATCCTGAATCCATTGAAACCGCTCCAGTCCCAGTTTCAGCAAGGCCACCTGCTTACCTGACTTTATGGCACTGGAAATCTGAGCATTCAGCGCCACTTTAAAAAGAGGCACGGGGGTATCATTGGTTGCACTTAGCAGCTGCTCATACAGCAAAGGCTGCTTGACAGCGCGCTCGATATACAACACAAAATGCTGCGCCACCTCCATCCACAAAAGTCGACAATCATAAAGTGTGTGCGCATCAAATAAAGCCAACTGCAGGTCTGCGTGTCCTTCCTTTCTTGCCGTTGAAAACGCAGAGTCTAATAGAGAAAGACTCTGACAAGAATGAAGTTCATTTACGTACAAGCCAGTCATTGATTCGACCGACTGCCCGCACAATGCAGCATACTCTTGCGTACAATTAATATACTGACCAGCTAAGTCAACCCAGGCAAGGTGACATCTCATTATCTATACCCTATAACAACAACCGCTTTTACTGCGTGCCTCTTGATAGCGCACATATCCTTTTTTCGTCCTTATTTTGTATGGTACTTCTTATCCTATTCCTTATCTGAATGCTGAGTGCCCGCGGCATCTAAACGGCTTTCAAGGTCAGCCAACAGTTTTTCCATCTGCTCTACTTTTTCCCTTGTACGCATTAACACAGCGGCCTGCGCATCAAACTCATCACGCGTTACCAGATCCATTTTACTTAACGCAGACTGCAGAAATACGCGTACCTGCTGCTGCCCCGGCAACTCTGCACCGCTGTTGAAAGTATTCATCATCTGCGAAAACTGTGCAGACAAACCTTCTATAAGCTTCTCATTCATTTTCTTCTCTCTTACGATTTAACAATTTAACGTCACTATAACGGCAGAATCCGTTTCCTTCTATTATTGCTTTGCAACTTTTCTGATATCCACTGACACACAATGCACCAAAATAGAGCATGCACACTAAAAGCGCAGGCCCTGCTCTCTAATAACCACTCAAAAAACAATAAAACCAGCGAAAAATGCAAACAACTTATTGTTTTTAATCAATTTTCAAAAAGAAGGCACAAGTTTCGCAGTATACACGCCAACCGTTACGAGTCACCGGACCCGACAACGGCCGGTGAGATCACAGACAACTATTAGGGAGAGACCCAATGAAACTCATTTCGGCGATTATCAAGCCATTTAAACTGGATGATGTACGCGAAGCACTTTCCGAGATCGGTGTACAGGGTATCACTGTTACGGAAGTTAAAGGTTTCGGCCGCCAAAAAGGCCATACCGAACTGTATCGGGGCGCAGAATACGTCGTCGATTTTTTACCCAAAGTACGCATAGACGCAGCCATTTCAGCAGATATGGTTGACCAGGTTGTTGACGCGATAAGTCAAGCGGCTCAGACGGGAAAAATTGGCGATGGTAAGATTTTTGTCATGCCACTAGAGCAAGTTGTACGTATTCGTACGGGTGAGTCTGGTAAAGACGCACTGTAAATCGAATTAAGTATCGAGCCTGACGGAGGGCAGATGTAATGGAAGAGTTACTAAATACCACAGCGGGCGATCTGGCCCAGCTAAAATACGCAGTAGATACCTTCTACTTTCTTATATGCGGTGCTTTGGTTATGTGGATGGCGGCAGGGTTTGCCATGCTCGAAGCCGGACTGGTTCGCGCAAAAAACACCACTGAAATCCTTACCAAAAATATTGCCCTGTATGCCATCGCTTGTACGATGTATCTGATATGCGGCTACTTCATCATGTACAGTTCTGATGCTGGCGGTATACTGCCTAACATTGGCGCGCTGATTGGTGATGAGAACGGTGTTGATGCCGTCCTGGCGGGTGGTGATGACGCCCCCTACTACTCTTCACGTTCAGACTTCTTTTTCCAGGTCGTCTTTGTCGCAACAGCCATGTCTATTGTATCGGGTGCCGTTGCTGAGCGTATGAAGCTGTGGGCTTTCCTGGCTTTTGCTGTAGTGATGACAGGCTTCATCTACCCAGTAGAAGGTTACTGGACATGGGGTGGTGGTTTCCTCAGCGAAGCTGGTTTCTCTGACTTTGCAGGATCGGGTATCGTCCACATGGCAGGTGCTTCTGCTGCACTCGCTGGCGTACTGGTACTGGGTGCCCGTAAAGGCAAGTACGGTAAAAACGGATCGATCAACGCAATCCCTGGTGCTAACCTGCCACTCGCCACACTGGGTACATTTGTACTATGGTTAGGCTGGTTCGGCTTTAACGGTGGATCACAACTAAAATTATCAAATGTTGAAGACGCTAATGCGGTCGCTCAGGTATTTGTTAATACTAACGCCGCCGCCGCCGGTGGTTGTATTGCAGCACTTATTTTTGCCCGTCTGCTGTTCAAAAAGGCTGATTTAACCATGGCACTTAACGGTGCACTGGCTGGACTGGTAGCTATCACTGCAGATCCTTTATCACCTACTGCCGTTAGTTCTACTGTCATTGGTGCGATTGGTGGTGTATTAGTGGTCTTCTCAATCCTGACACTCGATAAAATACGTATTGATGATCCAGTCGGTGCGATCTCAGTACACGGTGTTGTCGGTATCTGGGGACTGCTGGTTGTACCATTCAACAATGCAGATGCAACCTTCGGAGCTCAGTTGTTAGGTATTGTTTCTATCTTTGGTTGGGTATTCTCCGCAAGCTTAGTTGTCTGGTTGATCCTCAAAGCTGTCATGGGTGTTCGCATCAGCGAAGAGGAAGAGTACGAAGGTGCTGATATTGCTGAGTGCGGCATGGAAGCTTACCCAGAGTTCAAATCTACCGGAAAATAAGGTTACAAATTAATATCGTATATATTAAAAAAGGGTGCTTCGGCACCCTTTCTGAATTTGTGTTGAAGCAATGCGCTATTTGATAAATATGAGTATACTGGCGGCATATTATTTAAGTATGCTCGACAGTCGATGACTATATTCGACATTAAAAGGAGACATCTATGAAACTTGTTAGCGCAGTAATCAAGCCCTTTAAATTAGACGACGTACGTGAAGCATTGTCTGATATCGGCATTCAGGGTGTAACGGTTACTGAAGTTAAAGGTTTTGGCCGTCAGAAAGGCCATACCGAACTCTATCGCGGTGCTGAATACGTTGTCGATTTTCTTCCAAAAGTAAAAATTGAAGTCGCTATCGACGACGATATGCTTGATCAGGTGATCGAAGCGATTAGCAAAACAGCTAACACTGGTAAGATCGGTGACGGCAAAATTTTTGTCCTGCCACTGGAGCAAGTCATTCGTATCCGTACTGGCGAAAGCGGCCCCGACGCGTTGTAATTATCACCACGTTTTCTCAAAAAGCACCTTCTGAAGAGCACTATTACGTACTTTTCAGAAGGTGCTTTTTAATATCTCATGTCAAACTCTATGACTGGAATATCACCGATCAGCAGGCGCTAAAGGCAACTGAAGAATCACAGCAAAGCCCTCATCCATATTCTTTGCCTGAATACTGCCATGTAACCGCTCAACGGCTCTTTTCGCAATACTCAGCCCAAGCCCGAAGCTATTCGCATTGTTATTGTGTCGATAAAAAGGCTCAAAAAGCGAAGCTAACGCCTCCTCACTCACCCCTTCGCCATAATCCCGGATCGTTATACTCATACACTTTTTATCGGATGGCGCTAACACAACGTCGACCGCGCAATCAGCGTTGGTATGCTTGAGGATATTACCGAACACATTACTCAGTGCACGCATCAGCAACTCTGAATTCCCCTGGCAGTAACCTGGCGATGACAACTCATTACGGATCGTTATGTTTCGATCTGGCTGCGAAAAGCTGATATCAGCTAATGCTTCATCCACGACCTTTGCCACATCAAAACGGCTCTCTTGCGCCTCAATATTATCTAATCTGGCCAAGGTCAGCATTTCGTCTATCAGCTTACTTAAGCGCTCACATTCCAGGTTGATACGCTGTGTAATTTTACTCTCGCTACCCAGCTTTTGCTCAGCCAAACCCGTTGCTACCTGTAATCTTGCCAACGGCGCGCGTAACTCATGCGACACATCCTGCAATAACCGCTGCTGCCCCTGCATAGTACGGTCAACATACACCGCCATTTGCTGGAATTCTCGCGCTAACGCTCCAATTTCATCACCGCGTTTAAGCAACCCGGGTTCAATTCTGAGATTAAACTGCCCACCGTAAAATTGCTCCACGTATTCCCGAAGGCGGTTCACCGGCCTTACGACAATAATGGTCAACAAAATACTGGCTAACGTTGATGCAATCAGCACTAATATTGCCTGAACCGAAAACAAAAATGCCTGCAATCTCGCCAAATGGTTAGTAGCAGGCTCAAGATTTACTTTAGCGACGTAATCTTTTCCTGACGAAGACTCAAGATCAAGTGTGATGACACGATCGGACTCTTGCTCTGCTTGCTTGCCAAATATCAACACTCCTTCAGCATCGTAAATGTTCATCGAAAGCCATCTCGAAGGTCTCTTCGACGAGCGATGATCATCATTATCGTGTTGTTTTTCCCGACTTTTACGAGGCGTATAAGGTAAACGAATATTGCCTGTTTCATACCACACGATAATTTTCTGAGCTTGCTCGCGTGCCCGGTACTCAAATACTTGACGCACACTATCCCGCTCAGCCAGCTCCCCGACCACCAGCACCGTGACAATAATGACACTCAGACTAGCCAGCCAGAATGCCAGGAATATTTTCCAGAACAGCCTGTTAAACCACTTCATTGATTATCTCGCACGAAAAGATAGCCTTCTCCGCGTATCGTTTTAATCAACTCTTTCTGCCCTGTAAACGGAGCCAATTTTTGCCTTACACGGCTGACATGCACATCAATCGCCCGATCATAAGCCGTTAATGAGCGATGCAATACAGTTTCAGTCAATTTGGATTTACTGAGAATTTCTCCCGGGTGCTGCATAAACTGATATAAGACGTTGAATTCTGCACTGGTAAAATCAATAGAATGCGACCCAAAAGAAACCTCACGTGTCGACGGATCAAGCGCAACACCCCAGCACGTTAATAACTGAGCAGCATCTGATTCCGGACGTTGCTGTGCCCGTCGCAAAACAGCCCGGATTCTGGCTAATAGTTCCCGCGGATTGCATGGCTTGGCAAGATAATCATCCGCACCCATTTCAAGCCCCAAAATACGATCAATATCACCACCACGCCCCGTGAGCATAATCACCGGCAATTGAAGACGAGGTCGCAACTGCTGCAACAACTCCAACCCAGACATCTCTGGCATCATAATATCAAAAACAGCAAGGTCGAAAGACTCATCACTCTGCAAACGAACTAACGCGGCTTTAGCGCTATTTTCGACACTGACTTTTACACCCTCAGCTTCAAGATAATCAGATAACAGTTCTGTTAACTCCTGATCATCATCCACCAACAAGATATGATTTTCATTCATGGTCTACACCCAACATTATCAACACCTATATTGTAGCGTTGATAAACGCGACCCGATAAGTCTTTACCTAACTTTACACCCACTCAACCCAACTTTGCGGTAATAAAGTGCAGAATAGCTTCATCAAATCAAACACCGGAGATACATCATGAAAAAGTTAACTATTGCACTGATCACAGCCCCTATCTTACTTGCAGGCGCAGCGGCTTTTGCTGGCATGCAACATCACGGGGATGACGAAAAATGTGATCGTGGACACGGCAATGGGCATGAGAAGCGAATGGACAAGTCGGACAGAGAAGACCGCGCGGATCGTATGCTAGAGCGTATGTCAAAACGACTAGAATTGAGTGACGAACAACAAGTTGCGATGAAAACATTATTTGCTGATCAAAAAGAACAGCGTCAGACAATGCGCAGCGAGATGCAGAGCTTTCATCAAGCAATGCGTAACCTTGATCCAGCTGCGGCGGATTATGATACAAATCTGACGGAAGCAAAACGTATAGCCGCAGATCTGGCCGTCAACAAAGTGGATCAGAAAATCAGCATGAAAACTGAATTAAGCAAAATCCTGACAGCAGAGCAGCTAAGCAAGTTTGAAGACATGCGCGAACGTCATGGTGAAGGCCATGGCAAAAAGCATGGAGATAAACACGGCGATAAAGGTAACAAAGCAGAGAGCAATAAAACACAGCCTACAGGCTGATACGTCCACAAAACAAAAGGCCTGGAAAATTCCAGGCCTTTTACTTTTATTAACAATCTATATTTATGACTTAACTTTTTCCGTCTGAGTAGCTACAGGCTCACTTTCTACCGGATCAGCAAAAATAATTTCATCCGCAGGGTCATGCTTACCCAGCAAGCGCGGGCGCTCAATCAAGAAGTAAAGCACCAATCCGATAACCACGGCAAATACCGTTGATTTAGGATCAGGCATGGCTAACGTTACCGCAACGATACCTGCTACGCCACGCTCAGTTGAGCTCTTGAGCTGCTCCATACCCACCATGATGCAAATATAAGCAGTCAGCACCAGCGTGAGTGAAAGTGCAATAGGAAGCACTGGTTTGAACAAGGTAACCAAGGGCAATACAAATAATGCCACTAAGCCAGTAATCCAGAACGTACCACCACCACTATAGATGGAATCCATTGCCTTGCGCCCCATCGCATAGCGCTCAGCAACAGTAGCATGAGCAGCTGTCCACAGAGGACCCGCCAACGCAGGCCAGGGAGCCAAAAATGCATGTATACCGTTACGTAAAGCAGTTACCAAATGGACGCGGTCTATGTCCGTTTCAATTTTCTCATCATCACGTATGTGATCGACACGTTTTACCAGCGTAAAACCAACAATAATGTCACCGAAAGCAATAACATAAGCGATTATTGCCGTTGGTATAGCCAGCAAATAAACCTCCCAGTCAGGGAACCCTGTCGAAAATACCAGGTAATCCAGCATCAGTGTAAAGTTTGGATCAGTAATGCCCCACTCAACCTCTGGCATTGGGTATTCACCGACGCCCCAACCAATCACCATTGCAATGAGCATTCCCGGCACCATACCGAAGTTAGCAATCTTTTTAGCCAGTGGGTTACTGTCGATAACGTTTTTAAACGACAGTGAGAACAACACATAAGCAGAGATAATCGAACCGAAGATGAGTGAATACGGCGTTGCATCAATACGCCCGCCAACTTTCAACTCACCCATCATCGCGGCAATACCCGCACCAATGATTATGCCTGATTTCAACGAGTTAGGAATAACATCAACCAGTTTAGAGCCCCAACCGGTCATCCCAAGAATAAGAAAGATCAGCGTTACTTCAATCTGTAGCGCGAACAAAGCTTTAATAGCCTCAGGCCCGGGTTCAAAGCCGTTGAGATACAGCAACACAACCGGTATCGCCGGAGTAATCCAGCCGGGCACTAATGGCACACCCAGCATTGCTGGTAAAATGTACCCCACCCCAGCAATGAAAGTGAATGCCAAAGCCGCCTCATAAGGCATACCTAAATATTTTTCCAACAGCGGAATTATTGCCAACCCCACCACAAACATCACTAAACCCTGAATAACCTCAGGCATTTCAATGCGGTAATGAACACCGGGCAGACGAATTTTGAAAGGCCCAAACCCCCAATACGGTTGTTCTTCACCATGAGTTCTTTGTATCAGCGCCATACACTTCACCTAGTAAGATTTTGGCTCATCACTCCCAAACAACTCCTACTAGTTATTCCGGATGATATAGAGCTATTAAAACCTTGCTACGTTATGCTTTTGCGATGCAACAATCGACACCTACAGCGGATACTTTAGTATTGAATTTTGACTAAAGTATTACGGGAATAGCCTTATTTTTATCTATTTTAAGAAAACAAAACGCTATCTAAGAGAATTAATTATAGGTATTTATATCTATAAATTCATTATCAGCTAATTAAAACTCATTACTGCATAGCACAAAAAAATCATCTGCAGCTTATTCGCCAGCCCTAAAAGCGGTCCTTAAGCAAAAGTACAAACACACAATCAAGAGTCAGCAAAATACGCTAAAAAAGAGCCTTGTTTGTAATATCCTTAATCGTCGGCGTTCCGGCTAACGACATTGCCACTTCCAATTCTTCCCGTAATACCCTAAGCATATGCGCTACACCCAGCGCCCCAGCCACAGCCAATGCATACAACTGAGGACGTCCTATCAAGACCGCATCAGCACCTAACGCCAATGCCTTAAAAGCATCCGTGCCACGTTGAATGCCACCATCCATCAGCAATGTGAAATCTTTGCCAACAGCCTGCCGCATTAATGGCAACATCTCTATCGCCGAGGGTAAGCAGTCCAACGTACGCCCTCCATGGTTTGAGACAATAACGCCAGACATACCCATATCAGCGGCATATACAGCATCCGCAGGATTCAATACACCTTTGAGTACAATCGGCAGTGATGTGCGTTGCTTCAACCAGCGAATATCCTCCCACACGGGCGCTTCACTCATCATTCCCTGAAAAACGATGCTTTCACTCGCTTCAAACTGCTGTGACGGCAATGGAGGGCGGTTTTTCAGATTCACAGCCTCTACTCCCTCCGGTAACTGAAACCCTGCACGTTGTGCGCGATTTCTGATGCCATGCAGTGGCGCATCCACCGTAATGACCAGTGCTGTGTAGCCCGCAGCTTCAGCGCGCTTCACCAAGGCCAGGGTAAAGTCACGACTGTGTTGAAAATAGAGTTGAAACCACTTGGGTGAATCCAGTTCAGCGGCTATCGCCTCTATCGGCTCCGATGCCAATGTGCTGACAATCATGCCTGTTTCCAAAACGCTGGCGGCCTGCGCCATGGCCAGCTCTCCCTGAGGATGAACCAGCTTATGAAAAGCAACCGGAGCCAGCATAAACGGATGACGAAACGCCTCACCCAACAGGGTTGTCTGCGTGCCTCCAGCAGTACAATCCTGCAAGATACGCGGCAAAATCATCAGATCATCCAGCGCACGACGATTACGTTTCAATGTAATTTCATCTGCCCCGCCACCCTGAATATATTCAAAAATGGCCGGTGAAATATGGTGTTTCGCGTAGCGCTCGTAATCTGCAACACTGACTAAATCCGCCGGAATAGCTGTCAATGGTGGTAAAGCGTTATCAATCATACAGATACCATTGTCAGGTTATGCGTCCGCCCATTGGCGAATCAAATTTTGATATACAGCGGACAGCCGCGTCACATCCTGATGCTCATGGCCATGCAGTGAAGTAAGTGACTGGACACTTTGGTCCAGATCAAACAGCGTGCTACGTTGTTCATGGCTGCGTACCATGCTCTGTATCCAGAAAACCGCACACACCCTGCTCCCTGCAGTCACCGGCATAACCTGATGCACACTTGTTGATGGATATAGAATCATATCGCCTGCCGCTAATTTGACACGCTGGGATCCGAAATGATTTTCGATCTGCAAGTCTCCTCCGTCGTACTCATCCGGATCACTTAAAAACAGGGTTGCTGAAAGATCAGTTCGTAATCGAATCGAGGTTCCTGGAATAATTCGGATCGCATTATCCACATGCAAGCCGTATGTCTCTCCTATGCTATAGCGGTTAAACATAGGCGGTAATATTTTTTGAGGTAAAGCAGCCGAAATAAATACAGGATGTCGCGCCAGCGCATCAAGAATCAAATCACCGATCTGCTGTGTGAGTGGGGCATCCTGAGGCAGTTGGTGATTATTTTTAACGTAACGAGCCTGCTGCCCGGCGGTGATTTCACCGGCTTGCCAATCAGCCTGATCCAAATGCATGCGTATCTGCTGCACCTGCTCAGACGTAAACACTTTACGAATAGGAATCATCAAAAACAGCTCTATAAAAAATAGCAAAGAGCCAACATAGCCCTTTGCTATACAAGGTTGATATTCAGGATTAAAGATTAAAATTTATAGCTCAGAGAGAGATTCGCAGAACGGGCATCACCGACATAAACAATGCCTCCGCTACGGTAAACAGCAGTGTAATAGTCTTCATCTGTTAGATTCTGAATATTAGCACGCAGACTGAGCTGATCATTCACCTGATAAGCAGCAAACAGGTCATACACCGTGTAATCTGGCAATTCGATGGTGTCACTAGCACCCGCATCAGGTTGCCCACCATAGATTTCACTGGAGTATGTCACAACACCGCCCACAGCCAGTTTTGGTGTTGCCTGATAACGTAGCTGAAGATTCGCGCTGTTATCAGCAAAGTTAGCTTTCGGCAGACCAACATTAGCATCATCATACGATTCCAGCGTTTCAGAATCCATTATCGCCACACCAAATTGAGCACTCAATTTTGGCGTGATATTCCCTGACAAACCTAACTCGATACCCTGGACGCGGTTTTTACCCGTATTCAGACTGCCGTTACTGGCGTAAGAATCGTTATCACCTTCGATAACATCATCTTTAGTGGTGCGAAAAAGTGCCGCAGTCAGCAGTAGCTTTTCATCCATAATATTCCACTTTGTACCGATTTCCAGGTTAGTGGATTGCTCAGGATCTGCATTTTTATAGTTACCATCACTATCGGTACACAAACCACCGTAGCCACAATTGAGAGCCGAATCTGCTTCACCGCCGTTAATATTAGATGACGTACTCCAACTTGCATACACGTTGCCATGTTCCCACGGCGAAAAGACAACACCAAAGTGACTATTCAAAAAGCCATCACTGTATTCATAGGTTGTTTCCGGTGTTGTTACGCCGCGTGAAGTTCTCTCAGCCGCCCACAGCTCATAATCAAAATAGTCATAGCGCACACCACCAAATACTTCCCAGTCATCATTCAGTGTGACGGTATCCATCAGATAAATAGAAATCGTATCGAGATTAAGCTGGGTAGACTTGTCGTTTTTGCTGTAAGAGCCGATCCAGCTCGAATTATCCGTATTATAAGGCTGAATATTGACGCTGTCGGTTGTCACACTGTAATCACCAGCCTTCGTCTCTTCATTAGCATATTCAAGCCCGGCGATAATCGTATGGCGGTGGCCATTTAGGTTTTTATCGATAATAAGATTAGTCTGGTTACCCAGATAATCATTCTCCTGCCACCCGGTAAAAGACCTAAGACCGCCAGTACGCCCGCTACTGTAGACAGAAATGATATAATCATTGCTAGTCGAACCCAGTCGGGTTTTGTTTTCTAAACGGATTTCATCAGTAATATCCAGATCCAGTTTCAGTGTTCCTATATCGGCCTGTGTTTTCTGGAAATCCAATCCGTCTTGCCCGACGTACTGCTGTTTACTGTCAATCACACCCGTTGTCCGATCCAACGACGTTCCAGAGTCTGGTTTATCATCACCCTCAAAGTGATAAAAATCGGCTGAGACTTTCAAATCATCTGTTGCCTGAAAGACACCGGATATTAATGCTCCCTGGCGATTCTCTGTAGCTGGTGCCCGATCAGCAATATCCGCATCTGTGTATAATAAGTTTAAACGGACCGCTAAATCATCATTGACGATGTAGTTGGTATCTAACGTACCACGCTTGTATTTATCAGTACCTAAACCGCCTTCCAGCGTGGTGAAGTTTTCTTCCATTGTAGCTTTTTTGGTGACGCTATTGACCGCCCCGCCTGTAGAACCACGACCGGCAAACGTCGAGTTAGGTCCTTTAGATACTTCAATTTGTTCCAACGCGAATGTTTCACGAGTAATCAGGCCCGGCTCACGCAGACCATCGGTATACACATCGCTACGTGCTTCATAACCGCGGATAATATAACGATCACCAAAGGAGTTGCCGCCTTCGCCAGACCCCAGAGTAATACCCGGCTGTGCACTCAAGATATCTTTAAGCTCAGTTTTTCCTGATTCTGCAATAGTCTCTTTTGTTATCACGGTCATCGTCTGCGGCGTTTCGGCAATATCACGCGTATGACGGGTATCTGACAGGCGTTTGGCTTTATAAGGCGCGCCTGGTTCAGAATAAGGATTGGCATCTGCTTCAATAGCACTCTCCCCCACGACCAAAGTATCAAGCGTCACACCATCAGCGTGGACTGGCCCAGCCATTGCTGCAGAGATAGCAAACGCTAGTGTGCCGGCCCTTGATAGGGGTGACCCTTCATTCCACTCTTTACCTTTTATTGCGTTACGCCGTGTTGAAATATCACCCAATTTATTAGCAGACATAGAACTTTTCCTTTAGTTTTTATACAAGATTAATATTTCGGCACCCAAAAAAAGGCCAAACAATCCCCTAGCCGATTTTTGGAGGCCATTTAGGTTTCTGTTTTTATTATGTTTTTTTTAAAATGTGCTACCGCATAGCGTTCAATTCAAAAGATATCGGGATGTTTATCAGCAACTGAGCTTGCTTCATCTCTTTAGGAAACGCAGGTAAGCGTTTAGATTTTTTTAGCATACGCATTACCGCATCATCCAAACGCGAAAAGCCCGAGCTTGTTTTTATCTGTGCGGCTGACACCAGACCAAAACGATCCACGACGAACGACAACACAGCAACACCCTCCTCGCCTTTTCTACGAGATGCAGTCGGATAACGTTTATTTTTTGCCAACGTTGCAGCCAGTAAAGCAAAATATGATTGCTCGGCCCCAGGGTTGCCACCCGTTGTTTGCGCGTCACCAACACCCGTTGATATTTTCTTTTCTGCTACAGACACTTTTTGCTTCGTTGCCTGCACTTGTTTTGTCTCAGTCTTGGCCGTCCTGGCTGTCTGTTTTACCTTAAGCGCCACATTTTGCTTAGGCGGCTGAGGAACC
>NZ_JBFIIH010000055.1:0-24781 GCF_041601355.1 Neptunomonas sp.
GCACTTGATGCAGCCGCTAAACTGTTATCGGCACCAGATAGTGAGTTTTGAAAACCAGGGCAGAGACTGCATTGATTCATTCATCTGCTCACTTAATGCAGATGCAGAATAATCTCCCAGAGACTCTATGTTCTTAGGATCAAATTTAAGCTCGATCTCAATCAGGTCATGCAGATAATGCAGGGTGACATGGTAATCTTTGATATCAGGCGCATACCGATGCAAGTGTTCTGCGATCGCTTCTTCTATCTCTTCTCTTAAAGGCAGCACCCGACAATAGCTTTCTTCAGCATCATCATATGTATCAATATGGAAAATAACATGGCCAATGTCATCGAAGCGCTGCAGTAATTTTATGACAGCTGCATCACCTATCCAGTGTCCTTCCGATGCGCTGCAGTAAGGCGCTACCTGAATATGCATCTCAAGGAGACTTTTACTGCCCATATTGCGGCTTTTAAAGTGATGCACATTGATAATGCCGTTAACCTCTTCAACTACTTCCTGTAGTTCTTTTACCCGCTCTTCAGGTAATGCAGTATCGACTAACTCTTTTATGCTGTTCCATGTCAGATCCCAGCCTATTTTTCCTACGAAGGCGGCGACTATAACCGCGGCTAATATGTCTAACCACGCATAGCCTGCCATTGCGCCAAGGATACCGAACAGCACAACAATCGAAGAAAAAGCGTCCGTTCTGCTGTGCCAGGCATTTGCGATCAACAGGTCAGACTTAAGCCTTTTTCCTGCAGCAAGAGTATAACGGAAGATCCACTCTTTACTGAGTATGGAAAGCAGGGCTACCACTAAGGCTGGCCAACCAGGGGTTGGGATAGTAGAAGAGGTCCAGAATTCACTAATGCTTTCAAAAGCCATCGCGCCCGCCACGGCGATAAGTACACAACCTAAAAATACGGTCCCGATGGTTTCAAAGCGAGCATGTCCCCATGGGTGTTCATCATCAGGCTCATCGTGAGAGAAGTGGAAGATGATAACAACCATAAAGTCGGTAAGAAGGTCGGAAAAAGAGTGTATTCCGTCAGCAATCAGAGCGTTAGAGTTTGCTGCTGTACCGATAATAATTTTAGCAAAGCCCAGTAGCATATCGAGGATAGCCCCGATGACAGTGACCTTTTGGGCTTCTTTGTTTCTGTTTGGGGAAATAGACATGTTATGAGCCGATCATTTAAAACACCGGCATAGTAACCTTATGTAAGGAATCGAGCCAGTCAAAAGGCCTGAAAAAAGTTATTTTTTTCATCAATCTTGGCTTGACATAAAAAAATATTAAGAACTGCTTTTTTTATAGAGTGAATAATGATCAACAATGCTTTTGATCCGAAATGATTATCTAAGCTATTGAAATATATATAAAAATACAGCTGGTTAAAAAGTAACCAATATGAGTAGGGTCTTGTTAAATGGGCTCTGTAAGACGTTTTTCTTACGGAATCCACAGGGTTATCCACAAGATGTGTGTGTACCTTGCTCCAGCCCATATAGGGCGTAGGATTGGGTATAGATTTTAAATGGTTGTTTGGCGTAACAGAAAAATCTAGACTACTTTTCTGTGTGCTATAAAAGGGATTCCTAATGGTAAGTACGGGGTTTATACAGATTATTTTACCGCTAGCACTGTTTCTGATTATGTTGGGAATTGGCCTGTCATTATCAGTAAATGACTTCTTAGTATTAAAGGCACAACCTCGGGCAGTTGTTGTGGGAAGTTTGATGCAATTAGTTGGCTTGCCCATAGTGGGATACGCGGTAGTGACTGTCATGAACTTACCACCGGTATATGCCGTCGGTATGATGATTCTGACGTTCGCTCCGGGTGGGGCAACCTCGAATATGATTAGCTATCTGTGTAAAGCAGATACGGCTTTATCGGTAAGCTTAACGGTGATCGCCAGTGTTCTGACACCCTTTACATTACCTCTGCTTTCTTTTTGGGCGGTCACTCACTGGCTTTCTGTTGTGTCACCCATCCCGTTTCCTGTTGTGCAAACCATGCTCAAATTATTGGCTATCGCACTCGTGCCTGTTTTGCTCGGTATGTGGATACATAAAAAGATGCCTTGCTTTGCCAGCAAGTTGCAGCCGCTGATTAAATGGAGCGCTTTGCTTTTTATGCTAGTGGTTGTTACAGGTATTGTCGTTGCCAATAAAGATAAGTTATCGCCTATGCTGATGCAGGTTGGGCCCGCTGTCATGTTACTGTCGATAACCGCGATGCTGGCGGGTGCCTGGATTGGTAAGCGCTGCCGTTTCTCTTCGCAACAGTGTATGACGTTAGCGATTGAAACAGGTATACAAAATGCGGGGCTGGCTTTGGTTATTACCGGCGCTGTATTAGATAACACTGAGATGTCTGGTGTGGTGCTCTTATACGGCGTTCTGATGCAGATACCGGCATTAGTATTAATAGCATACAGGCAATGGTCCCGGAAGCAGGCTGCAGTTGTATCAGAAGGCTAATCAATACCGATAATTTTATGCGTCTGCAGGCTCAGTTTCCATTGTGGGTGGCGCAAACAGTAGGCGATGGCATCTTGCGTGTTGTTTGTTTGCCTGGGTTTATCTATGAGGTCGTCCATGGGTTGTAAGTAAAAGTGGTCAAACTGCAATGCGTTGAATTTTTCAGGCATAGCGTCTGTTTGTGGGTACACCAGCTTTAGCTCATTGCCTTTTTGTATGATGACCTCTGTGGTAGATTTCGGGCTAACACAGATCCAGTCAATATTGTTTGGCAGAGGTTTGGTTCCGTTGGTTTCTATTGCTATTTCAAAACCAACGGCATGCATTGCCATGACTAAAGCCTTGTCGAGTTGCAGGGCAGGTTCGCCGCCAGTAAATACAACATACGGAGTGCCTTCAGGCGTTGACCAGAAACTTTTGATTTTGTTGGCGAGAGATTCAGCCGTAGAAAATTTCCCGCCATTCTGACCGTTTGTACCTATAAAATCAGTGTCGCAAAAATTACAGATGGCACTGGCTCTGTCCTGTTCGCGTCCGGACCATAAATTGCAGCCGGTAAAACGACAAAAGACAGCCGGGCGTCCCGCATGGGCGCCTTCACCCTGCAATGTGTAGAACATCTCTTTTACACTGTACATATTTTCATACTATATATATCGATACACTTTACATAACGAAGAGGAATATTTTTCAATGGCCAGAGTCTACAGGCGCCAGAAATCTTATCAAGCAATTATATGCGATTTTGTTTGCCCTAAGTCGAATCAATTGTTTCTGGAAGATCATTGTTGACTGGTGTATAAATTAACCAATTCTAAATTAAAGAATTCTTATAATAAAAAAGCAGGTTAACTATGTTTATTAAAACGATTTCATCGGTAGTTTTTGCAGGATTATTAATGACTTCGCCTTTCGTTACCGCTGATGAAAAGCGCAGAGTAATGATTGCGCCGGATGTGTTCTCCTTTGAAGTGATGCATGACGGCGAGCCAATGGAGGTTAAGCGTCATCAGGATCCGGAAAATCGTATTACTGATCTGTACGCCAGAACATCTCAAGGCATACCACAGCCAATGCATCCTTTTGAGCCATATGATGTAGAGACGATTGCTGAACGTGAGTTTGTGCTATATATGATGCAAGCACAAAATGATAAAAATATTATGATTGTTGATACTCGTACGATTGGTTGGCATGAACGCCTGACTATCCCTGGCGCTGAAAGTTACCCCTACACTATGATGGATGTTCCCGAGGACAGAGATTGGGCGCTGGATGATTTCGGCGTGATCAAGCAGTCTGAAGGCGTTTATGACTTCAGTGGTGCAAAGACATTGGCTATGTTCTGTAATGGATACTGGTGTGGTCAGACACCGGCAATGGTCAGAGCAATGCTGGAAGTGGGGTATCCTGCCGAGAAGATCAAATATTACCGTGGCGGTATGCAAGCCTGGACGAGTTTAGGGCTAACCGTAGTAGGCGACGCAGCAGACATTGTTGAGTAGCCAGGGATAACGAAAAAGAGGGTATTCTATTGAATATGCCCTCTTTTTGTTAACGATTGTTGCCTGAAGCCCGATCTTGATAGCGAGCTTTTTAATTAGCCCTTGTGATCAGCGCTGTACCTGTCCGCCAAACGCTTCCAGTAGTTGTGGAAAGAGGCGCTGACATTCCAGAGCCAGACGAGCCATGTCGCTGTCCAGTCTTACCAGCGGGTCTTCTGAGGACTCTTCATTTAACGTTTGTGACAGCTCATCGGTAGGTTTTACACGCTTAATTGACAAATCATCCTGAAGAATGAAGCTAAGTGTTTCATCCCACTGCAAAGCCAGTTTTGTGACTTTTTTGCCGGTTTCCAAGTGAGCTATTACTTCGCTGCTATGCAGGTCATGCCCTTTTATACGGATAACGCCGGCTTCTTCTGTCTGATCTTTTAATTCACACTCATCCAGGCAGGTAAAGGCTGGAAAAGAGCTGGTCTGCTGTAACCATTCAGACATAACGACACCGGGGGATTGCACTGTTTCAGGCAGTGCGACAGGTAATGTAGTCAGGCTGTTACGTAACAGGTTGAGTAGCTCTTCTGCACTTTTATGACTGGAGCTGTCGATAACCATAAAACCCGCACGCGGTAAAATCAGTGCACTGGTTTGTTGGAAACGACTGAAAGCGCGAGGAAGCAGATCAAGAATAATCTCATCCTTCATTTGTAGTTGTTCTTTGCGATAGACCTTGCGACCCTGGTCTTGCTCAATCTGAGCGACCTTATCATTCAGTTTTTTCTTAATAACGTTGGCGGGTAATATCTTTTCTTCTTTTTGTGCGGTGATTAAAAAAGCACCAGAAGAGGAGAACACTGTTTGCTGATCCAATGCTGGGTGAGGAGCAACCCAGCCGTAGCGGCTAAGTTCCTGGCTGCGGCACGGTTCAAACAGATGTTCAGAGAAGGCAGTTTCCAGTTGTTCCTGGGTGTAGTCTCGTTGCTCAGTAAACCGATAAAAGATGAAATTTTTGAACCACATAACGCTTCCACTAATAGAAAATTAAAAAACGTAGCTAGCTTAGTGTGAAACCCGTCAGAGTGACAGCAGAAATAAAAGTTAATATTTTGATGATAAATAAAGTTCATCCGCCTGTACGGCTGGAGTATATTAGTCAGAGTGAATAAGTGTTTTTAAGTTAAACCATTTAATCGTGGCTTAGCAGGGAAAGGTATGAAAGACCCAAAGAGCGCGCTGAACTCAGGCAGGGTTGTTTCGATACGCGGTAGTGTTGTCGATATCCTGTTTGAGCAAAACTTACCCCCCATTCACTCGTTATTACGCACGGGTGATAACCTGCAAATTGTTATTGAGGTTCAGGCGCAACGTGATGCTCATTGTGTGCAAGGTATTGCATTAACACCTACACAGGGACTGGCTCGCGGTATGTTAGTGGAAGATACCGGGGGGCCTCTGCTCGCGCCGGTAGGGAAAAACATCCGGTCACGTATGTTTGATGTATTTGGTAATACGATTGATAACGAATCACCGCTGGAAAACGTGCAGTGGCGTTCTGTCAATAGTCCGCCGCCGCCATTGTCCCGCCGATCGACCCAGTCAGAAATTTTTGAAACCGGTATCAAAGTAATCGATGTTCTTATGCCTTTGGAAAGGGGAGGTAAGGCTGGGTTGTTTGGTGGAGCGGGCGTCGGAAAAACAGTGCTGCTGACCGAAATGATTCATAACATGATTGGGCATCATGAGGGCGTCAGCATATTTTGCGGTATTGGCGAACGCTCTCGTGAGGGTGAAGAGCTTTATCGTGAGATGAAAGCGGTGGGTGTTTTGCCCAATATGGTCATGGTTTTTGGCCAAATGAATGAGCCGCCCGGAAGTCGGTTTCGTGTCGGGCATGTTGCTCTGACGATGGCTGAGTATTTTCGTGATGATGAGCATCGGGACGTGCTGCTTTTGATTGACAATATTTTCAGATTTATTCAGGCAGGATCAGAAATATCAGGTTTGTTGGGCCAAATGCCATCACGTTTAGGCTATCAACCCACCATGGGAACTGAACTCTCCAGCCTGGAAGAACGCATCGCTAATACGGACACAGGTGCGATTACGTCTATACAAGCGGTTTATGTACCCGCGGATGATTTTACAGATCCGGCTGCTGTACATACTTTTTCACATTTATCGGCATCGATTGTTTTGTCTCGTAAGCGGGCGAGCGAGGGATTATACCCAGCTATCGACCCTCTGGAATCAAATTCACGCATGGCCACGCCGGGCATCGTAGGAGAGCGTCACTACGCGCTGGCGCAAGAGGTCAGAAGAACGCTCGCTCAGTACACAGAACTCAAAGATATTATCGCTATGCTGGGACTTGAGCAGTTATCGCCTGATGATCGTAACCTGGTTGCACGCGCACGGCGTTTAGAACGTTTCCTGACTCAGCCTTTTTTCACCACAGAACAATTCACTTCGAATAAAGGAAAACTGGTCAGCCTGAAAGATTCATTAGATGGCTGTGAACGCATTCTGCGTGATGAATTCAGGGATTATCCAGAAAGTGCGTTGTATATGATTGGTTCCATTAACGAGGCAAAAATACAAGCTGTACCTGATAACAACTCTGCGTCAAATACTAAGCCCGGCACCAGATTAAAAGCTACATCAGGCACGTCGGCCAGTGTTGCGTCGGAGGATGGGTAAATGCCTGATACCATGCACCTTAAAGTACTCCTGCCTTCTCAAACTTTTGTAGATATGACAGGAGTGTTACGCCTGGTTGCTGAAACATCACAGGGTTCTATCGGTTTTTTGCCACATCGGCTTGATTGTGTTGCAGCACTGTCACCCGGGATTCTGACCTATGAAACGGCCTCCGGAGGAGAAGTTTTTATTGCGGTTGATGAGGGAGTTCTGGTGAAAGCAGGTTTTGATGTCATGGTCTCGGTTCGACGCGCTTTAAGCGGAAAAGATCTGAGCAAGCTGCACGCTTTGGTCAAACAGGAGTTTCTGATTCTCGACGAGCATGAGCGCGAGATCCGTTCGACTATGGCAAAACTGGAAACAGGATTTGTGGGCCGGTTAGCGAGTTTTAGTCATGAATAATCAATATGAATGATGAACCCGAAAACGCTCCTAAAAAATCACCAGGTCTGCTCAGTGCCGTTGAGAAAAAAGCGGCACTCAAGTTAAGGGCTCGGCGAAATGCCACGCCGGGTGTCTGGTTTGGTTTAGGCATGATTGGGCTGATTGGCTGGTCGGTTGTGGTACCCACATTAGTCGGGGCTGCGCTGGGAATATGGCTGGATAAGCATGAGGTGGGGCAGCATTCATGGACGCTGGCATTGTTGATGGCTGGGTTAACACTCGGATGTTTGAATGCATGGCATTGGGTTGCAAAAGAAGATAAGGCGATGCGAGATGAGCAAGAGGATGATAAACAACATCCACCCGAGTAAAAGCGAATGAGAGAAAGCAGATGAATCAAGTGATAAGCATGACACCGGTGGACATAATCCCATTATTGGCAGCGCTGTTTGCAGGTGGCGCATTGGGTGCCGTGTTTTTTGCCGGTTTATGGTGGACCGTGCGTCAGGGTACGAAGTCAAAAAGGCCAGCGGTCTGGTTTTTGGGAAGTTTTCTCGTGCGTATGAGTATTGTTTTTGTGGGTATTTATTTTGTTGCAGGTGATAGTTTGCCGCGCTTGCTGGCCTGTTTGCCGGGGTTTATTTTGGCACGTTTCATCGTGACGAAGCTGACACGAGCATCGACAACGAATCAGGATGTGACGTCATTACCCTCTTTATCTAACGAGGTGTCTGATCATGCCCCTTAGTCCCGATGAACTTATTTTCTGGCAAATGGGCGTTATTAAACTCAATGCTACCATCATGTATACGTGGGGGTTGATGTTGATTCTGGTGGTTGGTTCTAAGCTGATTACTCAGCGGTTGTCTCATGAGCTTCAGCGTTCACGCTGGCAGAACTTGCTGGAAATTATTGTCACGGGTATTGCTCAACAAATTAAAGAGGTCGGTTTGAGTCAGCCGGAAAAATATCTCGGATTTTTGGGTACGCTCTTTCTGTTTGTGGCGATGGCCAGTCTGTGTACGATTATTCCCGGCTATCAGCCGCCAACGGGGTCATTGTCCACAACAACTGCGCTGGCATTATGTGTATTGGTGGCTGTGCCTTTATTCGGCATTCAGGATCAGGGTATATCGGGTTATGCAAGGTCCTATTTATCACCGACTTTTATCATGTTGCCGTTTAACCTGATCAGCGAAGTATCGCGAACGCTGGCGCTGGCAGTTCGGTTATTTGGTAACATGATGAGCGGTGCCATGATTATAGGTATTTTATTGGCTATTACGCCGTTCGTCTTCCCGGTTGTAATGACCCTGCTTGGGTTGTTAACGGGCATGGTGCAAGCCTACATATTCTTTATTTTGGCGGCTGTATATATTGCAGCCGCGACGACTGTTCACCCAGCTCAACCTGCTGCTGGAACAGACAAGTGATGTGTGGCTGGCATAATTTTTAACGACGTAAATAAAAGGATCCACCATGGATAGCATGACATATATCGCGGTAATCTCGATTATTATGGCAGGTATTACCACCGGGATTGGCACGCTGGCGCCCGCTTTGGCCGAAGGCCGGGCTGTGGCTACCGCCCTTAGTGCATTGGCTCAGCAGCCGGATGCCTCTTCTACCATTACACGGACCTTGTTTGTCGGTTTGGCAATGATTGAATCTACAGCCATATATTGCTTTGTTGTGTCGATGATTATCATCTTTGCTAACCCATTCTGGAATTACTACCTGGCACAAGCAGCAGGACATTAATCTATGTTGATTGATTGGTTTACCGTCGCTGCGCAAGTGCTCAACTTTCTGATACTGGTGTGGCTTTTAAAGCGTTTTCTTTATAAGCCTATTCTTGATGCTATCGATTCACGTGAGCGCATCATTGCCAAAAAATTAGCGGATGCCGAGGAGACAAAAGTACAAGCGTGCAGTGAACGGGATAACTATCTTTATAAAAATAAAGCATTTGAGCAGCAGCGTGATGCCCTGATGCAAGAGGCTATTGATGAGGCGAGTAATGAAAAACACCGGTTGTACACTGAAGCGCGACAGGAGGCAGATGACATGCGTAAAGCGCGCCTCAACACACTACTGCAAGAGCAACAAAATATAAATGCGGATATCAACCGCATAACGAGGGAAGAAATTTTTCTGATTGTACGTAAAGTATTGAAAGATCTGTCAGGTACTGACATTGAAGCACGTATGAGTGAAGTTTTTATCGAGCGATTAAGCGCACTGGATCAGTCAACCAGGAATAGTCTTAATGAGTCCCTGCGTGACGCGAAAAATCAGGTTATCGTGCGCAGTGCTTTTGAGCTACCGCTGCCACAGCGAGCCGCGATAAAAGCTGTGCTGGATAAGGTGTTGTCCTCGCAACTGCAGCTATGCTTTGAGACAGCAGATGAGATTGTAAGTGGCATAGAAATCATCATTCATGGTCAAAAAATTGCCTGGAGCATTGCCGATTACACACTGACACTGGAAAAGAGAGTCAGTGAGTTATTAGTTGGACCGCAAATGCTTGGGGAAGGAAAGGGGATATGAGTTTTCCGCCTGATACATTACGACATGTTTTTGACAGTACTTTCACTCAGCTCAGACAAGGATATGAAGGTGTAACACCGCAAATATCATTGCAGGAAGTGGGTACTATTATCAGCGTATCGACCGGTATTGCCCGGGTGTCCGGGCTTCCTGATGTGGGTGCGGAAGAGCTTCTTGAGTTTCCTAAAGGTATTTTTGGTATCGCTTTCAATGTGGATGAAGACGAAATCGGTGCGGTGTTGCTCGGTGATTATGCCAGCCTGCAGACGGGGGCGCTTGTTAGGCGCACCGGGCGTGTTATGGATGTGGCGGTAGGGGATGGATTATTAGGACGTGTAATAGATCCTCTGGGGCGGCCATTAGATGGGAAAGGGGCTGTCAGCACTCATCAACGATTGCCAGTTGAGCGACCTGCCGCTCCCATCATGGATCGTGCTCCTGTGACGGTACCCTTACAGACAGGGCTAAAAGTTATCGATGCGCTCATTCCTGTGGGCAGGGGGCAGCGTGAGCTGATTTTAGGAGATCGGCAAACCGGCAAAACCGCCATCGCTATTGATACAATTCTGAATCAACATGACCAGAATGTGATCTGCATCTACTGTGCGATTGGCCTACGTGCATCTACTGTCGCTAAAACGCTGGCGATTTTACAAGAAAAGGGTGCGATGGAGTATACGGTTGTGGTGGTTACTGAAGGCAGTGACCCTCCCGGGCTTGCTTACATTTCGCCTTATGCCGCCACCAGTATTGGCGAATTCTTTATGCAGGCAGGCCGTGACGTACTGATTGTCTACGATGATTTGACACACCATGCACGTGCTTATCGTGAGTTATCCTTATTGTTGCGCAGACCCTCAGGGCGTGAAGCGTTTCCGGGCGATATATTCTATATTCATTCGCGTTTACTCGAACGTGCCACTCATCTTAATGCTGAAAAAGGAGGAGGCTCGCTCACGGCGTTGCCTATTATTGAAACGGAAGCGCAAAATATGTCGGCTTTCATTCCGACCAATCTTATCTCCATTACCGATGGTCAAATCTATTTGTCTCCATCGCTATTTGAATTAGGTGTGTTGCCCGCGGTCGATGTGGGTAAATCTGTTTCGCGAGTGGGTGGTAAGGCGCAACTTTTGGCATACCGGGCAGTGACGGGGGATCTGAAATTAGCGTATGCCCAATTTGAAGAGTTGGAAACCTTTGCACGCTTTGGTGCAAAACTGGATGAAAACTCTCAATATGTTATTGAACATGGGCGACGCATTCGTGCGTGCCTCAAACAGTCGGAGCTCTCCCCTGTGACTGTTGCAGCACAAATAGCCGTATTATTAGCGTTAACATCTAAGCTGTTCGATAAAATTCCGTTTGATCGCATGGTTATTGCCGAGCGGGCTGTGCGTGCGGCAGCAATAGGTATTCCACCTCAGGTATGTAATCGGTTTCAGACAGCGGGTCAATTAAGCAATGATGATAGAAGCCTGATTATCCGGATTGCCAGGGATGCATTAGAGAGCATCGCTATTTAAGGACATGTGATGAGTAATACGATAGCCAGCTTGAATCGTAAAATTAGCAGTGCCGCGGATCTTCAGGCGGTTGTGCGGACGATGAAAGCGATGGCTGCCTCGAATATTAATCAATATGAGCGCGCTGTAAATGCTTCGGATGGTTATTTCCGAACTCTTCAATTGGGACTGGCTGCTTGTTTGCAGAAAAACAAGGCCTTCGAATCTCAGGATAGCGCCATTCCGGTTATCCCTACTACCCAACCTTACGCGAAAGCTGAAAATAGTCGGATTGGTGCAGTTGTTTTTGGCTCAGATCAAGGTTTAGTCGGGCAGTTTAACGATGTGATGATTGAGTTTGTAACCCATACGCTGAATGAACTTACGGGGCGAAAAGTAATTTGGGGAGTCGGTGAACGTATTCAGTCCGGTTTAGCCAACTGTCATTTTGAAGAAGGAGAACGCTTTGCTCTTCCCGGTTCCATTGGTGCTATTACGCCTCTGGTCGGGCGGATACTAATGGACATTGAAGCACAGCGTGAAAAGTTTGAAATCACAGAGGTATATCTGTTTCACAACCAACCTCAGTCAAAATCTGCTTATGCACCGGCATGCCAACGATTGCTTCCACTGGATGAGCAATGGCAGCAGGAACTGTGCAGTATTCGTTGGCCGACATCTAATCTTCCTGAGATTATCAATAATCGACAAACGACCTTATTAGCCTTCATCAACGAATATATTCTGCTGTCCTTGTTCAGAGCCTGCACTGAGTCTCTGGCCAGCGAAAATGCCAGTCGTTTATTGGCGATGCAGCGTGCCGAAAAGAACATTGAAGAATTATTAGAAAATTTTAATCAGACGTATCATCGCATACGTCAGAGTAATATTGATGAAGAGTTATCCGATATTATTTCCGGTTTTGGTGCACTGCAAGGTATTTCCTCTCAGAAGAGGTCATGAATCTTGTACAGACTAGCCTTAACTCTGATCAGCAGGTTTTAACCTGAACGCTTAAGTGAATAGCATTCGCTTATTGCCGGCTTTTCTATTTATACTGTGGTCTCCTGGTATTTTATTAAGATGTCCTCCCTCATGTGCTTAGCATGTGGCTTTATAGAGTTGGGCAATTCCAGCATGACTATCTACAAACAACTAACCTATATCAGCTAATGTAAAGGGTACCTAAGAATTATGAAACTTTTCAGCTGCATCTGTGGCGTTACCAGTTCTTTATTTTTTGAAAGTACTCAATGTACAACGTGCGGGCGTTTGACGGGATACTGCCAGGATATAAAAGCA
Organism: Neptunomonas sp.; assembly: GCF_041601355.1. Classification (GTDB taxonomy): domain Bacteria; phylum Pseudomonadota; class Gammaproteobacteria; order Pseudomonadales; family Balneatricaceae; genus Neptunomonas. Next base: position 12,419 of record NZ_JBFIIH010000055.1, read on the forward strand.
GTCATCGGCTTTGATAAGACAGAAGTTGATGGCGAATATACATCCACAGTCAACGGCAAAAGCTATCGCCAGTGTGATAATTACAGTCTCCATCAAACATGTAATGGTATGGTGCCGGCTGATAGCATTGAGGCTGATGTTCTCCCCAATCAAATGTTATGTTTTAGTTGTCATTTCAATGACAACATACCGAACTTATCCGTGCCGGGGCATATCAATCTCTGGCGCAAACTGGAAGTGGCGAAACGCCGCACGCTCCTGACATTAGATGCTTTAAATCTGCCGTTACTGGATAAGCAAGAAGATCCGGAAATGGGGCTTAGTTTTGACTTTTTGGCCGATAAGCAGGTCAATGATCACTTCGCTACACCCTTGGATGGACATGAGCCGGTCTTTACAGGGCATAATAATGGTCACATCACTATAAATATTGCAGAGGCCGATGACGTAGCGCGAGCATCGACGCGGCTGGCAATGGGTGAGCGTTACCGCACACTCCTTGGGCATTTTCGCCATGAAATAGGCCATTATTATTGGGACTTGTTAGTCTCGCGACAGACTGCAGAATGTAAACGCTTCAGAGCACTTTTCGGAGATGAGCGTGAAAGTTATCAGGATGCGCTGGATCACCATTATCAGCATGGGGCACCTGAAAACTGGCAGGATAACTTCATTTCTCAATATGCCAGTATGCACCCCTGGGAGGATTTTGCTGAAACCTGGTCACACTATATGCACATGATTGATACACTGGAAACGGCGCAAACCTTTGGTTTGCAAATCACCACGAATAATCATTCGAATGACAACACCGATATGACAGAGTTGAGCTTGCCGCAAGCTATCAACTACTTTGATAAAAAATCCTCACTGCTGGATATGATTGAGACGTGGGTACGTTTCTCAGTCATCCTCAATTCACTCAATCGTAGTATGGGGCTTCCTGATGCTTACCCGTTTGTTTTCAACGAAGTGATTGAGAAAAAGCTGCGCTATATTCACTACCTGATACATTCCTCTGCCAGCCAGAAGAAAGTAAAACAGCCTCATGACAAAGCTGCTCTAAAGCATTAATACGGTTAACTGATCATGGCAGGCCAATACCGATTGGTCTGTCATGCCTGTCTATGCGTTGCCTTTCTGCGCCTCCTGATTAAGCCGTTCTGATTGAATAGATTCATTTTCACTGACTCAGTTTAATTGAAGCAATTTATCTGATTTACCTGACCTGATCTGATTTAAGCGTTAATCCGTATGAAATAAGGTAATGGAAGTGTGTCTGTTGAGTTGGTTTTATTGAGGTGACCATATTGAGGTGAATATGTTGTTTGGCTTATCGTGGAAAATCTGGATCAATTTTATTGGTTTCAATCTGATTTGGGTTTTGAGTATTTTCAGCGGGAATGAGTCGGTACTGTGGGTGTCGCTGCTTCTACTGGTGCATTTTGTGCTTATCAGTAAACCTTTCATCGAGTTGTCAGTAGTGCTGACGACTGCTTTGCTAGGGTATAGCGTCGATTGCTTATTAACGCTGCTGGGGGTCTTCAGGTTTGAGCAGGTCCAGGGAATTACCCCTATTTGGCTGATGTTTTTGTGGATCGGCTTTTGCTCAACCCTCAGGCACAGTCTGAGCTTCTTTTCTGAGAAATATATATTGGCTTCGGCAGCCGGGGCTATTGCAGGAAGCATCACATATTTGTCTGCCGCACATTTTGGTGCGGTTGAATTGCCACTTTCCCCCGCTCTCAGCGTTGCTGTTCTGGCAAGCGTCTGGGCTGTTCTATTCCCTTCGTTGCTTTGGATATCTTTTGCCTTAAGTCAAGTAATGAGTAAGCGATTATGTTGATAAAATCAATCTTCTTTGTTTTGTTACTCTGTTCTGTTGAGGTTTTAGGGCAAACCCTGCCACAACAATTACCACAACACTGGAAACGTATAGGCGAAGCTGAATTAAGTATTCTTTGGTTTGATATTTATAACGCCGAGCTTCTCTCTCCTGATGGTCGTTACTCGGGTGTTAATAGTCCTCTGGTACTTAAGCTGAATTACCATCGTAATATAAGCCAGGCTGATATGTTGGAGGAAACCCAAAAGCAGATTAAAAAATTTGCCCACAAAGATCAGGCGGATGGTTGGCTAACCAAGCTGTCGCAGGTCTGGCCAGACATCTACAAAGGAGACCAGCTTGCCTTTTGGATTGATCATGAAAATACCGGACATTTCTTTCACAACGAAGACTGGGTGGGTTCTTTGCAAGACCCGGCATTCAGCACTGCCTTTATTCAGATCTGGCTTTCGGACAACAGCAGCTATCCCGATTTGGCAAAAAAACTCAGAGGGAGTGTTAAATAATGAAGCGATTAGCATTTAAAGATCTGAATTTTAAAAATCTGGCAAAGGTGACTCTTATGGTTTCTATACCTTTTATATCGGCTTGTGCTGTCAATATTGATGAGTACAGTGAGGTTAAGCCCGAGCTGGATCTTAGCGAATTTTTTAATGGTCACCTTGAGGCGTACGGTATTGTTCAGGATTTCAAAGGAAAGGTCAGTCGGCGCTTTACGGCTGATATTCTTGGTCAGTGGGAGGGTGATAAGGGGGTGCTCGATGAGCAGTTTGTTTTCGCCGATGGTGAAGAGCAACACCGCTGCTGGCATCTTAACAAATCAGGACAAGAGTACACAGGTACGGCAGGTGATGTAGTCGGGGAAGCCAAAGGGAAAGTAGCAGGTAACGCTTTGAATTGGTCTTACGTATTATCTGTTCCTGTCGAGGGTAAACACTGGAATATCAGCCTGAATGATTGGATGTACTTAGTGGATGAAAATAATCTGATTAATCGGGCGAAAATGAGTAAGTTTGGCTTGGAAGTAGGGCAAATAACACTCTATATCCGTAAAGTTTCTTCGCAGGCTCATCGTCCGTTAACTCCCGGATGCCGCATTTAGAGAGAGTTTAATGTAAGAGGTTATGAGCATGAGTATGAATAAGAATTTACCCTGGCGCAGCGTATGGATTACAGGCGCCGGTCGGGGTATTGGCGAAGCGCTGGCCATTTTATGTGCACAGCAGGGATTAACTGTTTATGCCTCGTCACGAACTGTTTCAGAGCTTGAGCGTTTAAAAAATAGTTGCCAGAGCTATCCGGGAACAATAGTGCCAACCCCTTTGGATATTACAGATCCACGACAGATTGAGGAAGTGATGCAAAGCTGGGATAAGGGGGCTGGCTTACCCGAGCTGGTGATTTTGAATGCTGGCACGCATGATCCTTTTCCAGCTCAGGCATTCAGTGCACAGCGCTGCCAACGGGTATTTGATATCAACCTTCAGGGGACTATTAATTGCCTTGATCCGGTGCTGAAGCGCATGCTGCAAAGTAATTCAGGACAGGTTGCCGTGATGGCTTCAGTCGCAGGATATCGTGGTTTGCCGACAGCGGCAGCCTATGGTGCCAGTAAGGCGGCGTTGATTCATCTTTGTGAGGCACTTCGGCTTGACCTGAAAGACAGCAAGGTTACATTGCAAGTGATTAACCCGGGCTTTGTTCGTACTCCGTTGACTGATAAAAATGATTTTAAAATGCCTGCACTACAGGAGCCGGAAGCGGCGGCCGGGAGTATTCTTAAAGGCCTGTTGAGCAAGCGTTTTGAAATAGCATTTCCCGGCCGCTTTGTTTATTTTTTAAAGCTACTGCGTATTCTCCCTTATAGTTGGTACTTCAGGCTGATAGGGAAAACCGTCAAAACATAACGAGCTGACGATAATAGCGTGTATTAATCAGGGCGTATTAAACAAGGTGCAGAATATGGATAATTGGTTAGCCGATTATGTTGAGGTGCTGGAAAATCTCAGCAGTAATAACCTGGGCAGCCTTCGCAATATAACTTCAGAAACTTTTAGTTTCAGAGATCCGTTCAATCACACGCATAGCCAGGCAGACTTCATCGCTATTATGCAGGACATGTTCCAGCGTCTTTCTAGTGTGCGTTTTCAGGTACATCGTTGTGTGCAACAAAATAATGATGCTTTTATTTATTGGACTTTTTATGCTGATAGCCGTTTCACCGGTGCGTTTAGCTTTGAGGGCGTCAGCAGGATTGAAGCGAACGATAGCGGCAAGATAATCTTGCATCATGATTTTTGGGATGGTTCAGAATTGATGGAAAAAATACCTGTTTTAGGTGTTATCATCCGTAAAGTTCGTAGAAAATTCGCTCATAGTTAATGATTTTCAGACAAAATAAAAGAGGGGTGGTTGTACCGCCCCTCTTTTTTATATTGCGCCTAATGTCAGCTACGCTTGCCTGGCCTCATCAGCATGACAGAGTACGTATAAACCAACATCAATGGAGCCATGTTCAAAGCCTCCCTCACAATAGGCAAGGTAGTAGCGCCATAAGCGGTAGAAGTGATCATCAAAGCCCTGATGACGAATATCTTCCCAGCTGTGTTCAAAGTCTCTGTACCATTCGCGCAGCGTACGCGCGTAATCTTTACCGAACAACTGATGTTTTTTCAGCACAAAGCCGTGTTCACTGATTTTATCTTTGAGTATGGAAACGCTGGGCAGCATACCGCCTGGAAATACATGTCGTTGTATAAAATCAGCTTGCTTTCGGTACAGATCAAAACGCTCATCTTCAATGGTGATGACTTGTAAAACGGCGTTTCCTCCCGGTTTGAGTACACGTTTAAGCGTATCAAAATAGGTATCCCAGTGTGCTTCGCCTACTGCCTCAAACATCTCGATAGAAACGACCGCATCATATTGCTGGCTAAGGTCCCGGTAGTCAGTCAGGCTAAGTTTAACCTGCTCACTAAGCGATTCATTTTCAATGCACTCTTTCGCCCATTTGAGTTGTTCTTGTGACAGGGTAATGCCATGTACTCTGAGGTCGTGATCACGTCCGGCCTGCAGTGCAAAGCCACCCCAGCCGCAGCCGATTTCGACAACATGTTGTCCTGCTTTGGCATCTAACAGTTCAAGAATACGGGCATATTTATTGTGTTGTGCCTGCTGCAATGAGTCTTCAGGATGATTATATAAGGCGGCGGAATACGTCATGCTTTGATCCAGCCAGTGTTTATAGAAGTCATTGCCCAAATCATAGTGGGCGGCAATATTTTTGCGGCTGCCCTTACGGCTGTTATCTCTTTGCCAGTGATAAATATTGTGCAGTATTTGTGTAAAGAAACTCGCTTTGGATAAACCGGTAAGCGCCTCTTCATAGGCCAGTGCCCATTTCACCAGTGTTGTTAAATCAATACTGTCCCATTCGCCGGCCAGATAGCTTTCGGACCAGCCGTTGGTGCCGCCAAAATAGAGACGCAGCAGCGGGCGAAAGTTATTCAGGCGTATATGCGCTTCCGGGGGGTTGCTACCAAGCTTGCAGGTAAATCCGCTGGGGAGTGTCAGGTGTAATGTTCCGCAGTCCAGGTTCAACGTCATCCGGAGTTTTTTCAGTAACTTTTTTTCCAACCAGGTGGGCTCAGAACTGCTTGCATTCAGATAGGTTGTTGACGGCTCATAAACTTTCATAATGGGATACTCCACTCTTATCCTGCCAGCTAATACTATGACTCTTACCGGTATCACGCGGCTGTAATGTTAATTTTTTACGCCATAATTTAAGCGCTTCCCAGTGAATTCCAGCCATGACTTTTAAAGTCATTAAAGGGTATTGAAAGAATACGCTGAGTAATGATTGATCATTCAGGGCACAATATTCTCCGGTAAACGTGGCATGCAGAATCGGTTGTGTTTCTGCTTCGCTATCCGTCCGTTCTGTTTGGCGAATACACACGGCTACTCGTTTATTCGGAGGCTGGATCCGAAAATTATAGGAGGTCTGCATCGGCATAAAAGGGCTCACATACATCAATTTGTCGCAACGCTGGCGCACCTGGTCAGTGTTAGGCTTCGCTTCAAGCAAGTAGGTATGACGGGAGCCAAAGGTGTTACTGACCTCGTAGAGTATGACTTCTAACTCTGCATCACTGTTGTAACAGAAATAAGTACTTAACGGATTGAAGGTATAACCCAAAATGCGTGGATAACAGAGCAGACGTATATTGTGCGTGGCGCTGGCAAAACCGCGTTCAGTGAGTAAGGCGCGAATATGGGCAGGCAGATCGTTTTTACCTGAGCCGTGATCCTTTTCATGAAATGAAAACAGATTAAAACTATTGACTGAAAAGAAACGATGTTTATCTAATCGGGCGAGTTCATCCAGATCAAGACACACACAAAATACCCGATAGATGAAGCGGTTTTTGCTGGGACGAAAGCGATGATGCATGACCACCCCTTTGTACAGGCAGGAATTGGGCTCAGCCATGTGCCTTATCCTTTTTCTTGCCTGAGCTGTTTAATTCGAAGTTGTTAAATCCGGAGCTCGTAAACTCAGGGCTTTTAACCATGCCGCCGGATATTGATCGTGATGCAAGCTCTTTTACAAAGATACGACTGTTTTTGTCCTCAAGCTGCCAGGGACGGGGCACACCGCCCAGTTGTTCAGCAACCGCAAGTCCGGACTGCAGGCCATCTTCATGAAATCCGTAACCGAAGTAAGCACCACAAAACCAGGTATTTTGTTTGCCCTGTAGTGTCCAGAGTTGCTTTTGGGAGTCTAACGCTTTGCGGCCAAATTCAGGGTGATCGTAAAAGAAACTCCGGATAATACTGCCATCTTTGGGTTCGCGAAGCGGGTTCAATGAAACGAAAACTGGGGTGTTAGTATTAAGGGGTTGCAGCTGATTCATCCAATAGGTTACCGATACGTCTTGTGACAGATCGCGTTTTCCTTCGGACATATAATTCCAGCTCGACCACACCGCTTTGCGCTCCGGCATTAAAGAGGCGTCCAGATGAAGATAGGCTTTGTTGCGTTGATAAGGAAAATTCCCCAGCAGGCGCTGTTCTTCTTCGCTGGGTTGATCCAGTAACGCAATCGCCTGATCTGAATGACAAGCCAGTACCACATCATCATAGTATTCACGATTACCGTGGAGGTCTTCGATTATTACCTGGTTATTGTCGCGGATAATTTTATGAATACGGCTATTAAGACGGATCTTTCCTTCCAGTTGTGCCGCAATTTTATTAACGTATTGCTTGCTACCGCCAATCACAGTATTCCATTGCGGGCGGTCATTTAGTTGAACCAAACCATGGTTGCGACAAAAGCGAAGAAAACTGCTGGCAGGGTAGTTCAGCATTTTGTCTACCGGAGTTGACCAGATGGCTGCGCCCATAGGTAACAGGTGATTGTAAATAAACTCTTTACCATATCCTTTTTGCTGTAACAGGTCGCCGAGTGTTATCTGATCAAGATCCTGTTGCTGCATCATCTGTTCAGACTCGCGGTAAAAGCGCATCAGCTCCTGAACCATTCGCCAGAACGAAGGGCGAATAAGGTTTCGCTTTTGCGCCAATAAGCCGGATAACCCGGTACCTGAATATTCAAGCTGGCCCTGGTTAATCGATATCGCAAATGACATATCAGTTTCACAGGTGTTAACGTCCAGGGTTTCAAAGAATTTGACCAGATTGGGGTAATTCACAGGGTTGAATACAATAAAGCCGGTATCAACGTCGACAGTATTATTCTCCAGATCAAAAGACACTGTATTTGAATGCCCACCCAAGCGGTCATCTTTTTCGTACAAGGTAACCTGATGGGTCTTGTTAAGTAGCCATGCACAGCTCAGTCCGGAAATACCGGAACCGACGACAGCAATTTTTTTAGGACGGATAGCAGCTATATTCATCAGTTTGTCCATAATTTATAGCAGAGACCCTGCACGATTGCTCTTTTATCTTATGGCGGTGTTGAAAACGTACTCTTTCGGTCATTTATAAGTATAAACTCCCTTATTCCGTGCGTTTTTGCCTTGCCAGAAAACAAAATTTCGGCTCGTGCAAGGTCTCCGTAGTTGTATTTGTTTATTGTTACGCAGCTACCTTAAAAAAAGATCACTTTTTTAGCAGGGTATTTTTATTGATACCTAAATATTAGAGGTAATATGATTTTTATCTCAAAATTAATAGTGTCTTTAGTGATCCAATCAGGGGCGATTCATCGTAAGGGATAATATGAAAAACAAACCACCAGGTGACGATGTGGATAATGTAGCGGTCATGCAACAGCCGGAAGGTCCTCAGGTTTGGAATAGTATGCTTTCAGACCTGGCTGAAACTAAAGACAAAGCGTTGTACATAAAGCTTTTCCGGCATTTTGCACCCAAGGTGAAAGCTTACATCATCCGTTTAGGACTGGTAGAAACGACCGCAGAAGAGTTGATGCAGGAAACTATGTTATCTGTCTGGCGTAAAGCCCATCTTTACAATGCTTCCAAGGCAGCAGCCAGCACCTGGATTTTTACTCTGGCCCGAAATCAAAGTATTGATCGAATGCGTAAACAGAAATATCCGGAATATGAACTGGAAGCGTGGCATGAAGAGCCGGAGGAGGAGTACGACGTGTGTGAGCAAGCAGTGACATCTGATCGGATGGCCAAAGTGATTTCACAACTACCCGAAGATCAGGCGCAGGTAATATATATGTCTTTTTATGAAGGACGCTCTCATTCCGATATATCAGAGCGGCTCGGCGTACCGTTGGGCAGTGTTAAATCAAGAATTCGATTGGCGTCGGAAAAAATTAAAATGATGTGGAGGGATGATGTATGAATATTAAACATCACCTGGATGAAGCAACGTTAGTGAGCTACACCGCCGGTTCAATGTCTCAGGCAATGGCGTTAGTTGTTGCCTGCCATATCTCAATGTGTCCCGTCTGTCGTGACAGGGTTCAAGAGTCGGAAGCGATTGGTGGAATGCTGTTAGAAAGTCTTAATCCAGCACCGGTGAGTGATGATGCATTATCGCAAATACTCGCCTGTTTAGATGAGGAACCTGAGCTGAATACGGAGCCGCAAGCGAAGCGTGCAGAACCTTCATTTGTGAAAAACAAACAAAGGGTAGCGACGCACAGCGATATTCCCAGACCTCTGGATGACTATATCAGTGACTCACTGGAAAATGTTGAGTGGAAAAGAATAGTGCCTGGTGTCTACTATTATGATCTGCCGTGTAAAACTGAACGCAGCGGTGCATCACGTTTATTACGTATCGCACCAGGGAAAGCGATGTTGCCGCATTCGCATGATGGTAATGAACTTACTTTAATCTTACGTGGCTCGTATACTGATGAGATAGGACGTTTTACAGCAGGTGATATTGCCGATCTGGATAGTGAAATACAGCATCAGCCGTTGGTGGACAGTTCTGAAGATTGTATCTGCCTGATTGCTACCGATGCGCCACTTAAGTTCTCTACCTTGCTGGGTAAAATTGTCCAACCAATGACCGGTTTTTAATCATGCCAATTGCACTTTTATTGAGGAAGTTTACATGGGAAATACTATAACTAACCCGTCTATCCCTGTAGGCATCAGTGCTTGTTTGTTAGGAGAAAAAGTTCGCTACGACGGTGGTCATAAGCGCTCAAAATATTGTTTGGATGTGTTGAGTGAATGTTTTCAGTTTACGCCTCTGTGCCCTGAAGTGTCTGTTGGGTTAAGTATACCGCGCGAGCCTATCCGCTTGGTGGGCAGTGCTGAAGACCCACGTGTGGTGGGTGTCAAAGATCCGACATTGGATGTAACCGATAAGCTGAAAGAATACGCCGATGAAGTTAGCCGCACGCACACTGACCTTTGCGGTTATATCCTGATGAAAGGCTCACCCAGCTGCGGCATGGAAAGAGTTAAAATTTACCATAAGAACGGGATGCCAAATGTTGCTGGCAGCGGCGTGTATGCCGCTCGGTTTATGAAAAATAATCCGGCGTTACCGGTTGAAGAGGAAGCCCGTCTGAATGACGCGGTGTTGCGTGAGAACTTTATCATCCGTGTATTTACTTATTACAACTGGCGTCAGGAAGTAATGACAGCACCTACGCTGCATAAAGTAATCCAGTTTCATAGCCGCCACAAATATCAGCTGATGGCGCACAGTTACGAAGGTTACAAGCAGTTAGGTAAGTATCTGGCGGGTGAAGCGTCAAAGCAACCACTGGAAGCCGTGCTGGAAAAGTATATTCTGGATCTGATGACGCATCTAACCAAGCGTGCCACGCGTAAAAGCCATACCAACGTGCTGATGCATATCATGGGTTATCTGAAGCAAGATATTGATGCCGAAACCAAACAGGATTTAGTCGAAGCGATTGAAGATTATCGTACCGATAAAGTGAATCTGGTTACCCCATTGACCTTACTCAAGCACTACCTGAAACGCCATGGTTCTGAGTATATTCAATCACAGGTTTATCTTGATCCTTATCCGCACGAGCTTGGTTTAAGAAATTATATTTAAGATTAAAAGCTTAAGACTCATTTTTTATACTGGCAGTAGAAGACTCAAACGGAGCATATTTTACAATGCAGCCTCATAAGCTTGTCTGGTTTCGTAATGATTTACGTACCGGAGACAACCATGCCCTTTATCACGCCTGTCAGAACAGTGCTGAACACGGCATTATTGCCGTTGCTGCCATTACACCTACGCAATGGCAGATGCAGGATGAGGCAAAATGCAGAGTTCAGTTTTGGCTTGCCAATCTGGAAAAGTTAAAGCAGGATTTGGCAGCGCTAAATATTCCGCTTAAAATTATTCATGCTGAAACAAATCAAGAGTTGCCGGAGAAACTGTTCAAACTCGCACAGCACTTTAATGTTCGTAGTCTTTATTTTAATTGCGAATATCCCGAGTACGAACAACGACGTGATCAGCAAGTAGAAAGTCTCTTCAGGCAGCAGGGCATTAGCTGTTATACGTATGATAGCGACGTAGTGTTGCCTCCGGGTTCAGTACTCAATCAGCAGGGCCTGGCATATAAAGTGTTTACCCCTTTCGGCAAAGCCTGGCGTCAGTTATATCTTCAGCAACCTTCTACGCCGTTGCCTGCTCCTGCTCCACGGGCTAAGCGCCAGGATGATGTAGTGATTAAAAGTGGCAGTTATAGTGATAGCTGCAACCAGAACTACAACGAGAGTTACAACGAGAGTTACAGTGATACAGTCCCTGTTGAGGTCGGTTATAAAAACAGGATGGGTGCTGACTGGAGCTGTGCATTGTGGCCTGCAGGAGCTGACGATGCGCATCGGCTATTGCAGCAGTTTGTGCATGAAAGATCACATAATTATAAGCAATTACGCGACTTTCCAGCACAGCCCGGGACCTCATCACTGTCACCTTATCTGAGCGCTGGTGTGCTAAGTACGCGCCAGTGTATCGCTGCTATGCAGGCCTATTCAGAAGATCCCGACTGGTTTTACAGTCAATGGGTCACTGAACTCATCTGGCGTGATTTCTATCGTCATTTGTTAGTCGCTTTTCCCGGGATGAATCGTTGGCAGCCGTTTAAACCGGAGATAGAAGCGAAAATCAGCTGGCAGTATGACGAAAAACGTTTTCGTGCCTGGTGTGACGGTGAAACAGGTTTCGATATTGTTGATGCCGGCATGAAGCAACTGCATGAAACCGGCTGGATGCATAATCGGGTAAGAATGATCAGTGCCTCATTTCTGACAAAATTGCTGCGTCAGGATTGGCGATTAGGCGCACGCTTTTTTATGCAACACCTGATTGATGGCGACTTCGCCTCTAATCTGGGAGGTTGGCAGTGGAGTGCTTCTGTTGGTGCTGATGCAGCGCCATATTTTAGGATTTTTAGCCCAATGCGCCAAACTGATCGGTTTGACCCTAAAGGTGAGTATATTTCACGATGGCTGCCGCAATCACAGGATGGCCCCTTATTTGCTCAAAACAGTGTTCGTCCTGCCCCTGTCATCGATTATTCATTAGAGCGCAATCGTAGTATTGATGAATACAAAAATAGCGGTGGTTAACAAAGTTAAGAGAGGTGTAGGTTGTATCAGTCCGGTAATATCAACAGGTTTAATGCGAACAAATTACTGCTCTCTAAATGGACGGCAACAGCGCCAATCGATAAGCAGAAGCACTTTATTGTTACTGAGTTAGTGACTGAGCTAACCCCGGATGAGTCAGAGGAAAAAGTAATTGGATGTGTGTTAGAAGCCGTTATCAATAAGCAGGCGTTTCAGATTGATTGGCAAGAGCTGAAAGACGCAGACCGCTGGTTACAAGGATGGAAATAAAGGCCTCCTTCAAAGAAGGCCTTTTCTATTCATCGTTACGACCATAAATCACAGTTATAAAATAAGATAACTGATGATTAACGTAAACTTATATACGGCTCATTTCATTTAAAACGAAACTTGCTACTGCACCTTCTGTGGCTGCCACATACGCTTTTAAGTGTTCACTTTCCA
>NZ_JBFIIH010000056.1:0-24717 GCF_041601355.1 Neptunomonas sp.
ATCCGCTTAAGTGGCATAGAGCACCCTGAGGGGTTACTCACCGGTAACTATATTGAAGCGCTTTCAGGCGATGGGCCTGCCACTTTTTCCTTTAGCGGCTCACACAAAGCACCCATATTCCAAAACAAAAATGGCCTCAACCTAATCATCCGCACGCCTGCTTTAGGTTCACTATTCAAAGGCAGCCCAATATTTTATCGCCAGGTTCCGGTCGGAGTAGTGACAGGCTATGACCTCACCAATAATGGCGAAAATGTCGAAATTTATGTCAACATTCAACCCGAATACGCCCTGTTTGTGAGATCCAATAGTCAATTCCGTAACGTCAGCGGTGTAAAAATGGACATTTCACTGTTCGGTGGAGTCAAGGTGAATGCAGATAGTTTAGAAACCATGATTGGTGGGGGGTTAAGCTTTACGTCGCCCGCAGACAGCACAGCTGCCCGGTCGGGGGATGTTTTTAATATCGATGAAATGTAAAAGGACCATTGGGATGATGACTACGCGTATTATTCTTTTCAGTCTGCTTATTAGCCTGTTAACAGGCTGTTTGCATGAGAAATCCAGAGCATTTGACATCAAGAATATTGGCAAGTCCGATATTGATATGGTTACCGATGCGCATCTTCAGGAACTCAATATCCTCGCTCGTCAGCTGCTTATTAAACTCTACAAGCTAAACCCTCATGAACTGACAAAAGCCCCCACACAGACAACGGTTGATAAGCGTCTGGGGCAGCTATTCAGCATGCCCAGAACCATACGCTTTGCAGAACTGGGCTCACCGTATGGTACAACGGCTATTCCGCTAGCCTTTGATCCAGATTTTAACGGGGATAGAGTGTTTGCATTAATGGTCGGTGTCGCAGGAATGATTCACCGCTCATATAATTATCAGGATGAATTTTTTATGCTGGATGAGATCGATCAGCAAAAATTATATCACTGTGCACGTAATCTTGAATCTGTAGCCTGGCAGCTTAATCAACGCCGTGATCATGCCGGTGAATTACTTCTGGTGAGTAATAGTATCGATTACGATACGGGTGAAACCAATCTGAGTACTGAAAGAATTCTGTCCAAGATGATCTCTTTACAGGATATGATGGCGCGGATTCTTGCCGATAAAAATAACCGCGCCATAAACAAGGTGTTCCACGGTATCGCTTCCACCACTCTGTTTCCTATTTAAACGATCCGTTCGAGAATTTATTTGAGCAGCTGTTTGAGCCCCTATTTAACAGAGTACTATTGAGCTTCCATCGAGCGAATAAAAGTATCTGATTCTTTTATAGATTTCTGCATTTCTCTGATCAAACGATCAATATTCTGGCTTATTCCGGCAAATTCGCCTTTTAACGCGCCGACTGCCCGCGCATTCAGGTTATGCTTGAGATATAAAACATTATCGTTTAATGCCGTCAAAACAGGCTGCATTCTTTGCTCAGCGCGCTTCATAACTTTCAATAATTCAGCATAACGCTTTTGTGTCTCTTTAAGCTGTTTCGCACTCTGAGCACGCAGGCCGGCATTCTGATATTGATCCAACTCCTCTTGCCATTCTTCAAATAACGCTTCGGCTACCTGCTCGACACTCTTTATACGTGCCGATACCTGATCTGCAGCATCAACACTATCGTCATATTCGCTCTTGAGGCGATCATAAAGCGTTTCCAGCTCTCCTCCATTAAACTGAACAACGGCCCGATATTGTTCCAACGCGTCTTTGAACTGCTGCTGCGCGTCATCTTGCGAATCACGTGCTTCTTCAACCCGATCCACGAGAATATCTCTCTTATGCACGCCCACTTTTTCCATTGCTGAATAATATGCCGTTTGACACCCCGTCAGCAAAACAATCAAAGACATCAATACTATTTTTTTCAGCACGAGGCAATTCTCCTTATTGGATATAACGCTGATTGAGTTCTGGTTTTCATTCTGGTTTTAATTCTGGTTTTAACGGCACAGCGACACTGGCCGGTTAATTTGGACATCGCTGATCTTATGATTCTCATTCAGAAACAAAGTCACATCAGCGCGATCTGGCATCTCTTCTAACATCGCCCGGGTCAAGCGCTCATAATGCTGAATAAAATGCACAATTTCATCCTCATTCATAATCCGCAGATGATCCGCCGGCTGCTGAGTATCGAAAATATATTTCATGCGTTCCGCCAGTTTTTTCTCTTGTAGAGAACGCCAACTATATACCGCTTCCATGTTGGGCACTTTTAGCATCACCAGAGAATCGATCATACTGAAAAGCTCCTGATACTTTTCCTCCAGCTGCCGATTCACATAGCGACGCCAGTCGCCATTCGCATCTTCCACCCGCTCAAGCGTATTGACGGGGACGTTCAGCGTTTCATTACTCTCAGGTAATGCACCCACACACCAGCCTTCAAAAACTATCACATCCGCCGGTCCTACCCACTCCTGCCACACCGAGGTAGGACAACGATCATCAATAGACTTATCAAACACAGGAATTTTCGTTGGTCGATTCGGATCTCCGGCCTTGAGTGATTTAATAATATCGATGCCCAGCTGAACATCATGTGTACCGGGTACGCCACGCGTGCGCAGTAAAGGATGGACAATTTCAGCCAATCGCTCACGTTCATGCCGGGTTTTATAAATGTCATCCAATGAAAAGCCGACTACTTTCTGGCCAAAACCTTCACTGAGAATAACCTCGATTAAATTAAAAAGGGTTGATTTTCCCGCCCCTTGAGCACCATTAATACCAATAACCAACGGACCGCTTTGTTGACGTTTACGGCACAACAACCAGGCACCTAAGGGGACATAGAGCGACTCGAACATCTCCTTAAGACCAATATCCACTTTTAATGAAGCCAGCGCCGACGCGAACGCCAACTCGACCGCCGTAACGGCTTCTTTGCGTTCTTTATGTGTCAAACACAGCTGCTCAGCAGGCCAGGGGGACAACAAGCTCATTCAGATTCCTTTGTAATGTTAATGATGACGTAACCACTGAGTAATTTTATGAATATGTGCCTCCTCCATTAAGGAAGGAACATGCGGAACACCCGGGAGGCTATACAGCGACATTTGAGGATTTTCCTGCTGCATCTGCTCTACTGTCGACTCAGTTAATATATCGGATGCCTCCCCCCAGATCAGCAACTGCGGGCATTGAATCGCCCGCCACACAGGCCAGAGATCTACATCCTGATCAGCAGTGGCACGAGTGATATCACCAATAGCCGGATCATAATGTTGTGTCCAACCTTGCTCCACCTGTTTAAAACCGTGTTTAGTCAAATGCTGCCACTGCGCTTCATTCAACTGCTTCAAGCCGGGGTAGGTCTCTTGCAAAAAGGCGGTTGCTGCTTCTGGATTTTCAAAATATTTTGGTAACAGATACTCTCCGATACGCTGTAAAGATTCCTGCGAAACAAACGCGCCAATATCATTCAGGATCAGTTTCCGAATCGGCGAACGTGGCATTGAGGCCAGCAACATACCTATGATCCCGCCCATAGAAGTGCCCAACCAATCTACTTTTTCGACATTTAAACGTGCCAATAACAGCATAATATCGGACAGGTACTGTGGCATCGCATAATCAGCCGGATTCGCCAGCCAGTCACTTTCACCTCGCCCCGGCATATCAGGGCAAATCACACGATACTCCCGGGATAAAGATTTGGCGATGTCATCAAAATCACGACCGTTCCTGGCCAGCCCGTGTACACACACCAAAACACGCTCATTATCCGGGCTGCCCCACTCATGATAAACCATCCGGTGAAGTCCGGAAGAACTCAATCCCATTACTGATTCTGTGCGCACTAGCAGTATTCCTTTTATATTAAGATGTGAAGCCAACTGATCTGTTCAGCATCTTGTGGCGTATTAACGCTAGTAACTTATCATGCTGATAAGAATTGTAAAGTTGCGTAAACAAACCGCCATACCGGCTTAAAACCAGATAAACTATATTTCATTACAAAGCGCTAATACATAACAGATTCTTTTTCTGACCGCGTTTAGCGGTCACCTGTTTCGGGTTAAATTGATATGCCTACTGCAGTAAACAAGCCGGCTACGCGTCGTCTCAGATGGATCCTACCTTTACTGGCACTGGTTGTGGCTGTTGTTATTTTTATCTCGCTTAAGAGCAGCAAACCACAAGCACCTGCACGCGCGGTTGCAGAGAAGCTATGGAGTGTGCAAGTTCAACCGGTTGTGTTTACTGCTTTCAGCCCTGAGATAGTACTCTACGGACAGGTAGAATCCCCGCAGATGACACAAATATCGGCAGCTGTTACCGCTTTTGTTGAACACGTATTGAGCCGTGAAGGGCAGTCTGTCAGCCAGGATGACCTGCTTTTAAAGCTTGATCCTCGTGATATGCAGCTCATACTGCGTCAACGAGAAGCCGACTTACAGAGCATAGAAGCGAGAATAAGCGCTGCACAAATCCAATACACTGCAGACCAAACCGCGTTAAGCATCGAGAAAAAACTGTACGCACTGGCTAACAAATCCGTATCCCGCTACCGGGATTTAAGTAAACGTAACGTGAGCTCACAAGATCAGCTAGATACAGCCCAGATAAGCCTGCAACAGCAAGCGTTATCGCTGAATAACCGGGAGCAAGCCATCAGCGCTTTCCCCGCTCTGTTATCTCAACTACAAGCGGAACAGGAAAAAATCAAAGCATTACGCGACACTGCACTATTAGATCTGCAGCGCACCGCTATTAAAGCCCCCTTTAACGCACGCATTGCCAAAATAACCACCGCAACGGGTGACCGCGTCAAGAGCGGTGACCCTCTGATTACGCTATACGACCCAGGCGCATTACAGCTTCGCTCTCAGGTCCCGTCAAAAATGCTACCCTGGATCCGTCAGGCCTTAAATGAAAATCAGGCTCTGAACGCTATCGCAACGATAGATCAGCAAAATATCTCTCTGCGTTTATCTCGTTTAGCCAGCTCAGTAACCAACGGCAAAACCGGCGTCGATGCGTTACTGGAGTTTGATTCCGAGCAATTTATTCCCGAACCCGGCCGCACCTTATCTCTGACCCTCTCACTTCCCGAAATCGATAATCTGATCGGCATCACTCCGCATGCCCTGTACGGTACAGACCGGGTTTATCGTGTAAAAGAGGGCCAGCTGGAAGCGGTTGTTGTCACTAAAGTAGGTAATACACACGACAGCAAGGGTGCGCCATTGGTGCTCCTTCAGTCCAGCAACCTGAAAGCACAAGATCAGGTCATCATTACACAACTCCCCAATGCCATCACGGGCCTGCCCGTTAAGATAACGGAGTAGCCGATGCGTACCTCCAACGGTCCGTTACAAAACCTGACAGCTATGTTTGCCGAACATCGGGTAGCGGCCAATCTGCTGATGATTCTGATGCTTCTCGGCGGTCTGTGGGGCGTAAACAAACTCAACACGCAGTTTTTCCCCTCTTTTGAATTGGATGTAGTCACTATTAATGTCCTCTGGAGCGGCGCGGCAGCTGAAGATGTCGAACGATCTATCATCCTGCCTATTGAAGAAGAGATCCGTTCGATTAATGGCATAGACACCCTCTACTCAACAAGCAACCAAGGACAAGCCTCGATCCGACTGGAACTCACTGAAAACGCTGATGTGCAATACACCCTGGATGAAGTGAAACAGAAGATCGATAGTATTCGAAGCTCTCTGCCATCTGACGCTGAAGAGCCGATCGTTCAACGGATTATCCGTTACGAAAATATTGCCTCCATGCTGATCACCTCACAAAGCGCCACGAGCACCGAACTGCGTGTTTTGGCACGACGTTTTGAAAGAGAATTGCTAAACAAGGGCATCCGCAAAATTGACTTCACGGGTATGCCTGCCGAGGAGATCGCCATCCAGGTGCCAACCGCACAACTTAACGCGCTCGGCATGTCGCTATCCGATATCGCGACCAATATCAGCCAGCGCAGTATTGATTTACCCGCCGGCACGGCAGCTAAAAGCGATGGTTCCCGACAGATCCGCAGCTTAAGCCAGCAACGCGATGTTGAAGGCTTTAAACAGCTCCCGGTTATCTCGGACAACAACGGCCGTCTCGTGCGCCTGGGAGACATTGCCGAGATCGACTGGCGTGCTAAAGATAGTCAAATAGAGCTAAGCTATCGCGACCAGCCCGCCATTCTGATGGTTCTTAAACGCACCGAGAGCGACGATACCTTACAATCTGCCAAAATAATGGAAGAGTGGATCAGCACAGCCAGGCAACAGCTTCCGCAAGGCGTTGAGCTAATCACGTATGACGAACGCTGGATGGTCGTACAGGCACGTATCGACCTGCTGCTGAAAAATGGGTTAGGTGGTTTGGTGCTGATCATCGCCATCCTGTTTCTCTTTCTCAACGCGCGTGTGGCTTTTTGGGTCACTGTCGGAATCCCTGTCTCTTTTATGGCGACACTCGCTGTGCTTTATATGATCGGAGGCTCAATCAATATGATCAGCCTGTTTGGCCTGATCATGGCACTGGGGATTATTGTCGACGATGCCATTGTGGTCGGCGAAGATACACTTACGCATCTACAGATGGGGGAAAGCGGATTACAAGCCGCCGTTGGTGGGGCTCATCGCATGCTATCTCCGGTTATTGCCTCTTCCCTGACGACCATTGCTGCTTTTTTACCGCTATTAATTATCGGCGGAACTATTGGCAACATATTGATTGATATACCGATTGTAGTTATTTGTGTGATTCTGGCGTCTCTGGTCGAGTGTTTTCTGATTCTACCCGGACACCTTCACCATAGTTTGCGCAGCAAAGCTGATCTGCACGCCTCCAAAACCCGATTAGCATTAGAAGCCCGCATCAACCACTTTCGCGACCATACCTTTCGACACGTCGTCAGAAACGCTATCACCTTCCGCTGGACAACAATAGCCAGCACGCTCGGCATTTTCATTATCGCGTTAGGACTCATGATGGGAGGACGGGTAAAGTTCACTTTTTTCCCATCTGTCGAGCGTGAAGTCTTTACCGCCAACATGCAGTTCACTTCAGGCACAGATAATACCCATGTCAAAAAATTTCTGGCTCATCTGGATGATACTATTCAACAAACTGAACAGGAGTTAGGCGGCAACCTGATCAAGGTCGCTTTTCGCGAATACGGCATAGCAAACTTCACACGTACCAGTTCAGCCCCCAGCAGCGGTGACGAATTCGGTTCTCTTTATGTCGAAATGACGCCCATCGATACCCGTACCATCACTAATCGTCAGTTCATAAAAGTATGGAGAACCAAGATCAGCATTCCTGCGGGTATCGAGAAGTTCTCAATTGATCAATCAACCAGTGGCCCCGGCGGCAAGCCGATTGAGATAAAACTCTCCGGAGACAATGTCAATACGCTCAAACAAGCCTCACTTGAAGTACAGAGCTTACTCAAACAATACACGGGCTTATCGAATATAGATGATGACTTACCGTTCGGGAAATCCCAGCTGATCTACGCACTAACACCTGAAGGCGAAGCCTCAGGATTAAAACTACAACAAGTAGGCAGACAACTGCGCGCTGCATTCGATGGCGTAGAAGCACAAAGTTTTTATGACGGGCAGGATGAAGTAGCGGTTCGCGTGCTGCTTCCCGATGCAGAACGCAACCGCCTCAGCGCACTGGAACACTTACCGGTTATTCTACCTGATAACTCAACTGCACCCCTGTCCAATATTGTCGAGTTTGTCGCGCAACGTGGCTTAGACTCACTCAGTCGCATTAATGGTCAGTTAGCGATTAATGTCAGCGCAGACCTGGATGAATCGGCCGCCAATGCTAATGATATTATTGCTGACCTTGAATCGGGTAAACTGGACGCGGTTATCAGTAAGTTTGGCGTCGTTGCCAGTTTTGAAGGTAAAAACAAAAATCAACGCGAAACACTGGCTGATATGAAGTTAGGATTAATACTGGCACTCAGTCTGATCTATATTATTCTGGCATGGGTTTTCGCTTCTTACAGTTGGCCTATGACTGTTATGCTGGCTATTCCACTGGGGTTAACCGGCGCCATTCTCGGTCATTTTATAACAGGTTTAGATCTGACGATTCTTTCTTTATTCGGCTTCTTTGGGTTATCAGGCATCGTCATCAATGACTCTATCGTCCTGATCACCTTCTATCAAAAGCTCAGAGCAACCGGCATGGCGGTTGAAGAAGCGATTGAAGAAGCCGCCTGTCAACGACTGCGTGCCGTAATTCTGACATCACTGACGACGATCGCCGGGCTCACCCCGATTCTTTTTGAAACGTCTCTTCAGGCACAATTCCTGATCCCGATGGCAACATCGATCGTCTTTGGGTTAGCCTATGGCACCTTACTTATTCTGCTCTTTATTCCTGCCATTCTGACCATACTGGAACATACCAAAGCGCGCTTAGGATTACGCCTCCATCATGGAGAACTTTCCGAAGCATCTTAGTGACCTTAACGTTGCGAGAAACGCACTGATGGCGGCTGAAAACAACCTCAGTCGCCATTTTACTACACACCAATACTCTGATTTAATTTAGAAAAAAATCATAAAGCTGAAAACTGTCACCAAAAAGAAACATTTTTGTTATAAATTCTATTTTTTACGCGAATTCCTCCTCGGCGGTAGCCAGAAATAAACATAATTTATTGTTTTTAATTGATTTTTTATTAATGGCGCAATTCTCGCAAGATACCGTGTATTCAATCACAACATAAAAGCGAGATAACTCATGAAAAAATCAGTCATTATTGCCGCCTTTATCTTAGTTTCCAGTACCGCAATGGCGCAGCCAACCGGTGGTACTGATCTTTTCACGCTGCTGGATGTTGATGCAGACCAGATGATTAGTGCAGAAGAAGCAAAAATTCATGAACCCGTGCATGAACAGTTTGACACTCTGGATGTAAACAAAGACGGACAGCTCAGTGCTGATGAATTCAACCTGCTAGCAAAAGGTTAGTTCATCCTTTTTTACCTATCCAGTGTTTAGCGCTCCGGACTGTTCCCAAAATTATTGCCGGAGCGTTTTTTTCCCCATTTCCAGTCCTTATCACGGTAATTTCTGCTAAAAAGTCCATCCTCGCGGCAATATCAAAAAGGAAACACTTAATAGACTCAGCCGCATCCGGTATAATTTCCAGCCTATTTTTGATAACCGCCTCACGGCAATGCAGGAAATGTTTATGAATCGGGATTTAGCGCGCCTTCAACCCTACCCTTTTGAAAAGCTGGCGGAACTGAAAGCGCAGGTGACGCCACCCGCTAATATGTCTCATATCGCCTTTTCCATTGGTGAACCCAAACATACCTCTCCTGCTTTTGTGGTCAAAACACTAACAGATAACCTCAACGGGCTCTCTAACTACCCGACCACTAAAGGCATTCCTGAGTTACGCGAAACGATTGCTGACTGGTGCACAAAACGCTTTCATTTAACCCCGGACACGCTCACCGCCGATAGCCACATATTACCGGTAAACGGGACGCGTGAAGCCATTTTCGCTTTTACTCAGGCCGCCGTAGAACGTAAAGAAGGCGCACTGGTGATCTCGCCAAACCCTTTTTATCAGATCTATGAAGGGGCCGCTTATCTGGCGGGCGCAGAGCCATATTACCTGAGCTGTTTAAATGAAAACGCTTTCATTCCGGATTACGATGCGGTTCCGGCAGATGTATGGGAGCGTTGTCAGATTCTGTTTTTATGCTCACCCAGCAATCCAACCGGCGCTGTAACCGATTTTGAAACCCTGAAAAAGCTGATTGCACTGGCGGACAAATACCATTTCATCATTGCGTCTGATGAATGCTATTCCGAGATCTATCTGGATGAAGCACACCCGCCGGTTGGCTTATTGGAAGCCTGTGCGCGCTTAGGCCGTAATGATTATGACAAGTGCGTTGTCATGCACAGTTTATCTAAACGTTCCAACCTGCCGGGACTACGTTCAGGGTTCATTGCTGGCGATGCCAGGTTAATCAAACCATTTTTGGAATACCGCACCTACCACGGCTGCTCAATGCCCGTTCAGCACCAGATAGCGTCTATCGCCGCCTGGCAGGATGAAGCACATGTCAAAGATAACCGTGACCAGTACCGCGACAAGTTTGCCCGTGTCGTTGAAATACTGTCACCGGTCATGGATGTGCAGCAGCCAGAAGCCAGTTTTTATCTATGGGCGAAAACCCCCATCGCTGATGATCTGTTTGCACAGAGACTGTTTGCCGAGCAGAACATGACGGTGTTACCCGGCCGTTATTTATCCCGCGAAATCGATGGCTGTGTGCCTGGCGCCGGTTATGTGCGCATGGCTCTGGTCGCCACTCTGGAAGAGTGCATTGAAGGCGCGCAGCGCATTCGCCGTTTCGTTGAAGGTTTAAGTTGAAGGATACAGCAAAATGAGTATTACGCTTTTTGGCATCAAAAATTGCGATACAATAAAAAAAGCGCGTAAGTGGCTGGACGCTAATAACATCGAATGTCGTTTTCACGATTTTCGTACCGATGGCCTGCCAGAAACTCTGCTGGACCAGTGGTTCGCGACACTCGGCTGGGAGTTGCTATTAAACAAACGCGGCACAACGTGGCGCCAGCTTCCTGAGTCAACTAAAGAGAATATCGATGCAGCATCCGCACGTACGCTGATGCTGGAAAATCCGGCCATTATTAAACGTCCGGTACTGGAGGTCTGCTTATCAGAAGCAGATATTCAGCGTTATGTCGGTTTCAAAGAAACCGAATACAACGAAATTTTTTCAAACTTGACGTCTTAGGCGGAATTAAACATGAGCTATTTTGCATTTGGTCTGGGTATCGGCACCCAATCTTCCAACGGTGACTGGTTGGAAATCTACTACAACGCACCGCTATTAAATCCGTCAGCAGCACTCATCAGCGCGGTTACCGAAACGCTGGGTTATGACGGTGGCGATGCGGCTATTGAGATCTGTGAAGCGCAATTGAAAGATCTGGAAGCGGCTTTTCTCAGCGTTGATGCCGAAGATCAGGCCGAAGTGGTTGAAGTACTAAAAGGTACGCAGCAATCTATGGTGATCACTATTCTGGAAACAGACAGTTCACCCGCCTCTACACCCGAAGTATATCTGAAGCTTGCATTGCTTTCGCATCGTCTGGTTAAGCCCCACGGTATTGACCTGTCGGGTATGTTTGGCCTACTGCCAAACGTTGCCTGGACCAACGAAGGCGCTGTTGCATTAGCTGATCTGCCCCGCCGCCAACTGGCTGCACGTGCGCAGGGGCGTGTGCTGGATGTCCATTCTGTCGACAAATTCCCTAAAATGGCAAACTACGTTGTTCCGGAAGGTGTACGTATTGCAGCAACCTCACGTGTTCGTTTAGGTGCACATGTAGGTGAAGGCACAACGGTGATGCACGAAGGATTCATCAACTTCAATGCCGGCACACTGGGTGTCAGCATGGTTGAAGGCCGTATCTCAGCTGGCGTCGTTGTCGGTAACGGTTCTGATTTGGGTGGTGGTTGCTCTACCATGGGCACGCTGTCAGGCGGCAATAACGTACTGATCTCTGTGGGTGAAAATTGCCTGATCGGCGCGAATGCGGGTCTGGGCCTGCCGTTAGGTGATCGCTGTACAATCGAAGCGGGGCTGTATGTCACAGGCGGCTCTAAAGTGACACTGTTAGATGAGCAGAACAACGAAGTGAAAACCATCAAAGCAGGCGAACTGGCTGGTAAATCAGACTTACTCTTCCGTCGTAATTCACAGAACGGGCGCATTGAAGTCAAGACCAACAAATCAGCGATTGAGCTGAATGAAGAACTGCACAAGCATAACTAATATGCGCTAGCGGGCTTGTGGCGACAGATTGCTCTGCAACTGTTGCCACAGCACCGCCACTGTCAGTCTGCACTTTTAACACAACACGCTAATTCACCTGCCAGCACATGCTATTCAACACCCCGGAGCACACCATGCCAATTCTGTCACCGACCGTCGAACTCACCAAAGAGCTCATTTCCCGCCCCTCCGTCACACCAGAAGACGCGGGTTGTCAGGAGTTGATGATCGAAAAACTGGAAGCTCTGGGCTTTGTTATCGAACGTCTTCCATTTGAGGATGTCAGCAATTTCTGGGCACGACGTGGCACGCACGGCCCGCTTTTTTGCTTTGCCGGTCATACCGACGTTGTGCCTACAGGCCCGGTACAAAACTGGTCGCACCACCCTTTCGAACCCACCATTCTTGAAGGCTACCTGTATGGCCGTGGTGCGGCAGATATGAAAGGCAGTATTGCCGCCTTCATGACGGCACTGGAACGTTTTATTGAGCACCATTCGGATCACCGTGGTTCTATCGCACTACTGATTACCAGTGATGAGGAAGGCCCGTTTATCAACGGCACCACACGTGTTATCGATCATCTGGAAGCGCGCCAGGAAAAGATCGACTGGTGTATCGTCGGCGAACCCTCCAGCACGCAAAAAACCGGAGATACTATCAAGAATGGCCGTCGCGGCTCTTTGGGCGGCAAACTAAAAGTAACCGGTATTCAAGGACATGTTGCCTACCCGCACCTGGTACGAAACCCGATCCACGAAGCCGCCCCGGCGTTGACCGAACTGGCTGCGACGGTATGGGATGAAGGCAATGAGTTTTTTCCGCCGACCAGCTTTCAGATTTCCAATATCCATGCAGGCACCGGTGCTAACAATGTCGTGCCCGGAGAAGTCGATATAGAGTTTAACTTCCGTTTCTCTACTGAAGTCACCGCAGAGCAGTTAAAAGAGCGTGTTCGCGAAGCGCTGGACCGCCATAACCTGAACTGGGACATCGACTGGGTCTTATCTGGCAACCCCTTCCTCACTGCTGAAGGCGATCTGGTAGAAGCGGCACAACAAGCGATAAAAGCGGTCACTGGCATAGACACAGAGCTCTCCACCGCTGGCGGCACATCTGACGGACGTTTTATTGCACCGACAGGTGCGCAGGTATTAGAGCTTGGCCCGGTTAACGCTACCATTCATAAAATTGATGAGTGCGTTAAAGTCAAAGATCTGGATATCCTCAGTGATATGTATGAAAACATACTGGCCCGCTTACTGACCGATACACATAAGTGATCTGAATGATGAATGTTATCAGCGGCCACCTTGTCTGCCCTGTTTGTTCTCTTGCCTTAACGCAGCAGGGTAGTTCACTGTCTTGCGAACAGAAGCACTGTTACGACCAAGCGAAACAGGGCTACTGGAATCTGTTACTGGTACAGCGCAAGCGCTCCAGAGACCCGGGCGACAACCCACAGATGGTCGCTGCACGAACACACTTTCTCGATCAGCACTGCTATCAACCGCTCGCCGATAAAGTCTGCACAGAGGTTCAACAAGCACTGACAGATAAACCCAACGCCCGCCTGCTGGATATGGGCTGTGGTGAGGGTTATTACACCGCTCAGGTAGAAAAGGCGCTAAACGGAATGCAGGTGGAGATAATCGGCCTCGACATCTCCAAACATGCCATTAAAGCAGCGTGTCGACGTAGTAAAACAATCCATTGGCTAGTCGCTTCGGGCGCACAAATGCCGGTTCCCGGGCAAAGCCAGGATCTGCTACTGGTCATGTTTAGCCGCCTGATGCCGGCCGCGTTTGCCAAAGTCGTCAAACCGGCGGGGTTACTGCTGCTGGCCTGGCCTGCACAGGATCACTTACTAGAACTGCGCCAAAGTATTTATGACGAGATTAAAGTATCAGAGTACGATCCAACAGCCGAGCTGGCAGCGCTATTTAGCTGTGAGAAAGTAGATAATCTGCGTTTTCAGTTTTCACTAAAATCAGCACAGGATATTCAAGCGTTATTAGACATGACACCGCATAGCCAGCGTATCAGCGCTGAAACCACTGCCAAACTACTCGCCGCTGTACCACTGAATCTGACGTTTCATGTCAATCTGGGCTTCTTTCGCCGCTTATGAATAGGCCGTCATTAAAACGTCGCTTGATAAAACTTCTGATAAAACGAGCCGATAATTTCCAACAAAATCTAATCTTGTTACTCAGTGGCTTTGGCCTGTGCATGCTGGGTATATTGCTGGTTACCATCGCAGAATTTTTGTTCGGCCAGTCGCTGCAACAGGAACTGGTCGCACTGCTGGGTATCGTAATCATTATCATAGGTATATTACTGGCCATGACCGGTTATATCAGCCTGAGTATACTGCGGTTATTTCGCTTTTTGATCAGTGACGAAGATAAAAAGAAGTAGCATTATCGTTTTCTATCTCGAGTCGCTGATTGGAAGCACCTGAAGTCATTTTCTGTTTCGTTTCATATTATCTTGCCAGGTTTCTCACATACTTCTTTGTAAGCCTGGCTTGGTCAGGAGGGCTTTGTAGCTGCTGTTCACCTAAAGGCAAAAACACCTCCACCAGCAGAAACGGCTACCCTACGGGGTCTACACGACTGTCGACTGAACAGTATCGGTCTTTTGCACAAGTCGCTAATTCAGCCTTCCAAAGAAGAGAAGCGAAAGAAGCGTTTAAGCAATTAAGAGAAAGCAACGCTACTGACAGGAAAGAGACCGAACAACAGACTTCGCTTCCCTGTTCGTCGTTATACCCCATCATCAAAGAAAAGCTACAGGTGCTTCTTACGTGGCTACACTTGTCTGCAAAGTAGCGACTCTGTCAAATCTTATGCAAGATAAAATGCCGTCTCATTCAGAATAAAAAAGAAGACAAAAAAAGCAATAAAATCGATTTTATCATCATAGGTTGATCCGGTGATGGTCTTCCCCCCCTTATGCTAATTTTATTGGCGTTGATTTTCCTCAACTTTTAGCAATGATGGCCGTAATAATTAACTGATAGCTTATTACAGGTGTCATTCGCTCCTGAGCTATCAAATACGAGCAAAATGCAGCATTCCGGGAGTTGATTGAGGTGATACCGATTATAAATGGCTTACCCCTCCCGGGCTTGATCAGAAGAATTATAGGCATGGCGAGCGCTGCTATTATCCTGATCTGGCTTATCGGTTACCTGATCATGGCCCACGAACAGAAGCGAGGGCTGCTGGAAAGTCGGATCAAGGCAGAACAACTCGCCACATTTTTTGAACAACATACTCTCGCCATTTTCCGTTATGGTGACGCTTACCTGAAGATGGTGCGGCGCGAATATCAGGCCAGCAGCGATATCAATTCAGTCAAAAATTTGATGAACGAAGTACCACTCAACAGTGTAATTGCTTCGCATGTCACTGTTATGGACGAAACCGGCACGCCAATTCTGGTGTCAGGGCACAGCATCAAACCAGGCAGCACAGCAAAAGACCGTGACTATTTTATCCAGCAGCAAAAGGCCGACTCAGATGAGTTTTTTATTTCGCGGCCGCATCTGGGGCGCAATAGCGGCGTACTCACTGTTCGCCTGGTCAGACGCATTGAAAAACCCGATGGCAGTTTTGGCGGGGTTGTATTTGTTGCTATCAAGGCCGAAAACATAACCAATTTTTTCAATAGCCTGGGACTCGGTGCGAACAGCGCCGCTACCCTGGTCGGTATAGATAAACGCATTCTCGCCCGCTCCTCTTATGGCCAGCTCGGGCCCGGACAGGATATCAGCGGATCACGATTGTGGACGGAGCTCGAACAACGCCCCGTTGGTTATTACCTGCAAACCAGTGTGGTCGATAGCATTCCCCGCGTATACAGCTATCGGGCACTCGATGAATTTCCTTTGATTGTTGCCATCGGAGTGTCCGGCGAAGATACCCTTAACGCGTTGGCTCAGTATAAAACATTGTCCTACTCGATCTGTGCGCTGGCATCTTTTCTGATTATTATTACCTCATTGCTGTTTTCCAGGGAAATAAAAGCGCGCAACCGGCTTGAGGCCAGCGAGAAACATACCCGGCGAATCGTTGATACCGTCCATGGTGGGATTATTTCAATTAACGGGCAAGGTATTATCGAGTCTTTCAGCCGCGGAGCGACCGAGACATTTGGCTATAGTGAAGCTGAAATCATAGGGCAATCCGTGCAACGACTCTGCGATGGCTCAGACTGGCGTAAAGCCAATCATAATCTGGAATCCCAAAACCCCGGAATTGATTCCGGTCAGCACGATGGCATCTTTTTCGAGGCGAGTGCGACACACAAAAACGGCACAACCTTCCCGGTACATCTCGCCATGGGCGAATCAGAGCAAAACGAAAAATCCCTGCAGGTTCTTACCGTGCGCGATATAACCCAGGAGAAGGCCGCCAGACGCGCTTTATTTAAATCCGAAGAGCGGGCCCAGGTTACCTTGCAGTCGATTGGTGATGCCGTCATTTCGACAAACGCTGACGGGGTCATCGAGTTTTTAAATCCCATAGCGGAGAATTTAACCGGCTGGAGTGCTGCCGAGGCAAAAGGCCTGGCCTTGGGGCAAGTGTTTAAGATTATTAACGATGCAAGCCGTAAACCTGCCCCCGACCCAGTGGCAGCCTGTCTGCAAAAAGGCGAAGTAGTCACTCAAAAAAGTGACACTGTGCTGGTCAGTCGCAATAGCCGGGAGTTCGCCATCGAAGACTCTGCCGCACCTATCCGCGGAGACCAGGGTGATATTCTTGGCGCCGTTCTGGTATTCAAGGATGTTACCCAGGCCAGGCAGTTGTTGCAGGATATATACTACCAGGCCTCACATGATGCATTGACCGACCTGATCAACCGGCAGGAGTTTGAGAGCCGCCTGCAACGCGTTCGTGAAACTGCTGAAAAAGAGGACTCATTCAACATCCTCTGTTATATCGATCTGGATCAGTTCAAAGTGATCAACGATACCTGCGGTCATGTTGCCGGTGACGAACTACTACGCCAGATCACCGCGGTAATGACTTCCTGCGTGCGCCAACGCGACACTCTGGGCCGCTTGGGGGGTGATGAATTCGGGCTGTTGTTAGAGCGTTGTAATTTCGACCAGGCACAGCGAATTGCACGAAAAATGATCAATAGCGTACGCGAGTACAATTTCGCATGGAACGAAGGCATTTTCAACGTCGGCCTCAGCGTTGGTATGGTGGCTATTGGTCGGGGCAGTGAGAACGTTGACGAACTGATGAAAGCTGCCGATACGGCATGCTACACGGCAAAAGAAAAGGGACGAAACCGACTTGAGATTTTTGAGGAGTCTGATGCGAAACTGGCAAAACGAGATGGCGAAACCCAATGGGCCATCCGTATCCCACGGGCGCTGCAAGAAAATCGCTTCTGCCTGTACCAGCAACAAATTATGCATCTAAGCGGTAGTGATGAGGGACTGCACTATGAAATACTGCTACGCATGATCGGCGAAGACGGCAGTATGATCATGCCAGGCAGTTTTTTACCGGCCGCCGAACGTTACAAGCTTGCGACCGATATAGATACCTGGGTAGTGACTAATGTGTTCGGCTGGTTACACGCGAACCCTGAACACCTGCGCCGGCTGAGAACCTGTGCGATCAATTTGTCTGCTCTCTCCGTCAGCAACGATACTTTCCATGCTTTTGTCGTTGAACAGCTGCAGGCCTATGATATTCCGCCCGAGAAAATATGTTTCGAAATTACCGAAACTGTAGCGATTTCAAATCTCAGTAGTGCGATCATCTTTATCTCTGCGCTAAAAAAAATCGGTTGTCAGTTTGCCCTCGATGACTTTGGCAGCGGGCTCTCTTCTTATGCCTACCTGAAGAACTTACCCATCGATATCCTGAAAATAGACGGTATGTTTGTAAAAGACATACTCGAAGATAAGATGGACCTGGCGACGGTTAAATCAATCAATGAAATCGGCCATGTCATGGGTCATAAGACGATTGCAGAGTTTGTCGAAAATAAGGAAATACTGGAAATACTTCGCGAGATTGGAGTCGACTTTGCACAGGGCTATGGTATCGCAATACCGATGCCATTAAGCGAGCTCGCCAGCACACCCGTGACATCGACCTGAAACGCCATGCCCTGTGAAGGCGAATCAGGCTCTTCTTATAATGAGGTTATACCGTTTTAAACTTAGCAATAATAGAATGCAGTAACGACGCTTGTTTAGCTACATCATCACTTGCTACAGAGTTTTGAGCAACCTGCTCACTAGACATATCGACAATGTCTTTTATCTTATCTGTATTCTGTGTAATCATATCAGCGACAGCCGCTTGCTCCTCAACAGCCGCAGCAACCTGTGTGGTCATATCAACGATATGATTAGCACCTGTAATGATGACATGCAGCGAATCGATACTAGCAGCGGCACCCTGCGCACTGATACGACTTAATTCAACAGATTGATTGATCATTTTCGCAACGATACCTGTTTGATGCTGCAGCGAGGAAATCATGGCATCTATTTCGACAGTAGATGTTTGCGTTCTTGCAGCAAGTGCACGAACCTCATCTGCTACCACGGCAAAACCTCTGCCTGAGTCTCCTGCTCTGGCGGCTTCAATCGCAGCATTAAGTGCCAGCAAATTAGTTTGTTCGGCAATCCCTTTTATTACATCTAATACAGAGCAGATAGCCTCACTTTCTTTTTCCAGTTTAGTAATCGCTGTAAACGACAGTTCAGCTTCAGAGGCCATCAGCTCAATATCAGCAATAGCCTTTTCGATAATTCTCTGACTCTGAACAGCACTGGCCTGAGACTCTTGCGCTGTTGCTGCCGTCCTGTCTGTATTCTCGGATATTTCTCTCATTGCACCGTTCATCTCGTTAATAGACGACGCAACTTGTGAAACCTCATCTCGTTGAAAATTCAATCCTTTTGCCGTCTCTACAGCGATAGATGACACTTCTTCAGCAGCACTACTCAGTTGGATCGATGACATGCTCACCTCACCCATTAGCGCCTTGAACTCGCTCATCATATTATTAAAACTTCCCCCCATACTTGAAATCTCATCCTTGTTTTTACTATGAAATTCAAGAGTCAAATCTTTATTGTCTTTCGCGGCCAGCATCACTTTATTCAGCACATCGAGAGGCCGGATAATACTTAAAGCAATATATAAGGCAAAAAATGCAGATATAATGCCGATTAGAATAGCAATAATGGCCGAAAGTGTTTCTAGCTCGTCAATTTTTTCAGAAGAGAAAGCCTTAATTTGAGACCCTGTTGCTTCCAGCAGATCCTCAGATTTATGTATGGTTATCCGCATCTTGCCTAATAATCCTGACTTGCTATCCAGCCCCGCTTCTTCAAATGTTTTAACCAGCATCTGAAAATCATTTTTGTAATTGTCGAGCTTTTTACTGATGTCCGAAAGTCGGTTTTGAGGTATATCTCTATTTTCGAGTATTGACATAAGAATTTGATAATTAGCATCAAACTTATCCACGTATTTCAGATCGGCTCGCAACAAGAAGTCTTTCTCATTGCGCCGAAGCTGCAATAGCCATGAGAGCAGTTCAAAATCATTGATGTCGCGTACAATCTTTTCTGCTGATTTAACAGATGATCTCAAGGAGCCGCGTAACCCTTCTTCTTCACTTAAACCAATTTTTATCTTCATTCGGGCCAGCTCATGGAAACTTTGATGATATGACTTAAGAATTTCTAAGAGCTGTTGCATTGAGTCACTGGAGGTTTCCAAAGACTCTAAATCGCCAATAAGGCGAAGTATATTATTTGAGAAATTTTCGGAATCTTTATCAAATTCAGAAATATACTTCGCATCGTCACGAGCCAGAAAATCTTTTTCGTGCTTACGAAGTAGTAGCATATTGACGTTAAGTTCGCTGACTTGATAGACCGATTTTTCTAAGGACTTAGTTTTATCAATGGTATGGTTTTGCAGCCCGAACATCACAGCGATACTGACAATCATGAACACCACAAGCATTATCAGCTTAACTCTAATGGTCATATCTATTCCCTTAATTTACATAAATATAATGCCTTAAGTGTAGATGAAATTTTAAAGATGGTGAGCGCTGAGCCAAGCACACCCTTTCACAGCCAAGCGCCGTTCCGTAAACTCGCTGCGCTTTTCATTTAAGGAGTAACTCATGACTCAGTGACGCAATCGGCAATAATGGCAAGACATACCTGATCAACAAGAGAAAAGTGATCTGTCTGGTGCGCAGTTTTGCCGTCAGCAGCAGGCTGATTTCTGGTTGATCTCTACGATCCAGGCGGGTACGCGTGCCAATGCAAATTCATACAGTCTGTTAGAAACGGAAAAAGTGAACGGGCTGAAGCGCTATGCTTATCTGAAAGAGGGTTTCACCTTGCTGCCGCGAGCAATAAGCCTGGAGGATATTGATGCATTGCTGCCGTGGGCGAGTGTCTGAATTAGCAGGAAATTAGTAAAAACGCACTTCAAATCAAAGTGCGTTTTTTCCAATCACATCGGTACAGCTTGTCCATTCAGCTTCATTACGCCGTTTTCAAGGTTGAGTTCTGCGGTATAGTTGTCATCTTTCTTCACGACAAAACCCATCTGCACTAATGCGTTGATCTGTTGCGGATTGTATTCCGGCATCGCTTCCAGCATTACCCCCGGCACTGCAAACTCTGCATGTAAGGTCAGGTATTGTCTGATCTGATCCGGCTGCATCATGATTTCAGACAGCCGAAACGGTGCTAACACAAGCTCTGCACTGCCCTGAGCTTTATGGCCTTGCCAACCTATTGATAGCTCATTAATATCCGCACCCATGCCTTTCTCCGTGACACTGTCAGCCACGACGATAAGACCTTCCATCTGTTGATGGATTGCATCAGGGTCACTTTGCATGCCTTGTATCATGATGGCTAATTCACGCGTAGCGGCATAATCCAGATCGAATGCCAACCGCAGAGTTGGACTGGTAAATGTGGGTGTTGTTTTTCCGGCTGGCGAAACATGGAAAGAGTCTGCCGTATACCCGATAGAGGTGACCATCCTTTCCCCTTTGAGGCGTTGCTGCATATCCAGACGCAAGCCTTTAGCCTCAACGTTAACCTTCTCGCTTATTACGACGATTTGCTCAATGTTGAACAGGGCGTCCAGTGATTCGAGCATCACCGCTTGAAGTGGGTCATCATGATCCAGGCGGCCGCTTTCAGTTCCCTTAATACCTTCAATAGAGAGTTTATTACCCTTGGCTTCTATGCCACTATTTTGCATCACCAGATCGAGTTTAAAATCGCGTCCCAGCTGGTCGAAGTTCATCTGCAGCGCGCCGATGGTACCGCTACCCTCCTCTGATGTCACAACAAACTGATCCGTCTCAAACGTACCATTCATTGCCAACTGGTTAGATAGCGGGTTGAAGCGCTGCTGCACCTCAAGTGTTAACGGCTCACGATCCACATTAGCCTGAAAAGACTTCAACTTTGTTAACAGACCACTCTCTGCAAGGGTAATGTTCGATACGGCGCCAAGAAAACCGTGCTTAACGTTAAGGTTAAAGGAGATATCCCGGCCATCCATCCATTTTTCAGCACCTTCCGGCAACTCAGTTGGCGTATACACCAGCTGGTATTGAGAGGAGTAAAAGCCAGTAGTGGCATCCAGTTGAATAAAGCCCTGCCCACTCGCCTGAACCTGAGCCTGCTCAATTGACTGCTGCAGAAACTTATTCGCTTCTTGTCCAGAGTAATAAACACCTGCCAGGTAGATAGCAGAAAGCCCCAATACTGAAACACACCCTATGACTACTTTTTTGTTCATTGCCAATCCTGTTTTTAATAATAAGAGCTGCTGCGAAGGATACAGGATCTAATGCTGAAAGGAATATCCCGGCTGAATACGTTCAACTCTTGATCATCCTCGCCAAGCAACGCATACTGGCCGCTAATCCAAATCCGACGATATTGATGCCTGCGATGAACGACCAACGCCACCCTGATATTGAAATCTATGTTAAAAACCGTTCGCTGACAGCCATTGAAAGCTGGCTCGCCTCCTTAGGTGAAAACTGCACGGCATCGCTTACTCAGGATGCGGATAAAAGTACTCACCAATACTCCCTCACTATAGCGGGCAACAGTATTCCGGTTTTCATTCATGAGCGCGCTGCCGGCAAAGCCTGGACAAGTGTCTGGTTTCAATCCGGACAAACACCCTGGATTAAAGACCTTGATTGTGCGCGCATCGCTGCTACAGCACTGGAAACACAGGTACGCTGCATCGCCGGTGGCTGGCAGAACGGTGATGACCCGGACGAGTGGTGGAAAGTCGAAGATCAGACCGAAGAACTGATTCAGTGGGCCTCTGCCTGATCCCTGATCGACCAGGCCAGCTTAGCCACGCGGTCTCGCCTGATAGGCTGCGTACTGTTGATAAGCCACCGCCGAAACAATCATCACCAAACCGATATAAGTCGCATGGCTAATCTCTTCACCTAAAATCGTATGAATAAGAATCAACGACAGGAAGGGCGACAGAAAGATCAGATTACTCACCCGACTGGTATGTGTGGCCAGCTTAATCGCGTTCATCCACAGCATGAAGGTTATCCCCATTTCGAATATACCGACATAGATAGCACTCAGCACACCATCGCTGCTCGTTGGGAGGCCGTCAACATAGCATGCTGTCAATAACACCATCGGCGTTCCGTTCAAAAAACACAGCAGTAAAGAGATTTCAGACGGCGTATCATTTTTAGCATTCAATATCCAATACAATGCCCAAAGCACCGTACTGATCAGCGCCAGCGCTACACCTAAGCCACTATCAAATGCTAAACCAAACAGATCACCGCGCGTCGAGATCACTAATACACCGCAATAACCCAATATCAGCGCGATAATATCCGATCGATGTAGCGACTGCCCGAGCATAGGAACAGCCAGCAGCGACAGCACCAACGCCCATGTATAGTTTAATGGCTGCGCCTGCTGCGCCGGCAACAAGTCATAAGCTTGAAATAAGATGACGTAATACAAAAATGGATTCAGCGCACCCAGTATGGCGAATCTCCACGGTGCTTTTTTCCAGTAAGCGAATACTTCATGTCCGGGGTATTTCCTGGCAACAGCAACCAACAATACCAACAGCGAGGTAACACTGGCGATCGACAACAACTGTAAGGGTGTTAAATGCTGCAGTGACAGCTTAAAAGCAGTCGCCACTGTTGACCATAACAGCACGGCACTCAAGCCAAGAAACATGGCCTTTTTTTGGTTTTTTTCTTCCATGGTATCGCTACTCAATAATGAAGAACGCAGTGTAACTTAAGTGCTACGCTTGTGCAGAGATCGATGGAACAGAAGTAAGCGATTGGCCGATATGATCCAGCATTAATCGCCCTGATGAGAGCAGCGCCATCTTGGCAAATTCGTCAGCTGAGGAACGCTGCAGACGGGATGATGAAAGCGCACAGGTTTGGATATGACTATTGATATACGCGAAGTCGCCGGGGAGATTATCATTCACCGAATGATTAAGGCGTTCCACCAGATAAGGTGTGTGTAGCTCATCAATACCCGGATAAGCCGCCTCTGCCGGAAGGACAAACCCTTCGCCCCGTGGCGACTCAGTTGACTTAAATGAATGCTCATAACTGTTCGACTGATTGGTTGATATCAGACTAAGCAGCATCGCAAACTGGGCACCATGAGGCGACTGCACTGCTTGCGGCAGTGACGAGGTATAAGTTTCTATCCGCGCCTGTATTTTTTCAGTCTGCATATTCAAAGAATGCCTCAGGAGTACTACTCATGGTATCGGCATGTCTTTGATAACCTTTATAGAGGCCTCATATAAAATTATTCTATGCTGAATGCGCTATGAATCAGTTTTCAAGTGTATAGATAATATCGCCGCCACTGCTGTTAGTCCCTGTCTGCGACTCGACACTCCAACGCTTACTGAGCAGATAGCGCATCAAAAATGTACTGCTAGGTTCCAGCAAGCCTACCCCGTATTTTACATACAGTTTGGGCGACAGATATTTACCGATGTAGAAGGAGGTATCCTGAAGCGAGTCACCTTCCAGGCCTAATTCGTTAACATCTAACAGATCCGTTAACTTCTCAGCAATCACATTTCCGCCTTTCATCGTAATAGCAGATGCCGCTCTGAATAACAGTTCCTGCTCAGAAGATGAAGTGTTAGCCGAACCCGGGGCCCTGCCAAAAATAAGATAGGAGAGCAAACTACTCTCTGGCATCACCGGCTCAGAAAACAAGGTTAAACGTGGATCAGAGAGAGTTCCGCTGACTTTTGCACCGGCGGTTACTTCATCTACTTCGCGTGACACACGTAAATCAAGGCCTGGGTTATCAACCGGCCCACCACTGAATACCAGACTGCCTCGCTCGATATTCAAATCCTGTCCATACAAGCGGTACTCCCCTGCGGCCACTTGCAGACTACCTGTCGCACGAGTGGCACGCCGTCCATCATCTTCAACAAGCACACTGCCCTGTAAACGCCCTTTAAATCCTAACGCATCAACTTCTACTTTATCACCCAATGTGAGACGCACCTTCGCATCCAGCAGCTGCTGTTTGCCGAGCCCTGACTCAGAATCTCCCAGGATCACCACATCTGGCGACGGAGGGCTGGAGGAGGTAATAGTCGGCGGGAAAATTTGCGCCTCAGGCACCTTCACTTCGCCACGTAATTTAATCAACCCGGGCGTCACATCAATATCCAGTTGTGGTGAGATCCAGGCTTTCAGCTCCTCCGTAGCCACGGCCTGGAAGCGCTCTCCCTGAATACTCACCTGGCCGGCAGAGTTAAGCGGATCCAGCAAACCACTCAGCTGCAG
>NZ_JBFIIH010000057.1:0-24278 GCF_041601355.1 Neptunomonas sp.
GCTGAGCTACTACATCTAACTCTTCTCGACAGACCGAATCGTATTGACTGCCGGAATATCCCAGGCTTCTGCAACTTGACCATTGACGATTCGCCAAACAACAACAGCATCAAATTCCATTAAGCTGCCTTCAAGGTTCATGCTATTGCACACTTGAGTGACTACTAGTTCATCACCGGCCGTCCTGATATCAATTACATTAACGCGGAAACTACTGTCGCTTCTTTCACCCAGCTTGGCAAAGAAACTCTTCAACCCGTCAACACCGCGATAGTCACCTTCCAAGTCGGGTATATGCCGATTGAAGTAGTGCCAAACAAAATTGTCAGCCAAAATACTCCTACACGCATCCAGGTCTTGCAGATTAAGATTTTTCAGAAGTGATAAGTTCGGGTGTATATCTTCCATCATCGTTTCTCCTCAGGCTTAGCTGGATTACCATTTGCGGTTAGCCCGCACTGGCATGTAATGTATTTTTCTCATCCATTCTCTCCATGCCATGCCATGGTGGCTGCCAGACTCTATCTGCGCGCCGTAACCATCCGGCGTTAGTCCGAAAACGCGATCTCCTTGCGCAAACTTCGTGACACCTCTTGCGACCGCATCGACCGTTCCTGCAAAATCAAGGCCGAGGACTTT
The DNA here is from genome assembly GCF_041601355.1 of Neptunomonas sp. GTDB lineage: Bacteria > Pseudomonadota > Gammaproteobacteria > Pseudomonadales > Balneatricaceae > Neptunomonas. Next base: position 640 of record NZ_JBFIIH010000057.1, read on the forward strand.
TCGTTTAGGGCCTAGTAGCCCTGTGAACGGTCTCACAAAAACCGGATGAGCTCGAAGATTGTGTCTCCTGACGGGATTACGCCTGGCTATCCATGGTAATCACAATCTTTCCCTGGTGTAGCCCTTCGCCGAAGTAACGCATCGCTTCAGGCACTTCTTCTAATGGATAAATACTGTCAACAATAGGCACGAGCGTGCCGGCTTCGATAAACCGCTTCAGGTCTGCCAGGCCTTTGTTGGGTCCCTCCGCCACCAAACAAAGTTTCCTGCTTTCGCGGGTAAACGGCGCACAAGAACTAAGGAACCAAAGTTGGTAGACCCTTGGTATTGATCCCCCGACCATTGCGTAGACGCCATCGGGTTTTAAAGCTCGTTTGATATCAAACATGGATCGATAGTTCTGACAATCGATAATCAGATCGTAGAGCTCTCCCATTTTGGTAAAATCTTCTTGAGCGTAGTCGATAGTATGATCGGCACCCAGCGATAGAATGACATTCAACTTGTGTGCGGCGTCGACGCCCGTTACCTCAGTCCCGGCGAGCTTGGCCAGTTGAATGGCAAAGGTACCTACACCGCCACCCGCGCCATTAATTAATACCTTCTGTCCTGCTTGCAATGGCCCGGCTTTACGAAGCCCTTGCAGAGCCAGAACGCCGGCCTGGGGTACAGCGGCTGCTTCTTCAAACGTCGAAACTATGGGTTTCAGTTCCAGGGCCGTTTCGGGTGCGCAAACATATTCTGCAAAACCACCCCAGTTATCCCAGAGATCGCCGAACACCTCATCACCCAGTTGGAAGTGTGTGACCTTTTTTCCGATGGTCTCGACAGTCCCCGCTATGTCAGCGCCGAGTATCTGCTTCCCCGGCTTTGGCTTCAGGAGGCCATACATGAGCCGGTTTATAAAGGGTATACCGTTCAGAAACTCCCAGTCCCAGGAATTAATGGACGAGGCGTGAACACGAATCAGTAATTCATCATCCTTCGGCGCAGGTTTAGAGACCTCCTTAAGTTCAAGACCATCCGGTGATCCATATTGTGTAAATACCATTGCCTTCATGATCTTTTACTCCAGAACCTTAACTTAAGTTTCTGTTAATCGCGAAAAAGACCCTGGAAACACTTCAGTACATGCCAGTAGTAGCGGATCTTTCTGGTGGAGGTACTGATGAGTTAATGGCCTGACGCAACTGATGAAGAAAAATCTTCATGACTTTACGAACCGGGCCCTTTTACCAATCAAGCGCTTTTACGAGTGGAAGCGGCTTTGTTTGAGAGGCCGTTTTGTTTATGTGCAGAGAGGTTAATCGCCTCTTTAGTTTTTTTCCGGGCATTCGGCATGGGCTTGGTGACTTCGGCTATGCCATACATATCAGACATGACAGAAATATTTTTTCCTATAACGTCCATCAATTGTTCTTTTGTTTCTGACAGCATGGCGACTTCTTTTTCAGTAATGTTAGCCAGCTTGGCATCTAAATCTTTGAAGAATTGAATCTGTAGTTCGAACGCTTCTTTAGGCTCTGCCACGCCGCTCAGTGCTTTCATCTGTGCCAATCCAGCGTTGAATAGGGCAGTCATATATTCAGTCTGCAGAGCGATTAGCTTTTCCGCGGTTGATTTGTTGATGTCAGTAATCATAGTTACAGGCTCCAGCGTTTCTTGAATATCTTTCACTGTATCTTGGCTCATTTCTTTGTCCTCAGTGAGTTATTAATAAACGAACGTATCAGGACGATTATTCGCTTTACATCCGTTTTTTCAACGTAATTGAGCAGACCTTAATTGAATTTCAGATAGGAAAGTTCGCATATGTGAAAAAAGGCCATTGGCTTTAGCCGCTTTTTCACTGGCGCAAACGGCTTACTGGCGACCCAGCGTCGCCGACAAATCAACATAACAAAAAACCGGTTACACAGAATAATGGCCTGAACCGGAGAGATAAGATCCTGTTTTTCAAAAGCGGTGCTAGAATTAACAAAGATGACGATATCCAGCCGACGAAGTCACTGATTCAGGCTGTAAACTGACAATGAACCGGACGTTAGTAATATGAGTAATGTGAAAATACGAAATAATGTAAAAGTAATTGGGAAAAATAATGCGCCTACGTTAATGCTCGCGCATGGATTCGGCTGCGACCAGAATATGTGGAGATTTTTATTACCTGAATTAGAAGCTCACTATCAAATTGTATTGTTTGATTATGTTGGCTCTGGTAATTCTTTGTTAAATGATTATTCAAAAGAGCGATACTCGGCCTTAGAAGGTTACGCTAAAGACATCACAGATATTATTGAAGAGTTACAATTGAAAGATGTCACCATTATTGCGCACTCTGTCAGTTCTATAATTGCCTCAATTGCTTCTATAGAGATACCCGACATAATTAAGAAGATTGTAATGGTTTGCCCATCACCGTGTTTTATTAACATGCCACCCGATTATGAAGGCGGTTTTGAAAGAAGTGACTTAGAAGAGTTAATTGAACTAATGGATAAAAATTATATTGGCTGGGCAAACTATTTAGCTCCACTGGTGATGGGAACTTCACAACCACAAGAACTTATTGGTGAATTATCCGGAAGTTTCTGTAGCACAGACCCGGTAGTGGCAAAGACCTTTGCTAAAGCCACTTTTTTCTCTGATCATAGACATATTTTACCCCATATAACCTGCCCGGTGCAGATATTACAAAGTTCATCCGATGCCTTGGCCAGCCCGCGTATTGGCCATTATATGGCTGACAATATCCCTAATAGTGAACTGCGGATGTTAGAAGCAGAAGGCCATTGCTTACATATGACAAATCATCAAGAAATTATTCCGTTAGTATTTAAATTTGTCGAGTCATAATCTAATGGTGACAAGCAGCTTTCAGGATATGGATCACTTTCATTCGGGGCATTTGATAGTTAATAAAGATAGAAAAATTATCTTTTGCAATACTTATATCTGCGACTTAAGTGACCAGCCTGAAAAGCAGATGATTGATAGCAATATCTCTCAATATATGAGTAAAGCCTCCAATATTTTTATGGATAGCTATATTTTTCCACTCTTGATAAATGAATCAATTGCACAAGAAATTCAGATAACGTGGGTTGGTAAAAATGGACAAAGAATAGCTGTTGTAGCCAATATAAAACTAGGCCTGAAAGGTATCTCTTATTGGTCACTATACGAGTGTGCCAACCGGGATAAACTTCATAGCGAGCTGTTAAAAGCGAATGAAAAACTTGAACAACAGTCGCAAGAGTTATTTAGTCTCGCAACGACGGACCCACTGACAGGTTTAATAAATAGGCGCGAACTGCAAGCACAAGTTGAAAAAGTCATTTATCAAGTGTCCAGAAACTTATCAACATTTGCATTGCTATCTATCGATGTTGATTTTTTTAAGCGCGTTAATGATACATACGGTCATCAGGCTGGCGATAGGGTTCTTATAAACCTGGCTAATATATTCACTACGAGCTTAAGAGCCCATGACTTGATAGCAAGGGTTGGCGGTGAAGAGTTTGTATTGTTATTGCAGGATATTGATGAAAAAAACGCCTTTCTATTAGCGGAGAAGTTAAGAAGAAGTGTTGAAGCAAGTGCAATAGACGATATAAAAATCACAGTAAGTATAGGCTTAGTCGTTACGCGAAAAAATGCTGTTGCAGGCCTTGATATGTTACTTAAATTATCTGATAACGCCCTTTATGAGGCAAAAAAATCGGGACGTAACAGAACATTAATTGCACAGTTTGAAGGGTGACAATGAGAGCGTGATGTGCTCTTTGCTTCCGATAAATCTATTTACCATCGTCTTATGTCAAGTGTTTATGCAGGCGGGTGCCAAATCCTGACTTTCAGAGTTTTCTAATATAACATCATATCTGCGAACCCTCAGTTTCCAAAAGGTGTCATCAGCAGTAATATTAAAGATCACCAGCCGTATTTTTTCCTCATCGATTAACCCGCAGCACGTTAAAGCAATCAACGCTAACTGAGTCTGAAAGTAAAAGAAGATAAAATTGTAAATATAGCAGAGAGATAATGGGCAATGTTCAGGATAAAGAATCAAGCCCTTGTCTGACATAATCAGTTTACTTACGCATAAAGGAGGCAGATGAAATCGATGCAGTTTCTTTGGCAGGGTAAGTCTCTGTTAGTTATCCTATTGGTCGTGTGTCTGCTCGTGGGTGGAGGGGCTGCCATCCGCTGGTTGTGGGGCGACAGTGTGGACGTTATTCATCCGCACCGTGGATTGGCCGTGCAGGCGGTCTATGCGACCGGAACGGTGGAGCCGTCTGTCATGCTGCCGATTGCCCCGCGCATCGCCGCGCGCCTGATGACGTTGCTTGTGGATGAAGGCGTTAGTGTAAAAAAAGACCAACTGCTCGCCCAGATGGAGGACGAAGACTTACGTCAGAAGATCCGGGAAGCGCAGGCTCGTGAAGCATTTGCGAAGCATGAATTTGAACGTATACAAACCCTGCTCAAGCGCAATCTCATATCCAAAACAGAGCATGACAGCGCTCGTGCGGAATGGGAGTCGGCGGAGGCTGCCGTGGCCAGGGCTGCTGCCGAATCTGATTTCATGAAGCTGGTGGCGCCGGCTGATGGCCGCATTATTCGTCGTGACGGGGAGGTCGGTCAGTTGATTCCTGCGAATCAGCCGGTATTCTGGCTTGCATGCTGTTCGTCGCTGCGGATTTCCGCGGAAGTGGATGAAGAAGATATTGCTCTTGTGCAGACGGGCCAGAAGGTGCTTATTCGCGCCGATGCATTTCCCGAGCAGACGTATGAAGGCATGGTACAAAACATCACGCCTAAGGGTGATCCGGTATCGCGCAGTTATCGTGTGCGTATTGGGTTCAACGAAGAAACCCCACTGATGATCGGTATGACCGCTGAAACCAATATTATTATCCGCGAAACAACAGAAGCGTTGTTGTTGCCTTCCGGCGCAGTGATGCAGGGAAATGTCTGGCTGGTCGAAGAGGGTAAGCTGGTGAAGCGTAAGGTTTCCATCGGTGCTAAGGGCATTAAGGAAACGGAGATTCTCAGCGGCATTGAAGCGGATGATGTCATTGTTCTGAAGTCCGGGACCGAGTTGAAAGAAGGCCTGAAAATACGCTACCGGATGGTGCAACAGGGGGAATAGTCATGCGATTGCTGGCAACTATCGCCGTCAAGCATCTGCTTGCTCGTAAACGGCAAAGCCTGGTTTCGTTGCTTGGTATCGTACTGGGTGTGGCGTTTTTCCTGACAATTTCCTCGCTGATGCAGGGGTCGGAAAAGGATTTTATCCGGCGGCTAATCGATAATATGCCCCATATTTTTGTCACGGATACCTATCGCAATCCGCGCCTGCAGCCGGTCGAACGGCTCTATAACAGCAAGGGTGCGATCGAGGTGCGTAGCGTCAAACCCGTGACCGAAACGCGGGGCATTCGTGGTTACGAACAGGTTGTCGATTACCTGCGTACCCTGCCGGGGGTAGAGGCTTCCCCAATGCTTACAGGGCAGGGCGTCTTGAGTTTTGCGGGGAAGAATATTGCTGTCGCCCTGGATGGTATGATCCCCGAAGATATCCAGGATGTCGTCACCATTCAGGAATACATGATTTCCGGTAGCATCAGCGACCTGATCGCAAATCCTAACGGTATTGTCCTCGGCGAGGAGTTGCTACGGACCTTCTCTCTGGAGCGCGGCGATAACGTTACCGTCACCGCGCCAACAGGACAGGTGCGTACCGCGAAGATTCTTGGCGTTTTCCGCACCGGAAGGTCAGACTTTGATCTGAACCATGGATTTGTCTCGCTCAAGAGTATGCAGGTATTGATGAATCGTCCGCATCGGGCCAATACCATTATCGTTAAGCTGCCGGATCCTTACCGCGCCCGTGAGATCGCCGCCGATCTTGAAAGTCGTTTCAGTTACAAAAGCATCTCATGGCAGGAAGCATCTGAAGACATAATGAGTACACTCGCTATCCGTAATATCATTATGTACAGCGTGGTCAGTTCCGTGCTGATCGTGGCAGCATTTGGGATTTATAATGTCATTTCCACGGTGGTGATGGAGAAGCATCGCGATATCGCAATCCTCAAATCCATGGGTTTTCTTGCCCGCGATATACAGCGTATTTTTGTGATACAGGGCTTCATCCTGGGCATTATCGGCAGTTTGCTTGGCCTGCCGCTAGGCAGCACCCTGATGTATACGCTGATGCAGATTGAGTTTAAACCGCCGGGCAGCACGGAGCCCATCGTGATGCCACTTGACTGGGGGTGGATGCAATTTGCCATTGCCAGCGGGTTCGCACTGGGCGCAGCACTCATTGCCGCATTTCTGCCGGCGCGAAAGGGCGCACGTGTCCAGCCGGTTGATATTCTGCGGGGTGGGGTATGAGCGATATCGTTATAAAAACCGAGCATCTGACACGCACACTTTTCGGCGAAGTGCCCGTTACGTTGGTGGAAGATGTGGGGCTGGAGATCCGGCGCGGGGAGTTTGTGGTGATAACGGGACCCTCTGGATCGGGGAAATCCTCTTTGCTCTACCTGCTCGGACTCCTTGATACGCCGACCAGCGGAACTGTCTGGATGAATGACGAAAACGTCTCTGCCTACAGCGAGGACAAGCTCGCCGAATTACGCCTTGCGGAGCTGGGTTTTGTTTTTCAGTTTCATTTCCTGTTGCCAGAATTCTCGGCGCTGGAAAATGTGATGTTACCCATGCAGCGTCTGGGGCGGATGTCCGACGAACAGATTCGCAGCCGTGCGGCATCGTTGCTGACGGATCTGGGACTTAAGGAACAGCAGCATAAACTGCCGCACCAACTTTCCGGTGGCCAGAGTCAGCGTGTTGCCATCGCCCGGGCGCTGGCCAATGACCCGCTGCTTATTCTCGCTGACGAACCGACCGGCAACCTGGATTCGACCTCAAGCCAGAATGTGGAGAACATCCTGAAAGAGCTGGCGCACCAGCATCATCGCGCCGTAGCGGTCGTCACCCACGAAACCCGTTTCGCCACTGCCGCCGACAGAGTGATCACAATTGTTGACGGCAGAATTCAGCAGTAAAAAGTTTTGTTATTCCGGGGACAGTTTACTTAATTCAGCCAACTTTTTTTTGGCCCGGATTTTCCTTTATGTGAGTTACGCTTTGTCGCAACACATGCCATGCTCTTTCGTCTGTTTAGTCATTGAGAGACTTGCCTTTCCTATCTGATATTTAATTAAGGCCTCCTCAATTGCGTTGAAATAAAGGCTGCAATGCGAGTAGTCTATTTAATATATCTGCTTGAATATTGCTAACTGAGGCAAAAGAAATACGCCAAGATATCCAGAAAACACTGAAGCTTGTAACTATGCTTTCCTTATTAGTTTTGGTGGTATTTCAGTGTGTATTATTTTTTATAAATATCAGGTGATTAGAGTTTATGAAAAATCATTCGCGGAATTATAAGGATTCTTGATAATTATTATCAGGACGCGTTCCTCATAAACGACTGATATGTTCTTTATGAAGCTCAATCGCTTGAATCGATAGGAGGTATTCTGATGGAAACTAATGCATTGCCTAAATATGACATGAGCGACAATCCAACAAATTGCTGCCCTAAATTCAAACAAGAAGGATGGGACGATCAAGAGTTGCATTTCAAAGACAAACTATTTCTTAAGGCCAAGACAAGAAGCATATTTCACATCCCTATTAATATGGGTTCAGTTTATCGAAAAACCCTATCAGACATAGAAGAATCACATGCATATAGTGATGAAAACTTTATTGTCATGTCTTATGACCCATCTGCCTGGACTGGCGAGCACTATTTCTCTATAACCAAGGACGTCCCCGGGAATGAAATGGTCACAATGACAGGTGACTTTTTAACAAAGGTATTTGAGGGGCCATATAAAAAAGTGCCCGAATGGGAAAAAGAAATGGATAGTTTTGTTAAACAAAAGGGCCTTCATGTTAAAAAAACATATTTTTTCTATACCACCTGCCCTAAGTGCGCAAAAGCCTACGGCAAAAATTACGTGGTTGCTGTATCTGAGGTCCAGTGAATAGGTAATCCAAAAAAAAGAAGACAAAGAGACACGTTATTTTATCGACTTGGATTTGAGTACCCGAAAAATTCTTAGCTGGGATTATGATCAGAGAGATAAGTTGTTAATGACATCGACTAGCTGTCGGTACGCTTGCCTGTATTGTCTCTAGGCATCAAAAATCATACAACAACCCAAGAGGAGCATTTTGGTCATGGATCACACAGAGGAACGAGATTTAAAAAAAAGTACGAATCTACGGGTAGAATATGGTTGGCCATCCCGATCGTGTCCGGAGCAATAATTACCACAGCCCTTACCTTAAATTTTTGGGATCTTTTGTTCGTGATCTCGCCAATTGTCTCAATGCTCATGTGCTCCATTGCATATCAACTGGACGACATCCTGCGACTCCGGTCTTACGTTAGAGCTATTCTCGAACCAGAACTCGGTTTGAAATACGAAAAAAGTTTTTACAGGCTTTTCGACATAGAAGACAAAGAATCAGAGAATAAATCTGCATCCGAAAAGCCAATGCAATTACTTTTTTGGGCCGCATTTGGAAAAAAGCGCCCTGACATATTATGGGGTAATTCTGGTTACCTTTAGTGGGATCTCCGCTTTCGGACCATTAATGCTTGGCCTGATCAAGCATTTGATCGAGCCCACATTTAGCAGCAACTCTGTAACGATTGTCGTCGGTATTATCTTCGCCCTGGCAACCTTTATTCCATCAGCAGCGTTGATATTCTGTGCGTTCTCGTCAAGACAGCGTGACACCTACGCTACCCTATGGCTGAAAACCCAATCTGCTGACTCGCCTGAGTCGGGACAGAGGCAACACTGAACAGGAAGAAAAGGGGAGGAGGCTCAGAAGGGTTCTCTGCAACAATCACTGGTTCTCAACAGATTTTCCACAAAAAAGAATCAATGTGTTGCATAGAAAAACCTATTTTATATTTACATCTGTTTCATTAACTCAGATGCCGCTTTGAATTAATTATCCTGTTATATCTATCTGAGAATGACCTTCGATATCTCCAGCAATATAGTGTAATTGTGTCCTTTTAAATGTGTTGCACTTTATCTGAAATCCAGTTTTCCTTCTTTTAAATAACCCCGAATCTATGACTCCTTCTTAATAGTTTCCATCGCCCATATAAATTCAATCTTCGCTATCTTAAATTTAATTCAGGCCTGCTCAATTGCGTTGAAGTAGAGGGAGTAAGGTGAATAATAGATTTTATACGGTCGTTTTAAAATAATTAGCTAAGCAAGCAAGGAGACTAATAATGTGCAACATGATCAAGAATCACGTGACAGTATTTGTTGTTGCCAACAAGGATAAGGTTCAAGTGGTATCGAAGAAAATAAATGACTCTTTCATTCTCCGGGCAGTGATGGGAGAAGCTATTCTTGCAGAAGTTTCCATATCAAGGATTGGCGATATAGCAACTTTAAAAGGTGTCATTGAAATATTTGAAAAAAAAGTTCCAGCGAAAATAATCAAGAAGTTAAGCAAGGAGGGTGCAAGGCTTGCAACGTTATGGAATTGGAAACAAAAAACGTCTGGAGTGCAAAGTCCTGTAAGCGAGTCAAAGGTAAAACGTATTATCAGTCAGTTAGACCTGGAAATCGTCGACGATCAGGTCCGTGATAAGCGCACAGGCAATAAGTTAGGCGAAATAAAAGAAATTGAACAGGTTGAGGACTCACGTTTCTTTAGTCCGAATCCAGGTTGCTACTGGCTTCGTCAAGCGAATAGTTGGCGTGTCATTCCTGGTTTATTTGGGGCTTGGACGCGTGTCCGTGGAACATCTGAGACACGCAGATGCAACTCCAGTGGTGGTATGAGTAGCAGAAGGCGGATTGCCGATTACATACGAGTATCTGTTTGGAATCAGGTTGGAGCCTATGCATCGAGGAGCCGCCGAAATGCGAGTTTCGTTGATGCTGAGGATTGGGAGTACGTCTGGTTATGGGAAGTGGAGGCTGGAGGTGCTCGCACAGATAGCGACCATTATTCACGATGGGATGGTTCCAGGATTCACTGCTCCTTGTAACAACATGTTGAAGATAGTACAGATCGCTGCAGCACTTAAACACGACGGTTGTCCGCGGGGCCAGTAAGTTCAAGGCCTGTGAGAACTAAGTATTACGTTGCTCACCTGCCAACGATGGATCGCAACGGGCTCTGTCAAGGCAGACCAGCGGACCCTGTAAATATGCCAAGCAACCTGTTCCCGCGAAAACTCACTCAGCAAGAATAGTCATTCTCTCCGGTCTGTATGGCTGCCCCTGACTACTGTTCTCATCACTTATCCCTCATCCCTGATCCCACAGTCCCCTGGACTGGCCAATGCCGCCGCCGTCTTGTCAGATTATGAAATATCAACACAAGCCGAGGCTGGTTGCATAGTCGGCTTTTCGAGGATCCATTTCAGTCCACCGTTTTCCTGAATAACTATCTCGCTAACCATTTTAGATTACCCCTTAATGGGGATTTATCGAAGCAATATTGCCTCTTACTGTAGACCGGCATTATTTAGTGGACACAAGACATATACCTTCAGTTTGAGTAGAGCCTAAATGCATTGCACTATCGCAATGGCTATGGGCGTCAATAGAAAAATAGGATGATAATGATGAAATTAAAACTGATCTGTGTGGTGGCCGCCCTGGCATCAACTACGACAATGGCGGCAGGTCCGGAGCACGCTCAATTACCGTATCAACAAATGACGCCTGTACCTTATGACAGTACACCTTACTCGCCGCAAGATACCATACCAGAACAGTGCAGAGATCCGCTAGTTGAGGCTTATATTGCCGATTGGGAAGCTAAAAAAGTCGATTTTAACTCGATTAAATCTAACGACAGTATCGCACCCGATCAACGCTTCTGTAAGACGATGGATGACGACGGTAAAATTATGGAAGCTGAACAGTGTGATTTGAAAAATGCACCTGTTGGTTATCTTTGGAAAGAGCTATCAGATAGCCCAATAGTTATTGGTATCACAAATGGTGGCAGATCTGACCACGCACCACATTTTCATGGTCAACCTGAGTGTTACTATGTCGTCACCGGTGGAAGTAAAACACTGGCAGACAACGAGTTTAAACCCCTAAGTTTAGGGCAGTACTTCTATATTCCAGGTGCTACTATTCATAACACACCTATTCTTTCCGACAAAGGGCTAGGCGTCATATATTGGTATCCTGACAATGCGCATTTCGATGGGTTTAAATATTACTGGCGTAAAGATGTTGAAAATTTACGTGTTGCTGAAGAGGCGTTTGACCGCATTGATGTAATCCGTAAACGTGACCTGAATCTAGGACCTTATGGTACGAATGAAGCTTTCTTTGATAAATAATTAGCGGCTTATATTTAGCGGCCTATATAAAGAGTGGCAATGGTCACTCTTTATTTTTTTAGAGAAGGTGTGCAGTGGATCTAATGTGTATTAGTTCCGACTAGAACTGACACAGGGCTACTGGGAAGTAGCGATACACGAGACAGAACGTCTTGTCATATTTCTCAAAACCGAGCGGGATATGCTCTTTGCTGATACAGATGCGCCTGACGAGCTTGAAATGAAAGTGACCTAGAAAAGCTCCTTGAAAGAGCGGATGCCCATTTAAGCTTCTTATACAATGAACATCAAAAGTTCACACTGGAGATCTCACAGGACAAAAGAAACATAGAGTCAGAGAGGAATATTGGAGGGCCAGAAAAACCCGAGCCTGAGGAAGGCCTGGTGGCTTGGTTCGACAGCAGGAGACGGCCTCAAAGCCGCATTGATTGCTGCCATAGCGTCAATTATTGGCGCCCTAACGACTGTCGTCCTGGCAACCATCAGACACGCCGTAGCTAATTGAACGGACCTAACCAGGCAAATCCAGACAACCTTTTTCGTCGGCGGCTGATGTTCAGCGTTAATGTCAGTTTGGGGGCGTTGAGCGACTATCTCTCCTGGTGATTCTAAAATGTTAGTCTCCAATCCATGAATGGAGATTTGTCATGACACTCCCCAATAAACACCCACCCTGGAACAAAGGGAAATTGGTTGGTCAAAAGAAACCTCTGCAGACAGTCGTTTCTGAGAAACAGGCGATTAGCCAGTCTCTATTTGCATAAGGAGGCTGCAATAAAATATAGGTCTTGATCCAGTATAAATATGTCGCTATGGTTCTAAGACTATAGGGCCTAACCAGCATGTACCCCGGAATAGACCGAAGGAATGGGGAGTGAGTCATTGAGCAGTTCTTTCTCAATATTTGTGTATTTATACAGTCTAATATCGCTTAAGAGAGTCAATGAAAACTTCGTTTATCCTTTCCCTAATGGTTTTGGGCGGCTCTTTGTGTGTTTTCAGATAAATATCAAGCGCTTAGAGTTCATGAGGAATCATTCGCGGAATTAATAAGGATGCGTTCCTCATATAAAGGGCTGATAGAGCGCACTTGAAAAGGCAGAAGATGCTCATGAAATTATCATCAACAGTACTTTTCACAACAATGCTACTACTGACACCAGGCGTGTTATTGGCTGACAGCAGTGTAAGTGTTAGCTGCTCTGGAAATGGATCAGCCGTAGCTTCCTCTGCAGGCAGTTATGCAAGCGTTAATTGTTCCGGTCAATCCGGTTCCATCCCACGTGGCGTAACGGTAACGAAGAAATTCAAACTGCAAAACTATTCGACGCTATCTGTCTCTGGTAGTTACAACCTGCTTGCTAAGTTGGGTTCTGAAAATTCCGTAACCATAACGGGTGATTCTAACTATTTAGATAAAAATGAACCCACTGTTCGTGATGGTCACTTACAAATTGGCGGACCGGGCAACAGCGAACCGCCCTATGACATTGTTGTTTGGGCCACATCACTTGAAAAAGTACGTTTATCCGGAGCCGGAAACTCTGAAATCATGGGTAACTTCCCATCGGGTTTGTTACTCCGGGTAAGCGGCGCAGGCAATACCAAACTTGATGTTGCTACCGAGCAGAGCATTCACATTCAGCGTAGCGGAGCTGGTACTATTTCAGGTACTGGCAGAGCGGCTTCTTTACAACTAGAAGCTTCAGGAGCCGGATCTGTTAAGCTTCGAAACCTGAAAGTGAAGCACGCATCTATACAAATATCCGGAGCTGTTTCACTCTCAATTTGTGCTTCTCAATCCGCCACTGGCATCATCACCGGAGCCTCATCAGCGAAGGTATATTGCGAGCCGGGCGAGAGAGCTATTAGCACTAAGGGTAGCTCTTCGGTGAGGTACCGCTAAAGGTGCGCTCTGAAGCCGGTTATTCCAGGCTCGCGACTCTAAACAGATCAACTGACGGTTACAGGGGGATACATCATGGATAGCGAGAAAAAGCAGCACAGCGCCTCGATAGAGGGACTCTATATCGGCGAGATATCGACCATAGGCCCGGGGAATACGGCCACGGGAATTTTTAAAATGCCCTCGGAAAAAACCCATCAGATCGGTGAGTTTGGGTTGAGTGGCGATATTCAGGTGGATAAACGGGTACATGGTGGCCCGGAAAAAGCGATCTATCATTACCCGGCAGAAAATTACGCGGTGCTGCAACAGGCCTTACCCCATCTGAGTGTGAGTTTTCAACCCGGCTCTATTGGTGAAAATATATCGACACAGGGGCTACTGGATACCGACGTACATATCGGTGATACTTTTCGGCTTGGCACTGCCATCGTGCAGGTGTCTCAGCCACGTCGTCCCTGTTGGAAAGTGAATCATAAATATGGAAATGCACATATCGCCTCCGTGATTATGTCAGAAGCGATCTCAGGGTGGTACTACCGGGTATTAGAAAGCGGACAGTTGCGTCGTGGAGATCCAATCGAATTACTTGAGCGACTGGATAACAGTATTCCGGTCACTAATGTCTGGCAGATATTTATGCAACGTTTAGTGAAACAAGCGGAGCACTCCACCACTAGCGGGCATAAAACTCTTGCTAAGATTCCCGGCCTTTCAGATGAATGGCACTTTGAATAAGCCGCGACACGCTTAGTTTTGTTCACGCTGTTTCTAAGTAGACAAACTCACCATGGGTCTGTGCTTTGACGTTAGCAAACAGCCTTGCCTGTTTTGTCTTCATTCCCGCTTGATTTTAGTCAGCGTAAGTCGCCGTCCTTCACTGTACGAGAAACGGAAGTGGCCCTCCACTAATACAGTTTCGTCCAAAAAAAGAGCCACTCTGTCATGAGGAAATACTTCGACCCGATGCAAATCTTCGTCTTCTATCCAGTAGTGTAGCGGTGCCTCGAAGCGACGAACTATGCCACGGGTGGTCACTTGAGTTTTATCATACCTGGCAGCATTCTCTGTTAGCATCGCTAAAGATGCTTGCTTAGGCTTGTCAACATGCTCACAGCCATCAAGAACGAGCGCGGTAAGAAGCACTGGCAGCAAAGAGTTAATAGGTTTCAAATAATGTCTCATTGCGCCGACCTCTGCAGTTAGTCAGTGATAACTTGAAATAAAAGAAGTGAGCTTACGCCATTTTCATGCATAACCTAAAGTCGTCCGTCTCGGGCGAGTCTGCGGCGAACCAAAAATTCGTATAGGCAGGTCAGGATGGGTTTGAGGATTGGCAGTCCAATTAACCACCCTAGCGGGCGTAAGCGCGGTACTCTGCTCATTAACAGCACATAGGCATCAATACCGTTATGAAATTGGCCGCTTGCATCTTCGACGTGCAGCGACAATATTGCGTCACGAGGCACTATGCCACGTGCAAGCAAGTGCTCATGGTGAGTGTTTACATCGAGCCATATCACACCCTCAGCAGTTTTTTGCCATGACTCATAGCGGTGCCGCTCACGCCGACAGAGTGGGCAGGCAGCGTCGTAGTATACCTTGAGTTGGGTTGTATCTTGTTTGGGCATTATTCTGCTACTGGTATCTCAGGGCGATCATTTTGCTTTCCTTTAAAGCCCTGTCAATAACGTACAGTGCTTTTTAACATGTTATGATATATCTAAGTTGTTGCTTAGATTTTAAAAAAGGAAGCCGCTGGTTTAATTACCAGATAAGTTTATCCGATTGGAGTAAGCAAGGTGCAACATCTTTATATATATATGAGTCACATGAATGAAGGTTTTTTACGTTGGAATGGAAAAAAGAGTCTAATTATGTAGTCCATGAGTCTGGGTTTACGGTGATCGTAGAAGAGGGTTCGTTCAATGAGCCATCAACAATCCGGATTAAACAGGCTGATGGGTTTAGTGCAATAGAACAGGCGAAGTTGCTCAGACAAGGTATAGAGTTTGGCCGCTCAAAAATAGAGGTAGACAGTAAGCGGATGGCGCCTCGGGAAAACAACGGCCCAAGAATAACTGTCAAGAAATCACGCAAAACACGTATACCCGGACCAACCGAATGAAATTAAATACAGGTCCCTGCGCACTTCACATAAGATAGATATACCACTTAACACCCGGACAGGCATTTCAGCCCGTTTGGTCGTTAGATGCCGGTGTTGTATTTGCTGCTGATGTCCCACATTACGTTAGATGCGTTCACTTTCGCTGCCTTTAGTAATTTAATGAGTGGCAAGGCACGTTTGGAGAGGCTTACTGGTGGCTCGTCGTCGTCCTCAGTTTGCTCACAATCCTGCAGTTCAGCCTGCTGTTTGTTCTCTGCGAGTGCGTCCTCAAGTCGTTTCAACGAAGCCGGGATATCTGCTGCTAACAGGGTGCCGGGCACATGGCCACTGTGCCCCATTAATTTAAGAAGGGTTACTGCCTGATCGCCGAACATGGTTATGTTCCCGCAGGCAGGGCACGAAAAGGTAATAAGCATAATTACACCCTCTGTGTTGAATGTGCTTAAGATTAATGTCAGGCCCCGCCTTTTTGTCGTCTTTATCACATAAGTGATTGAAGCCGGTTTTATTCGCAAAGTCTGGGCTGACTTTGGTTAATCATAACCTATATCACAAAGAGAAAAGGTCATTCAGGATTTATTTTTAGTTGCAGGCTTACCATGCCGACTTGAATGCTTAGCCAGGTGTTTTCTTGCAAAATTCAGATAAGAATAGAATGTTTAACTTACCAGAAGTGGATAAACAAGGTTGATTTCAGTAATGTTTTTTCGTGGAGTTTTATCTGCAAGTTGCATATATTCGGAAACGACTTGAGCAGGCAATGCACCTATGACATTTTCCAAATCAACCAATGTTATACCTTGGCGGATTAAGAAGTTTATATAACTATAACGAACAGACTCCGCCGAAATGCAACTACTGTCTGTCATTTGTGCATCAAAAGCTGCACAGTTAATGAGTGAGATAGCTTCGCTTTCAGTAATATCAAAATCGACATTCTTATTTATCAGCTCTGCCAGCTTTTTTGAAACAGGCAGCTGCCTATTTGGGGAGCCAGGTACATCAAAGTGACTGTCAGCAGTATTTATTTCAGTTGTTGATAAGTTACATATTTCACTCAGTGATAATCCTTGAAGCAGGGCAGTTATAACAAGCTGTCCTTTTGAGCTGCTGGCTTCCAGCAGCCTTTGCAACTCGTTAAACGTTAGTTCTCTGACTCCTTCTTGAATAATTGCCTGAGTGATCGACCTACTGTTTCTGTTTTCAAGTTTATCTGTAGTATTCTGGCTAATATTTAAGCCCGGCTCATTACTGCGAATGCGGGACCAACTTGCAAATGCAGGATTTTCAGCAGCACTGTCACTTTTTAAAAACTCAAATAACCAAATAGCCAGCAAGCCAAGTAATAATGATACAGCAAGTACAATACCTGTATTTTGATAATAGTCAGGGCGTATTGGCGAATTGGGTTTGAACGCGGGTTCTATCACCTGAAACTGTGGGAATTTTTCACGTTGAATGACGGCTATTTGAGTAAGGCGGCTTTGTATAGCCCGATAACTCTCTTCTAACTGTGTTAAATCTTCAACAAGCGCTTCATGCTCGGAAAAGCGCCGTGTAAATTCAGTAGCCACTTGTTTGTACTGTTCAATTTCACGCCTTAGTTCAATAGCTGCTTGTTGTGCTGCAGTGTAATCTTGCTCAGCTTCACTTAATACTATATTTTGCCCAACAATTTTTTGTTGAAGAATTTCTTGTTTCAATTTATTTAATTGTTCAGGTACTACTCTTAAATTTGGTTGTAATGCCATATATTGACGGGTATAACGTCGATCAAGCTCAGTTAGCTGCTCACTTAGTTCCTGAGCTCGTTCTTCCAGGTTAGCCAAACTTCTTTTATCTGCATCTGGTACAACCGGCAGCCCGCTGTTAATGGCTTGTTTAACCGCCGCTAATTTTGCTTTTGCATTTATCTCGGCTTCTTCGGCGGTATTTAAAGCACTTGTCAGGCCATTGAGTCGTGCAGAAACTTGGTTCTCATCCCTGCCAGCCGATAAAATACTATGTTGATTACGAAAGGTATCAATCTGATTACGTTTTTGATCAACCTTTTCACCTAATAATTCAAATTGTTGCTGTAAAGCATTAGTCGTTTCAGCAGTGTCTTTTTTGATCTGTTGCAGACGCTGAGTTTCGTATTGGTCAATCAATGTATTGAGAAACAGTGCCAAAAATCCTGGGTTTTCACCCTCGGCAACCAATTTAATCAAGTTTGTTTCTGCTATTAAACTCAGAGAAAGCATATTACGTAAGCTTATCGTGTCAGGAATGTCGTCACTCTCAAGGGAGGAAAGTGCCTCTCTGGTGGAAGTAAGAAGAGACTGTCCGGTTAAAACATTACCTTGAATGGCGACATGCTGAACATTAATCTCTTCAGTTTGCTGGTCTATTGGGGAAGGCGCGACCGTTAATAAGGTAACATTACTTTGATAAATAGCTGGCTGTAAGAAAACATAAATTAAACCAATAATGGCAGCCAAAATAAAAGTCGTAACAAAAATACGAAAGCGCCTTGAAGAATACCACGGGTAAATCGGCTCAGCCGCTAGTGGTTTTGTAGCTCCATGTGTTAGCACTTCAATATAAGGTAGATTCTGACTTTCCATTAGAATAAAGCTTCCATCATGAGTGTTGCACTGATTATATTAAATCTCCGCTCATCATATCTTTGTACATTTTATATCCCTGAAAGAATATTATTCTGAACTTGATATTTATGTACATTTACAATATCACACGCAATTAAAATGAGCTTATCTTAAATTTTTTTGAGAGCATTTCTATGCAAAAAATTGAAAAAAGCCGCTACCTAACGCCTTCCATTATGAGTGGTGGGCCGATTATCTGAAGTGAAGTTAAAATTATTGGCCATATTTATGAAGTTAACGATCGCCATGAAAGACTTTTAGCCTGCTTGTTAACGCATTAAGATAAAGATGATTTGGAAGAGGAAGAGAGTATGTGCGGTAGATTAAATATCGGTGACGAACCTGCTGTGGTCGGGCTGTATGAAGACCTGCAGATCCAGCTGTTCGCAGATACACCCATCTACAGCCGCTTTATCCATGCCGCACAAAACGTCAGTATTGTCCGCCAAAAGCAAGGGGTGCGAAGAATGGACAACGCAATCTGGTGGCTACTGCTAGAGCCATCGGCTACAGGCTTTAAACCATCAAGATATACCTCGTTTAACACCCGTTTCGACAAACTCAACGTTAAAGGCTCTGCAGGTTATCAAGCGTTTCGGCACAGCCGCTGCGTAATACCCGCAAAAGGGTTTGGTGAAACCGAATACGTCAATGGTAAACCCATGCACTATCATGACCTGGTAGCAAAAGACGGCGGTTTGCTGCTGGGCGGTTTATGCCGGGAGTGGAAGAACCAGCAAACAGGCAAACTAGCGTTGTCTTGCTCGGTCATTACATTGCCTCCGCATCCAAAGCTGAGCAAGATTCACACGAAAGCTTCGCCACTCTTACTACCACCAGAGCCTGCGCTAATAAATGCCTGGCTTGACGAGAGCATGACCAATCCTGCCATGTTTGACGATCTGTTAAAACCGAGAATACCTGTCGATTTAATCGCTCAGCAGATTGATAAGCCCAGTAGTTACCAGACAATAGGCGAAGCATTTAATATATTGGCTGATAATTAATGGCGAATTTTTTTTCATGCATTGGAAGCAGGGATTAAATATCTCTGGTGAGTCTTATGCCAGAAAACATCCAACGTTGTTCCGGGAAATAAAAATTCCGATAACTATGTCGGTAATGATTCTGTGGTGTCGCAATACAGCCGCCTTTGAGAACGAATTGCTGACACATAAACTTACCGTTGTATTCTTCGACCATGCCTGAAAAAGGTCGGAAACCCGGGTAAGGTGAGTAGTGGCTGCTTGTCCAGAACCAAAGTTGATCGGTTATCTGGTTGGCGTCGTTCGCATGAAATAATTGTTCGCTGCTGCTCTTGCCAGCATTTATGTTTGGAGCATTGTTCAAAAATTGCTCCGCTTCAAACTCAGTCGGAAGTCGACAACCTTTCCATGCTGCAAAAGCATCGGCCTCAAAATAACTAATATGTGCTACCGGCTTGTTCAAATCTAATCGCTGTACGCCGTGCAGCGTAAATTCTAATAAGCCTTCTTTTTTATCGTCACGCCAGTAAAGAGGGCGCTTGATCTGGTATTTGTTTTTCCAGTCCCAGCCAAGACTAAGCCAGAGCTTGTGGTTGTTATAGTCTTTACTGTTAATGAACTCCAGATATTCACCATTGCTCACCAGGCTTTCTGAAATACCATACTTGTGCAAATATGCAGTGTGTTTAGGTCGTTCGTTATCAAATGAAAACTCAGTGCCTTGATGGCCTATTTGATAAGTGCCTTCCTGAAAACGGCTCCACGCTGCTAACGGCTTATCGGCTTCAGGTAGGGCTGTAGCAGAATATTTCACCTCAATTGGATTCATCCCAAGGATGTATTTGATATCCATTAACAACAACTCTTGGTGTTGCTGTTCGTGGTGCAAACCTAAAATTAATAACTGGCTGGTTTCTGCAGTAATTTTATGATTTTCCAGAAAAGCGACCATATGCTCATCGACATATCTTCGATAGGCGTAGACTTCTTCGACGCTGGGTCTGGAAAGTTGCCCGCGCTCTCCTTGAATCCAGTGCTCGCCTGCAGCCTTGTAGTAAGAGTTAAATAAAACTGCGTATTGCTGATTAAAGCGTTGGTAGCCAGGAAGATTTTTGCACAGGATAAGTTCCTCAAAAAACCAGCTAATATGGGCCAGATGCCATTTGGGCGGACTAACCTCAGGTACGGGTTGCACAACGAAATCTTCAGTGGCAAGTCGACAACAGATATCCTCGGATTGTCGCCGGATAGTTAGGTATTCTTTAATTAATTTCATAGCGTTAAACCAGTTCGGGGTTGGTTATCATTTCAACTAAAGCTGGATCTGGGGGCTTAATGGCTTCACCAATAACTTTACTCAACTTTTTTAGTTCTATCACCTTTACTCCCATTGCACCACATCGCTGGACATAGGCCGAAAAACCAGAGGTGGGTAAATCGGACTCTGCCCGAGCGGCTGATGCGGCTGGCATTGATATCGCTTAAAGGTTCACAAACAGAAGCAGAATTAATGCCGTAATCAAGCTGATAGTCGCGTGCAAAACAACGCAACAACGCTTGCGTTTAGTGGTAATCGCCATAATGACTCTATACATAATTTTGATCACTTGTTCAAAAATTGCTTGAGCGATCGTTCAGGTATGGTTATAGTCTTCGCCATTAACTGAAATCCTGCTGCCGCATCTCTGATGCGTAAGTTGCCTGTCATTTTAGTTGAAGAGAAATTAAACCATCAAGAATAGGAAGAGAAAAAACTATGGCCGTCATTCGTAACGCAATTTCTGAAGGGACTTTACGAGATAAGACACAACGCCTCAGAGTAGGGGGCAGCACTTCATTAAACAAGCCACAGCACAGTTCTCCAGCGCAACTTTTACTCATGGCTTGTCTTCTCGGTGCAGTGATGGGTGTTGTATTTATAGTCACTCAGCCTTTGTTTGGAATGGCGACATTAACAAGTCGGCATGCGGCGGCGTATCAGCAACTTGGTAACTGGAGTAGCGTCGCTGCCGTGACCATTGCCTGGGCTGCTCATTTGGCCGTATCTGTGTTTTATGGTTTGTTGTGTGGTGTCGTTATTCTGAGCACTGCGCGATTGGCATTGGTTGCACTGTTTACTTTAGCCTTCTCATGGCTGACAACGATCATAGCGCCGCCCGCCAACGCAATGATCGTACAGTTGGTTTCTTTTCAGCATATTAAGGTTAACCAGTTGCCCGGCTTCAACTTCAGTCTGGATGTTAAGTTTGTGCTGCATTTGGTATTTTTTGCCGCAATTAGTGCTGCGTTGTATGTCTACAAGAAAAGGGTTAAAAGGCTCAATGATCAGTAATCGTTGATAAACCATCAACGATTGATTCACCTTTTCAAACATCATTTCCCGAAAGGCGCTTACATGGGCTGAAACCAGTTTGCGATCTGCCCATAGCAAATTTCCTGCATGCAACGTAAGAAAAAACGAATTTAATTCAGAGTCTTAAAAAATATATGAACGATCGGTCAAAAATATACTTGAACGATCGTTCAGTTTTGTTTACAGTAGTTTCAGCTTTAAGGAACAACTGTTCTGATTGAATAAAACATCACTGACTCTAAATCACTGACTCTAAATCACTGACTCTAATAGGATAGCAATATGCTTAAGTTATATTTTCACCAAACGCCAAACCCAATGAAAGTTGCTCTTTACCTTGAAGAGGCAGGTTTACCTTATGAATTGATCCCGGTAGATACAATGAAAGGTGAACAACATACACCGGAATTCCGTGCGATTAACCCAAATGGTAAAACACCGGCAATTGAAGACGATGGCAAACGCGTATTTGATTCGACTGCTATTTTAATGTACCTATCCGAAAAAACAGGACTATTAGCAGGTAAGGCAGAAGATCGTAGTGAAATGATGTCGTGGTTAATGTTTTTAGCGACAGGTTTAGGTCCGTTTTCAGGTCAATCTGTTCACTTTAGACATAAAGCTCCAGAGCAAGTGCCTTATGCAATTAATCGCTATCTTCGTGAAGCTGAACGTCATTATGAAGTGCTGGAAACACACATGGAAGGCCGTGACTATATAGTGGGTGATGAATATTCAATTGCAGATATTTCAGCA
The DNA here is from genome assembly GCF_041601355.1 of Neptunomonas sp. Lineage (GTDB taxonomy): Bacteria > Pseudomonadota > Gammaproteobacteria > Pseudomonadales > Balneatricaceae > Neptunomonas. Next base: position 22,851 of record NZ_JBFIIH010000057.1, read on the forward strand.
TGGGGTTGGATTGATAAAGCAATGCCTGTGTTAGGCGGGGAAGGTTTAGAAAACTATCCGAACTTAAAACGCTGGTTTGCCAGCGTCAATGCTCGTCCTGCCGTAGAAAGAGCACGAAACATCGATAAAGACATTGAGTTTAAGTCAGATTTTGATGAAGAGGCAGCACGCGCACTCTACCCGCAAAACTTTGATAAAAAAGTCTCATAGCCCCAGGAGTGATGAGAGTGGAAAACCAATACACACCACCAAAGATCTGGACTCATGATGCAGAAAGTGGCGGTAAATGGGCAAATGTAAACCGTCCGGTTTCAGGCGCGACCTATGAAAAAGCATTACCTGTTGGTCAGCATGGTTTGCAATTGTACTCAATGGGCACGCCTAATGGCCAAAAAATCACCATCATGTTAGAAGAGTTGTTAGCACTCGGTAAGAATGCGGAATACGATGCCCACATGATCAAAATTGGTGAGGGTGAGCAATTCTCATCGGGCTTTGTGGATATTAACCCTAACTCTAAGATCCCGGCTTTAGTTGATTACTCGAGCCAGAATCCTGAACCAATTTTTGAATCGGCTTCAATTTTAGTTTATCTTGCTGAAAAATTTGGTGCATTTCTTCCTGAAAAAGGCACTAAACGTACTCAAGTCTTCAACTGGCTATTCTGGTTACACGGTTCTGCGCCCTATTTAGGCGGTGGTTTCGGTCATTTCTATTCTTACGCACCAGAGAAATTTGAATATTCAATTAATCGTTTTACGATGGAAACTAAGCGCCAGTTAGATGTATTAGATAAGCAATTGGCGAAAAATGAATTTATCGCAGGGGATGAACTCAGTATTGCGGACATTGCAACCTGGCCTTGGTACGGCAACTTAATTCTGGGTAATCTTTACGATGCGAAAGAATTTCTTCAGGTGGAAGATTACACACATATTCAACGTTGGGCGAAAGCCATGTTAGCGCGTCCGGCAGTCCAACGAGGTCGTATTGTCAACCGGGATTGGGGGGATGAGTGGGAACAACTTGAAAATCGCCATTGTGCTGAAGATATCGATAAAGTACTGGCGCTAAAGCCAGAATAACTTTTTTGATTCAGGATAAGCGCGGCAATTAAAAACCTGGTGACGTCATTGTTACCAGGTTTTTGTTCTTTTAAGAAAAAGGTTAAGGCAACAGTTTTTAAGGCAATTATCATGAGTAAACAAGCCAGGTTTAATCGCGATGAAGTGATCGAAAAAGCAAAGAATCTTTATTGGAAAAAGGGATATCACGCAACGTCAATGAGAAATCTACAAGATGTGGTTGATATGCGTCCTGGCAGTATTTACGCGGCTTTCGGTAGTAAAGATAATTTGTTTAAAGAAGCGTTAAATCGTTATGCCGAGACAAGTGCTGAGAATCTTGCCGACAGTATGGCGCAGGAAA
>NZ_JBFIIH010000058.1:0-23974 GCF_041601355.1 Neptunomonas sp.
CAACAAGAAAGGCAGAAGACAATGGAGTTACTCGAATCGGCCATGGCATTTGCCGTAGTCATGATGATCTTCTCTACGATTGTCACCGGAATAGTCGAGGCTATCCTCAAAGCATTTGGCACCAGAGAAGAAGTCCTGAAGAAAACCATTGAAGCGCTTTACGAGAAGGTCGTGTGGCCACGTTTGAGCGCAGGACTTGAACGGGTGAGCCCTCAACAACTGGCGAGCACTGTTGATGCCGGTATTCTTGCAAAGAGTAAGGCGTGGTTAATCCGTAGCAGCACAAATCTCCCTACGCACAAAGAAAAATTTGTTGAGGCACTAACTGAAAACCCGGTATTCGAGCCTAGTAAAAACCGTTTCAGCGCTGAGCGAAAATCCAAGATCGACTCGCTAAGCTTGTTGGCGTTTGCCGAACGGCTGGGTAGAACTGACGTGGGTAAAGCGATTGTTGCTGAAGGAGAAGCTCAGGTTGAACTGCTGGTGCAAGACATGGTGCGTAGTTTCGACCGTTTCGGGCGTGCTGCAAGCGAAGTGTTTCGCAAAAAGGCACAACTCACCGCTATCTGCGTGGCTATCCCTTTTGCCTGGTTTGCTAACATTGATGCGTCACGTTTATTCGTGCAGCTCATCGAAAATCCGTCAATTCGCTCTAGCCTTATTGAGAATGCGGACGAGGAACATAAACAAAATCAGGCCGCCGTCGTAAGGCTTGATCAGTTGAAGAACGATATTGCACAATTACAGGCACCGCCGAACACATTAACACCAACGGGGCCAGCACCTACCCCCGGTATGCTCCAGCAACAGCTGGACGACATATCTAAACAGGTGCTTGAAAGTGTCGAAAAAATGGAGTCTCAGGGCCTTGCCATTGGATGGCAGTATTATCCAGTTTGTGCCAAGGGTCAGAAAGGCGGTGCCTGCGATGGCCGAGTGGGCTGGATGGACAAGCAAGGTAAGGAGCAGGGTGTTTTCGACATCGCACTAACGAGTGAGTTCGCTGTTTGGTTACTCATGTCGAGCTTAGCGGGTGTGCTGATCGGATTTGGCGGGCCTTTTTGGTTCAAAGTATTTAGCGGTCTTTCCCAGATATTTCAGGTCATGCGCGCACTGACCTTTGGCGGACGAAAACCTGCGAAAGAGGACCTGCCGCCGCCGGATACTATTGCCGAAAGCTCAGCCAAACCCAAGGACGTGCTCGATGCGTTTAAGGTAGCCGTGGCGGTTAACATGAAATCCTAACGGTACTAATATTCATGACAATCTTCCCACTCACATTCGGGCTTACTTATTTGACCATATCATGGAAGGAACCCCGCATTGCCTTTCACGTGAGGTGAGGTGAGGGAAGGCTACATCACATGAGTAGCGATTATATTTCACTCTTGAGTTCTTTTAGTAACTTCAAACCTTTTTTTCGCTGCGCTTTAAGAACTCTAATCTTTTCTTCGAGCCTTTTTTTACATTTTTTATTGCTCTCATTCTTAACTTTATCTTTTAGCTGATTTTGTTTTATCTTAAGTTTTTTCATAAGACGTTGTAGCGACTCATACCTTTTAATACGCTCACGCCTGTTCGTATCGACAAAATTTTCTATGGTTTTTAACAGATCGTTAGTATTCATTTAGTTGCTTCCTCGACATACTCATCTACAACTTCTTTAATTTCGGCCTCATCCAGAGCGACACTATTTTCTGCCTCCTCGTCACTCTGATCTGAAGAGATAAATAATATCCCCCCCATATGAATAAGGTTTCGGCAGATATCCTGATAGTAGGCGCTATCATTCATAAGAGAGATCGCCATGGGAGCGCTGATACGGTGCTCGCGAATCAGGCGATCGAGTCTGCCCGTTTTAATAATATCTTTCTCATTGATTTCTACTTTAAGCTGGTCAAGTGATAAAATTGTAGCTGACTCATCCTCTCCGGCTCTTATGACTTCCAGCTCCTGCAACACGCGACATATTTGTATGCGCATATTGTTATATTCCTGACGAATATCTGAGTTAGCCGAAAGCGTATAGATGTTCAGGTTTTTTTGCAGATGTTTGATACCTTTAATTGTCTCGACCAGATCGCGGCCTACTTCTCTGAGCAGCAAAAGTCTATCCAGATGACCCGGCGCTCCCATTGAGCTCTGAGACTGGCTGATAAATTCGACGATGTCTGCATAAATAGACTTGATGCGTCTGACGTATATATCATCAATATTTTGCTGCAAAATAATGTTGCTGGAGTTATTAATGATATCGTCAATTTTACTATCTGCAGCAAGCACACTTTTGTTTAAGCTTAACCCGCGAATAATGGTATCAACCGACAAATCATAAAGGCGAACTGTCTCTTTTCTAACAGCCTCAATGGCAGCGGCAGGGATCTCTGCTGATGCAGAAGACAGATAGCGGGCTTTTTCGACCTGAGGGGCCTTCGTCGGCATGACACGCACAAGAAAAGAAACCAACCTTCCTGTGAATGGCACCATAATGATAACCCCTGTCACATTAAAAATAGTGTGAAACACGGCAAGTTTGAGTGTGTGGTCATCTTCAGCTATGCCTATCGTAGTGGATACCATATCCACCAAGCCGATTACCGGGTTCATCGCCAGCATGAAAACAATACCCGCCGTTACCTTGAAGAGCACATCTGATAGCGCGAGTCGCTTGCCGTCAGTATTGGAGGTCAGAGAGCCTAATACAGCTGTGATGGTGGTACCGACATTGGCACCGATGACCAAGGCAAGTGCATTGCCATAGGTCACCTGTTGGACGGAAAGTGCGGTAATCACCAATACCAGGGTGGCATGGCTAGACTGCATGATAATAGTTGCCAGGATACCTATCAGCGTAAATACCAGCACTCCGCCAAAACCTTCCACGGCATAATCGGTCAGGCTAATTTGATTCTGGAAGGCCTCAAAGCCCTCTTTCATATAGTGTATGCCGAGAAACAGAAAACCAAGTCCGGCCAGGATGTAGCCAAATCCTTTCAGGAATTTTGATTTTTGGAAGATAAAAATAACACCAAACACCAACATCGGCATGGCATAAGCAGAAATCTTCACCTTCAGACCAAAACCTGCAATCAGCCAGGCACCGGTGGTACTCCCCACATTGGCGCCAAAAATAATACCCATCCCCTCAACCAGCCCGATAAGACCGGCACTGAGAAAAGAGATAGTAATCACGGACACCAATGAACTGGACTGCATCACAGTGGCAGCGGTAAAACCAAACGTCAGGCTTTTCCACATTTTGTTTGTACTTTTTCGCAGAGTCCTTTCAAGTGCACCACCGGCGAATGCATTAAAGCCCTGCTCAAGTGCCAACATTCCAAACAGAAAAATGGCTACACCCGCAGTAATCACCTTAAAGTCTGGGCTAAGCCAAAACCCGTAAGTTAATACTAAAAAAATAGTAGGTAAAAATATTTTTTTAATCATGCAAACCTATTAAGTAAAATTATTTGCCTTACATACAACATCGCTTGTTATTAACACAGGTTTTAGAAAGCTATATCTATGGCAGCATCATGCCTCTGATAGTAAAGTAAATAATTGCCGCCATCGCGGCAGATGCCGGTACCGTAATGACCCAGGCGGCTGCAATTTTCAGCAGTGCTGAGCGCTTTACTAATTCATTTTTGTAGACTTTACGTAGTTTTTTTCGTTCGGCTTTAGATAAATGTTCTTTATTGGAGCTTTTCTTCAGCTGCTTTAACATCTCCCCTTTTGTCTTAATGGATGCCTGTCCAAATTCAGACAAATAAGCTTGCACTTCTATGGGGTTATTATTTTCATGATGATGCATAATTTCTATCGTCATTTCAGTGTAGCTGGCTTTTAAAAATTCACGTAAAAAGCCAACACCAAAGATACCACCTACGGCAATATGAGTAGAGCTAACGGGTAAACCAAGTTGCGAAGCAATAATCACCGTAATTGCTGCTGCCATGGCAATACAAAAAGCGCGCATTTTATCCAGTTCAGTGATTTCACTACCCACAGTACGAATGAGTTTTGGCCCATATAGCGCCAAGCCGATCGCAATGCCTGCAGCACCAATCAACATAACCCAGAGAGGAATAGAAGCTTTTGATGTATGCCCACCACTCAAAACAGCATCATTAATTGCCGCCAATGGTCCGACTGCGTTGGCAACATCATTTCCGCCATGGGCGAAACTGAGTAGAGCAGCAGCAAAGATTAAGGGCACTGTAAACAAGCTGTTAATACTATCCTTGCCATTTTTGAGACCATCTGCCGCTCGATGAACAAGTGGACGTACAAGGAAATAAACTCCCGCAGCAACAACAGCCCCTATCAATAAAGCGGTTATCAAGTCCACTTTCCAGATATTTTTAAACCCTTTCATCAGCAAGTAAGTACTAAATGCCCAGGCCATAAAGAGAATCAATAATGGCACCATGCGCTTGGCTGACAAAATCATATCGTCTTGATAGGTAATAGTGCGCTTAATTAAGAAGAGAAATGATGCAGCAATTATCCCGCCAAGAACGGGAGATATAACCCAGCTTGCAGCAATACTGCCAAGCTGTGGCCAATTGGCAATCTCCCATCCGCCAGCAGCAATACCTGCACCTAATATACCACCCACGATAGAGTGAGTGGTTGACACCGGAGCACCTGCAACGGTTGCTAAGTTTAACCAAATAGCACCTGCTAACAGTGCAGCCATCATTAACCAGATAAAAGTTTGGCTGCTGGGTATCAGAGAGGGATCTATTATCCCTTTCTTGATTGTGCTTACCACATCACCACCGGCAATTAAGGCGCCACTGGCTTCAAATATGATCGCAATTATAATGGCACCCGTCATTGTTAATGCGTTTGATCCTACCGCAGGCCCGACATTGTTAGCCACATCATTGGCGCCAATATTCATCGCCATATATCCGCCGATCATAGCGGCAACCACTAGCATTATATGGTCTGGACTATCCATTCCCACCCGGCTTGTATACAGCATGATGCCGACAATAAAGAGCAACGCTGTACCACTGCGAAAAAGTTCTTTTCGCCCATGAGCAGAGGCAGCTTCTAAATGATGAAGATTATTAATATCCATAAAATCATTACCTGTTTAAGAGTTACCGTTGCAACAAGTGAATACAGCTCGTTCTTGTTCATTATTAATGCCTGAACGATTTTTATTACTCAGATCTCATCGATTCAAACACGCTTATATACACACAGACATTGCCTTTTGGGCTTACTTGAGACGTTAGCGGTCTTAGGGGCTGCTATCAATGACTTGGGCCGCTGTTTTGTCGGTATTAGACCAATATAAATGAACCTTAAGACTGTTGGCCTGCAGTTTCTTACTTTTCTCTCTGATGGGGCGGTGTGATATACCCCCAAAGCCCCTATGTAAGAAGAAAATCACATCATCTCTTTCGGGTACCTCCACTTTAACAATTTGACCTTCGCCATTTAAAGCCAGAGCCTTCAGTTGAATAGGGTGAACCTTCATATCGACAGCAATAGCTGAATCTATTTTTGATCCGTGATCCCGTGATTCGCGAGGGGCATGAGACTTCCCGGAGAAGCAGTGACGTTTGCGCGATTCAGGTGCGGACATTTTCCTTTGCAGGAATATGATTGGCATCATCTTGGTGCGTTTTTAGGCTTGCTAACATTCGATAGAGTCAGCCTTTGTCTGCTTTCATTAGTTGACTAGCTTTCGTGAAATATTTCGTGAAATAAATATAAAAATATTATTTATATATATAAATCAATTACTTAAATTGATCGTCTTTGGTTTTTAATAACCTTGAATTCTTGTTTTTAAATAAAAAAACCCATTTATGAATACTAAAGTTAGAGTTTGGCAGACAATTTGCTTATCTACTATCAAGGCAATTAATCATAATTATTTACATTATTTATAGATGGTTTTGCCAATGAGTTTTTTGGGAGCTGAAATGTTATCTGGATTCAAGAATAAAACTAAGCGCAAGCTATCGGACCTGATTGTTGATGAAGTAAAGCGCCTTATTATGTCTGAAGAGCTCAAACCCGGAGATCGCTTACCGAGTGAAAAAGATTTAATTGAGCAGTACGAGGTATCAAAAGGAACTGTTCGCGAAGCATTGAAGGCTTTGGAAGTTGAAGGGTTAATAAAAACCAGGCCAGGCCCCGGTGGGGGAGCATGGCTTACAGAAGTGGGAACAGAGCCCGCGAGCAAAGCGTTACGAAATTACTTATATTTTCGGCATATCAGTGCCGAACAACTGTACCAGACGCGAAAGCTAATTGAAGTTGAACTGGCAGTATCCGTTGTAGGGCATTTAACTGAAGAAGAACTGTTACTTCTGAGGAAGTACACCGATCAGTGCAGTGAAAAACCTACCACAGAAGAGGAGCAACGGCTCCAGAAAATAGCAGAATTAGAGTTTCATAATGTTCTGGCTGATGCTTCACCTAATCCTATTCTAAGTTTTTTTGGTCGCTTTCTGAACGAATCATTAAGAGACCTGGTTGTGCTAAAAAAAGCTTATTTAATTGATTACTACGCTTTCACTAAATCAAATGTCGATTATCACTACGCACTCATTAACGCGTATGAAAAACAAGATAAAAAACAGGTGCGAACGCTTATGGCGGAGCATATGTGTGAAGCGGAGGTGCACTTTGTTGCACTTGAGGGAGAAATTTCGAAAAAAATGTAGGGTACCTCAAATATAACCTATCACTCACAAAGTTAAGCCTGATGGCGAGTTAATAAAATCTCAAAAGGAAGCAAAAATGATTAATAAATATTTGAAACATACTGCGTTAGCAATCTCGATAACAGCTGCATCTTGCGTTGCAATGGCGCAAGAGGAAGCGGTGACTATTTATGGCGTTAAATCCCTATCGGGGAGCTTCGCTAGTTACGGCAAGTATGCTGATATGGGGTCGAAATTAGCGGTTGAGCAGTATGGACAGGTACTTGGACAAACACCGAGTTATAAAGCTATAGATACAGAAGGTAATGCAGGCAAAGCGCTCCGCAAGGTACAGGAGGCGATTAGTCAAAATTCTGCGAAGTTTTTCGATGGCGGCACGCTATCGTCAACTTCTTTAGCTATAGGTAAAGAGGTTAATAAATCAGGTGGTGTCTTCATTACCCCAGCAGGAGCTGATGAACTAACAGGTGTCGATTGTAATGCATCTACATTCCGTTGGTCGGTGCCGACATATGGCGCAATCAGAGAGACCGTAATTCCTTTATTAAAAGAGCATCCAGAAAAGAAACGCTGGTATACGATTACACCCCAATATGTTTTTGGCGAAGCATTGCTGTCAAATGCTAAAACTGTGTTTGACGAACTGGGTATAGAACACGTAGGTAATAGCTATCACTCTCTGCAAGAGCAAGAGTTCTCAGGCTACGTTACGAATGCAATGGCGGCACAGCCAGATGTTCTTTTACTTCTGAATTTCGGTTCTCAATCCTCTAATGCCTTACGACAGGCGATTAACTTCGGTTTGAAAAATCAAATGACCATCCTGCTAACATGGTCCTCCGGTTTAGATCAGTTCCAGGAATTAGGGGCTGATATAACAGAGAATGTTTACTTTGGAGCACAGTATTGGCATACCGTTGATACACCACTCAATAACAAGCTTGTCAAAGAAGTAAAAGAAGCATATGGCATTACCCCCAACTATCCGTTAGCCGCGGATTATATCAGCACTAAGCTGCTCCTCGATGCGATCGTTGAAGCGGGCACAACGACCCCGGGTGACGTTATTAAAGCGTTAGAAGGTAAGTCTTATGAAGGTCCAACTGGCACCGAGACGGTTCGTGCGGCCGATCACCAGGTCCTGAAAAATTATTACTTATTAAAAGGAAAGTCCGCTTCAGAAATGCAGAATGCAGACGATTTTGCAGAAATCGTGAGCTACGGTAAATCCTTCCCGGATGAATCATCTCTTGAATGTAAAGGCATGTAAAAACGATTTGCGCCACTCGCGTTAATAGCGACGTGGCGCTTCATTTTTGTTAGAGGTGAATTATGAATCTGTATCTATTTCAGGTAGTGAATGGGATAGGGCTTGGAATGATTTATTTCCTCATATCTGTGGGGCTTTCAATCATTTTTGGACTACTTAACTTTGTGAATTTTGCTCATGGCGCTTTTTATCTTCTAGGGGCATATCTAAGTTATACGGCAGTCAGCATTACGGGAAACTATTGGCTGGCTCTTATCGTTGCACCTCTATGTATCGCCTTTTTTGCATGGGTATGCGAAAGAACATTAATAAAAAGGGTCTACCACCTGCCTCATACGTACCAAATCTTAGTGACATTAGGTGTTGCCTTAATCATTCAAGAAGTTTGTATTTCTATATGGGGGCCTATCGGGAAAAGCATTTCTCCACCTGATTCACTTAAAGGCGTAATGCAAATAGGTGATTTTTACTACCCGCAATATAGGCTCTTTGTCATAGCTTTTGCGGCCGTGGTTGCTCTTCTTGTTTGGTTGCTACTGGATAAAACTAAATTTGGTGCGCTTGTTCGTGCCGGTAGTGAAGACGCCGAGACAGTTTCCTTACTCGGAACACATACGCATCGCCTGTTCTCTATCACATTTGCATTGGGTGTGGGTCTTGCCGGTCTTGCCGGTGTTCTCGCAGCGCCAATAAAAGGCATTCACCCCTTTGTTGGCCCGGAAGTACTTGGAATTGCGTTTGTTGTTGTTGTGATAGGAGGTATGGGGTCTTTTACGGGGGCGTTGGTTGGTGGTCTGCTCGTGGGGATCGTTCAAAGTGTAATGAGCACACTGTGGCCACAGGGTGCCAGCTTGATGATTTATGGAGCGATGGCGTTTGTCATTCTATTGCGACCATATGGATTATTCGGGAGAGCATAAGATGAATAAAACAACTTCTATATTCGGAGGAGTAACGATAATTGCCTTGGCACTTATTGTATTGATGCCGATATTGCTACCTTCCGTTACCCTCGCTACGGAAATACTTATATTTGCTTTGGCTGCATTGGCATGTAACTTACTTTTGGGCTACACCGGCCTCTTATCATTCGGACAAGGTATCTTTTTTGGCGGTGGGGCCTATAGCGCGTCATTAGTCATGCTTCATCTTGATTTTGGACTGATTAGTGCCTTAATCACAGCCATCCTGGTGGGATCATCACTCGCTTTAATCGTCGGCGCGTTAGCCATACGAAGAACGGGTATTTACTTTGTAATGCTCACGCTTTCTTTTTCTCAAATGGCGTACTTCCTCGCTTACACCTTTAGTGACTGGACAGGTGGAGACAACGGATTATTAGATGTGCCTAGACCTGCCTTAACACTTTTCGGGATGACCATCAGCGATCTGAAAAGCAGTGAAGCATTCTATATTTTTGTGGCCGCAGTCTTTGCAATTGTCTTCGTGTTTGCCCGAAGAGTTATCCATTCTCCTTTTGGAACAACACTTGTCGCTATCAGAGAAAATGAGGGGCGGTCATCGGCTGTAGGGTTTTCCACAAACCACTTTAAGCTGGTCGCTTTCGTTATTTCCGGCGCGATAACGGGCCTTGCCGGCGCGCTCTACGCGATGCTTTTAAACTTTGCACCTCTTTCAAATGTTGAGCTTCTCATGTCAGAAAACATCTTGATTATGACAATTATTGGGGGGACTGGCTCGTTAATTGGTTCAATTTTAGGAGCAGGAGCAATCGTAATGATGGGTGATATTCTCTCATCTATCTGGCCTAGATGGATGATGATTTTAGGTATAGCACTTATCGCTGTTGTCTTATTTCTTCCGGGGGGATTATGGGGCGGAGTTATTTCCTTAAGGTCTAAATTGTCGTCGATAAAAGTTAAGAAAAATCTCACCTCCGAGGTGACAAAATGAGCTCAAATTATCTATTAGAAACGGCTGGTTTAGGGTTGGATTATGGCGCATTTTCCGCTGTCGGGAATGTCGATTTAAAAATAAAAAAAGGCTCTATTCATACCGTAATTGGCCCAAACGGCGCAGGGAAAACATCCTTATTTCACTGCTTAACAGGTGAAAGAAAACCGACTCGTGGAAGTATCCACTTTAACGGAGAAAACCTGACATATTTAGCGGCTCATAAACGAGTCTCTAAAGGCATGTCTCGTTCGTTTCAGGTCACAAGCCTTTTTCAGACTTTAAGTGTACGAGAGAATTTAAGAATAGCGGCGCAAGGTCGGGGTGGTCTGAATGCACTGAAGTTTTGGGTGCCCGAAACAGCTGACAAAACTAATATTGCTAAGGCGAATGAAGTTTTAGAAAAAATTCAACTGGAGGCGTTTGCTGACAAGCAAGCTGGAGAGCTATCACACGGACAACAGCGAGTGCTTGAAGTGGGTATGGCATTGTGCGGCTCTCCATCACTGCTTTTACTTGATGAGCCTACCTCAGGGATGGGAGTAGATGATATTCCTATAATGACAAGCCTGATTTCGGAACTTGGAAAAGACCATACCGTGATGCTCATTGAGCACAATATGAGACTGGTCATGTCAATCTCCGACCGAATCACCGTGATGCACCAAGGAAATATACTAATCGAAGGCTCTCCTGAAGAAGTGAAAGGGGACGCGCAGGTTAAGAAAGCATACCTAGGAGAAAGTGGCCATGAGTAGATTAGTGATTAATAATCTGCATTCTTATTACGGTAAAAGCCATATTTTGAACGGAATTGATTTGGCTATTGAGTCCGGAGAAATTGTAACGCTGTTGGGGCGCAACGGCGCCGGTAAAACTACGACGCTTAAGACAATTGTAAGCATCGTCAAAGCTCAACAAGGGTCTGTCTTATTAGACGACGAGAATCTTGTAGGAAAAGAAATATTCGAGATAGCTCGGCGGGGTATCGCTTTAGTACCAGAACATCGTGGCATCTTCGGCATTCTTTCGGTTGAAGAAAATCTGATGATTGCCATCAACAAAAAAAGCCCCTGGGATCTTGAAGATATTTATCAAATGTTCCCACGTTTAAAGGAGCGAAGAAAGAACGGTGGCAACGCCCTGTCTGGTGGTGAACAACAAATGCTCGCGATCGCGCGGGCACTTGTAAATAACCCGAAATTTCTTCTCCTTGATGAGCCAACTGAAGGCCTGGCACCCGTCATAGTTGATGAGATTGTGAAAATTTTAGGCCAAATTCGTGCAGCTGGCGTGGGTGTGCTGCTCGTCGAACAAAATCTATCGGTTTGCGAGAAGCTCGCAGACAAACATTATGTTATTGAGCTCGGTGAAATCGTTTATCAGGGCACTCAAACCGAATTTAGCAAACAAGACGACATCAAGAACCGGTATCTTGCTGTTTAGTAGAGGGAACCTATTATGAAAACAACTGAGTTAACACCGGGTATCGGACAGATCACAGTAAATACCGAACGCCTTTGGGACTGTCTGATGACGCATGGTCAAATCGGACATACTTCTAAAGGTGGTTTAAACCGTTTGGCTTTAACCGAGTTAGACAAACAAGGGCGTGACCTATTTAAAACCTGGTGTGAAGAAGCTGGGTGCACGGTATCTGTCGATGAAATAGGTAATATTTTTGCCAGAAGAGCCGGATTAAATAATGATTTGCCTCCCATCATGACCGGATCCCATATAGACACTCAGCCAACCGGCGGAAAATTTGATGGATGCTTTGGGGTTATGGCGGGGTTAGAAGCGATCCGCACGTTAAATGACCTTAAGATTCAGACGCTTGCTCCGATCGAAGTCGTGGCATGGACGAATGAAGAAGGCTCGCGGTTTCCGCCATGTATGATGGGTTCTGGTGTATTCACTGGTAAGTTCTCACTAAACGATGCACTGACGACAAAAGATGATGCGGGCATCTCAGTTGAAGACGCGCTGCATGCAATTGGTTACAACGGAAATAAAAGTCATATTGGTCATAAAGCTGCCGCGTACTATGAAGCTCACATTGAGCAAGGGCCTGTATTAGAAGATGAGCGAAAGCAAGTTGGCGTTGTTATTGGTGCTCTTGGCCAAAAGTGGTTTGATATTGAGATCACAGGTGTAGAAGCCCACGCTGGCCCAACGCCGATGCATCTTCGAAAAGATGCCTCTCTTGCGGGCGCAGAAATAATTCAGTTTATAAATGAGCTGGCACTAAAAAATACCCCTCATGGGCGCGGAACCGTTGGCTGTTTCGACGTTTTCCCTAGTTCCCGAAATGTTATACCGGGTCGAGTTAGAATGACTGCAGATCTTCGCCACTTGGAGTCAGGTGTTCTTGAAACCATGGTTAAAGACTTACACATTAAAATTAACGCATTAGATCAAAAGTACGGCGTTCAAACTGTCATTACCCCTACAGCAGATTTCCCTCCGATAGCGTTTGATTCCACATGCGTTAGTAACGTTAGGGAGGCTGCTTCCGCGTTAGGGTATCCGAATATGGATGTAGTAAGTGGCGCGGGGCACGATGCAATCTTTATGGCAGACGTTACTTCTGCGGGAATGATATTTGTCCCTTGCGAGGGGGGGATTAGTCACAATGAGCTAGAAAGGGCTAAAGCTGAAGACCTTGGAGCAGGGGCGTCGGTTCTGCTTAACGTTTTACTCTTGTCTGCGGGGATAGCAGAACATGACTAAAGCGCATAAAACTAATATCGCAGATATGACAGCAGTTGAGCTTTGCCAGCTCTTCGAAACTAAAGAGCTTTCTCCTCTAGAAGCGACCCACGCTTCGCTGCAGCGAATTGCCAAATGCAACCCTTCAGTCAATGCATACTGCTTTGTTGCTGAGGAGGATGCGATTAAAGCGGCAAAAGAGTCGGAAACGCGTTGGTTCAAAGGCGAACCCCTTAGTAAAATTGATGGAGTGACAAGCTCGATCAAGGACTTAACGCTGGTGGCGGGGTGGCCACACCGCAGCGGCTCACGTACCAGTTCAAAAGATTTAGCTAATGTTGATGCTCCATTTACACAAAAGATGCGGCAAGCAGGGGCTGTAATACTGGGTAAAACTACAACACCAGAGTTCGGTTGGAAGGGCGTTACCGATAGCCCTCTCACCGGTGTTACAAGAAACCCGTGGAATACAACTCTTACATCCGGAGGCTCTTCTGGCGGAGCTGCAGCCGCCGCCGCGTTAAATATGGGCGTATTGCATCAAGCCAGTGATGCCGGTGGATCTATTAGAATCCCCGCTTCTTTTTGCGGTGTCTTTGGTATAAAACCCACTTTTGGTTTTATCCCTCAGTGGCCGGCAAGTGCAATGACGACTCTTTCTCATCTCGGGCCAATTAGCAGGACAGTGCAAGACAGTTTGTTGATGATGGATGTTATAGCGAAGCCAGATTTGCGGGATTGGTACTCAACTCGTATTTTTAACGGTAGTTGGAGTGATCAAAAAAGCCTCCCTCTTAAGGGCCTGAAAATAGCCTACAGCCCGACCCTTGGATACGTTGATGTAGATGCTGGCGTTCTTAAGCTTGCAGACTCTGCGGTGAATGCTCTTAAAGAGATGGGTGCAGAAGTTGATCTGATCGATCCTGGCTTTAAGGACCCTATCGATACGTTTTCAACCCTTTGGTTTGCGGGAGCAGCGAAAGTTGTTTCAAATCTCAACGAGCAACAACGTGGCCTTCTTGACCCAGGCTTTCTCCAAATAGGAGTCAAAGGAAGTGAAATCGATATTGTTGATTATATGAAGGCGGCTGATCAAAGGGCAGAGTTAGGGCGCTCTATGCAGGAGTTCCATTCAACATACGATATTTTAATTACACCTACACTGCCGCGGACTGCGTTTAACGCTGGTCAGAATACAGAGACGGCTGATCAGGAGCATTGGACGGATTGGACGCCTTTCTCTTACCCGTTTAATCTTACTCAGCAACCAGCATTGACTATACCTTGTGGACTGCTGAATGGCTTGCCTGTTGGGCTTCAGGTTGTAGCTAATAGGGGAGATGATTTACTGGCTATTAGTATTGCAAAGTACATTGAGGATTTGATTCCGGTTGAGTTTTTGGACGCCCCTCGACATGGTACGGATAAATTAACTCGAGCTACGCTGGATTAGCATGTGCACAAAAAATTGATTTATATATATCCCTTATTTTTTAGTTAGTTATAAGAAATACAGCAATCAATAAAAAATAATTGTTGCGTTGCAGCATTGGGCGAGATACTATCGATTTTTCAACTACTTCTCTATAAGGATATAAATGATGTTCACGAAAATGCCTATTACTGACTTCTCCGCTTTTGCCGCTCCTGTACAAAAGCTGATCGAACTAAACACAGCCACCTTTACTAAGGCATTCGAGCTGCAGAAAGCGACTGCTGAGAAGCAAATTGCTCAAGCACAAGCTGATTTTAAAGCCCTTTCAGAAATTAAAGACGTTGAAGCACTGACTTCTTTCTTTACTGCTAAATCTGAAGAAGCTAAGGCTAACTTTGAAGCGCTACAGGCTGAAGCTAAAGCATCTGTAGAAAGCACTCAGTCTTACTTTACTGAAGTTCAGGCTATCCTGACTGAAAGCAAAGACTCTGTAGTTCCTGCTGTTAAAGCGATTGCCACAAAAACTGCTTAATTTAAGCTGGTTTTAAAAAAGACTCCCATCAGAAATGATGGGGGTTTTTTTGTGTCTGGCTGAAACCCGGATAGAGTCAAAGGCTTCATAGCGTGTGTATATTCGTAAGCCAGAAATGCCAATCACGTGAGGTGTGGATGGTTCAAACTGGGGCTGATCTAATCTTGCAATTTTGGCGTTGCAGCAACACAATGTTGCAATGCAATAAGAAAAGCTGAATTGCCGCGACAGCAAGCCGTTTTTCCAGCGGTATACCGGCTGGGCGGTATCGGCCGTTAGTTTGCGGATTTTGTATTTTATGTGACAAACTCCCACGATTATAACTGTCAACAAAGGAAGACAAACCACTATGTCCATCGAATTTAGTTTGATACCCGTAGCCTTTGACGCGCTGCACCTGCTTTTGCTGGTACTCGCCCTGTTATTATTTGTTAGCCTGATGAGAAAGCCTGCCGATGTTAATGCTGCTGGTAATGCCAAGCCAGCAGAGCAGTCTTCAGCCCCGGTAGAGCCAGCAGTTACCCCCTCCGTTTTAAAAGACACCACACCTGAATCTGCCCTGCAACTGCTGTCTCTACTGCAGCAGGACGCGCGCTTTCTTGATTTCGTCCACGAAGACCTCAGCAGTTACTCAGATGCGGATATCGGCGCCGCCGCCCGGGTGGTGCATGAAGGTAGCAAAAAAACAGTCGCGGGTTACTTTACCCTGTCACCGATTCGCACCGAGGAAGAAGAGTCCCGACTTACACTGGAGTCTGGATTTGATGCTTCACAGGTCCGACTGACAGGCAATGTCGTCGGTTCGGCACCGTTCACCGGTACTCTGGTGCATCGCGGTTGGAAAGCCACAGAGGTGCGATTGCCGCAACTGGCAAAAGGCCATGACGTACGAATCTTAGCACCGGCAGAGGTCGAGTTATGAGTGATACAGAGCAGAACGCCCGTTACGCGGTAGGTATCGACTTGGGCACCACCCATTGTGTGTTATCTTACGTTGAACTCGGCGCGGAAGAGGGCACGCCACCTGAGATTGTTACTATTTTTCAGTTGACTCAACCCGGTGCCGTAGAAGCACAAACTCAGTTACCGTCATTTATCTATCAGCCCCACGATCAGGAGCTCAATAGCGCGGATCTGGCGCTTCCCTGGAGCGAGAGTCCGGCGTCACTCGTTGGTGAGCTGGCGCGCAATCTGGGCAGTAAAACGCCGATGCGACTTGTCTCCAGTGCCAAGAGCTGGCTGTGCAACGCCGGTATCGACCGGCATGAAGCATTTTTACCGCTCAATAGTCCGGAAGAGGTCGTTAAAGTCTCACCTCTTGGCGCTTCAATCACATTTCTGGAGCACCTGCGGGATGCCTGGAATCACCGCTTTCCCGATGCCCCTCTGCAGGATCAGGAAGTTATCCTGACGGTACCTGCGTCTTTTGATCCGGGGGCGCGCGAGTTAACCGCCGAAGCGGCTCAAGTCGCGGGCATTCAACATCTTACTTTGCTTGAAGAACCACAAGCGGCAGTCTATAGCTGGCTGCAAACGTGCGGTGACGACTGGCGTCAACAGGTCACTGTCGGCGATATCATTCTGGTGGTGGATATTGGCGGCGGTACCACAGATCTGTCGCTCATCGCGGTCAGCGAGAGTGATGGTAATCTAGTGTTGGACCGAATTGCTGTTGGTGAGCATATTCTGCTTGGTGGCGACAATATGGATCTGGCGCTGGCCTATCGGATAAAAGCAAAGCTTGCCCAAGAAGGTAAGAGTCTCCAGCCTTGGCAAATATTGGGGATTACACATGGCTGTCGTGAAGCAAAGGAACAGCTGTTGGCTAATCCAACCTTAGACGCGGTACCGGTTGTTGTTCCCAGCCGCGGTTCTAAGTTGATCGGCGGAACCCTGAGCACCGAACTGACACGCAGCGAAGTGACCGAAACGCTGATTGAGGGTTTTTTTCCTCTGGTAGATATCGACGCACACCCGGCGCAACAATCCCGCGGTGCGCTCAACCAGCTCGGCCTGCCTTATGCGAAGGACCCGGCTATGTCGCGTCATCTGGCGGCCTTCCTGAGCCGACAAAAAGGCGCGGCCGACGAGCTCTTAGGGCCGTCCGAAGGGAGTTTTATCCAGCCCTCTGCGATTCTGTTGAACGGCGGTGTATTCAAGGCGCCGCAGCTTTCCGAGCGAACACTGGCATTGATCAACCATTGGCTGAATACTGCTGGGGTCGATAATGCCCGCTTGTTACAGGGGATCGACCTGGATCTTGCTGTCGCACGCGGCGCGGCTTACTACGGTCAGGTGCGTCAAGGTCAGGGCGTACGTATCCGTGGCGGTACCGCCAGTGCTTATTACATTGGTATCGAAAGCTCCATGCCAGCCATTCCGGGTATAGAAGCTCCTCTTGAAGCACTCTGTATCGCACCGTTTGGCATGGAAGAAGGCTCAGAAGTGGCGTTGCAGGACCGTGAATTCGGGCTTGTTGTCGGTGAGACTGTACGCTTTAATTTCTTTGCATCGACCACACGACGCGATGACGAGGCGGGCAGCCAGTTAGATTATTGGGAGCCGGAGGAGTTGGATGAGCTACCGGAAATTCAGACCCACTTGTCCACCGAAGGCCGTAAATCGGGGGACGTTGTGCCAGTACGCTTAGTTAGCCGGATAACGGAAGTGGGCACCCTGTGCCTGGAAGCCGTGACTCTGGATGGCAGCCAGCGCTGGCAAGTGGAATTGAATGTTCGCGAGGCCTAGAGATATTGTAGCTTGTAGCTTTCGATTCCGGCTCTCTGGTAGAGTAGCCCGATGATGTCACCCCGCCCTCAGTTTATAGTCGGAATCGATCTCGGCACCACCCACACCGTGGTGGCTTACAGTGGCTTGGATAAACAAGGCCAGTCCAGCGCGGCGCCACAAGTTTATGCGATTCCCCAGTTGGTCGCTGCCGGTGAAGTAGCGCGATTGCCGCTGCTGCCTTCATTCCGTTATCATCCCGGCGCCGATGAAATGCCCCAGGGAGATATGCAACTTCCCTGGGGTAGTACTCCACTGGTAGGCGAATTACCCCATGTGATCATCGGTGAATGGGCACGTGAACTCAGCGGTAAAGTCGAAGGCCGTTCAGTGATCAGCGCCAAGAGCTGGTTGTCCCACGACCAAGCCGACCCAACGGCACCTATTTTGCCCTGGGCAGGCGCCGAAGGAGTCGACAAAGTCTCTCCGGTGCTGGCCACCGCTTCCTATCTGGCCCACATCCGCGCGGCGTGGAATACAGATCACCCTAGCCAGCCGCTGGAAGATCAGGAAGTGATTGTGACGGTGCCGGCTTCTTTCGGGGATCTGGCGCGGACATTAACGGTCGAGGCGGCCAGACTCGCCGGATTAGCAAAAATTTTATTATTGGAAGAACCTGCCGCCGCTTGTTACGACTGGCTTTCGCTTCACGGGGCGCAGGCCGAAGATTTCCTGAAGTCGCATCGGCTGTTGTTGATTTGCGATGTGGGCGGTGGTACCTCCGATTTCAGCCTGGTGCGCATGGGCTTTGAAGATGGCCAGCCCAGGCTCGATCGAATCGGCGTCGGTGATCACCTGATGCTGGGCGGAGATAATCTCGACCTTGCCCTGGCGCATCAGGTCGAGAGCGGGGTGCTTGAACCGGGCAAGCGGTTGCGTGCCTCAAGTCTTTCTCAGCTCATTCAGCAGACGCGTTTAGCCAAGGAAAAATTACTCACCACGGATGCCCCTGAGTCAGCCAAGGTTACCGTTCTCGGTTCGGGGGCACGCCTGATTGGTGGCGCGCGTAGTTACGACTTGAGTCGAGAGCAAACCCAGGCCTTGGCTCTGGAGGGCTTTGTTCCCCTGACTGAACTGACCGATATGCCGCAGCAGCGGCAGCGTGCGGTGAAGGAGTTCGGCTTACCCTACGCCACAGATCCCTCGATCAGCCGTCAATTGGCGGCGTTTCTGCAACACCACCAACGAGTGAGTCGAGAGGCCTTCGCGGATCAGGCCGATAGCACCTCCTGGGTGCCCGATGCACTCTTACTCAACGGCGGTTTTTTTAAAGGTGGGGTGCTTGCACAGCGCCTCTGCGATCTGCTGTCGAGTTGGCGCGGGGAGGCGGTAAGCACGCTTGAAAATAGCCGTCCTGATCTGGCGGTTGCCTGCGGTGCGGTGGCTCACGGATTGGCGCGCCGTGGAAAAGGCGTGCGTATCGGTGGCGGCTCGGCGCGTAGTTACTTCCTCAAACTTGACCAGGATCAGCCCGCCCAGAACACCTCGCTTCAAGGTATCTGTTTGTTGCCCAGAGGTACAGAGACCGGCATCGAGATACCCTTACCGGAGCGCCGCTTTGTGCTTAGTCTCGGCCAACCGGTACAATTTCAGTTGATGTCTTCGGCGTCCGATGACTCCCCCATCCCGGGAACACTGACGCCCTTGGATGATCCGCAATTTCAGCCTTTACCACCCCTGATGGCCGCGATCCCTGCCGCTGCGGGAGGGGAGACCGCTGTCGAGGTGGAATTGGTGGCGACTCTGACCGAAGTCGGGACCCTGGGACTGGAATGTGTCGCTGCTGCCGATGCGGCGCGTCGCTGGCGATTGGAATTCCCCGTGCGCAAAGCCCCGCAAGCCGGGGCTCTGAACACCGAAGTAGGTGGATTGCCGGCAGAGTTCGACAGCGCTCGCCAGTTGGTAGAGGCTATTTATGGTAAGTCGCGACAAACAACCGATGCTAAGTCGGTGAAGCTGCTGCGGGTCAATCTCGAGCGCCTGTTGGGGCCGCGGGAGAGCTGGGAAGTGCCTCTGTTGCGCGCTTTGGTCGACGTGTTTATCGAGCACCGGGGCCGCCGCCGACGCTCGCAACAGCATGAGCAGATGTGGTTTAACCTGACTGGTTTTTGTCTGCGCCCCGGTTTGGGCTACCCACTGGACGACTGGCGTTTGCAGCAGATCTGGCCGCTATTTCAACAGGGCTTGCAGTTCGACAAGAGTAATCCGGACTGGAACCAATGGTGGACTTTCTGGCGCAGGGTAGCGGGTGGACTGAACGTTGATCAGCAATTGCTGTTGCACAAACAGGTGGCCAAATACATCAACCCTGTTGCCGAGCGTAATCGTAAACTCCAGGCCGAGCTAAAATATAAAGCCTATGAAGGCATGGTGTTGTTGGCGGCTGCGCTGGAAGGGCTGCCGTCGGATAAGAAGCAGGAGCTGGGTCGCTGGTTATTAAAAAGACTGGAAAATTCCCGTGAAATCCAAAGCAGTTGGGTGGCTCTGGGCCGGATAGGCAGCCGGATTCCGCTGCATGGCAGCGCGCATAATCTGATCGATCAGGACACCCTGGCTAAGTGGATACCGACGTTACTGAAAAAAGACTGGAACAAGCAACCCCAGGCGGCGTTTGCTACGGTGGTGATGGCACGCGTCAGTGGTGATCGCAGCCGCGATCTTGAGCCAGAGTTACGTCAATCCATCGCTTGCGCTCTGCAAGCTTGCAAAGCGCCGCCAAAATGGATTGCGATGGTTACCGAAGTCACCGAATTGGATGAGGCCGACAGCTACAAAATCTACGGCGAAAGCCTGCCTCCGGGATTAAAACTACTCGATTGAGGCGTTTGTAAGGATTGTGTTGAATGAATAGCTCTCTGCACGCGACTCTTGATTTATCAATTGCACTAAATCATAGTTAAATAGTGAATGGCGTTGAATTGGAGGGTGCAATCATGTCCAAAACTATTACTGTGTCTAACGATGTTTACGCCGCTATTGTGGCTAGGCGACAAGACAAAGATGAGTCTGAAAATACTATCTTGAGCCGTATTTTATTGACTGCCGGAAATGCTGAAGTAACGCATGCGCATGCGCACAAGGATGGCGACAATGCCCATCTGATTCTGGATAGCGAGATGGACCATATCATCGAGACCGACTGATCGGCTATGGCAAGGCATGTGGCAGATAGTCGCTTTATTATGTTAGATGGCGACAAGTTCGAACAGGTGCCTGAATAAGGTGATGGCTAGTCTTCTGTGCGCTTTCGTCCCCGCGTCAGAGAAAAGTAGCCGCCGAACAGGGCATATAGTATGCCAAGTAACAGGGTGATTCTTACCACCGTCAGTAATTCTGAATAATGCTCCGGTTGTAATATCTGATCGGCAAAATAATAGTTAAAGATAACCACCATTATTGCCGTACTGAACATATTACCGCCTGTGCGTGCCAGATTAAGTAACCCTGAAGCAATACCTAAGCGCGACGGGTCTACCGAACTGATCGCCGCATTATTATTCGGTGATGAAAATAAACCAAAGCCGACCCCCAGCAAACACAAGCCGGTTTTAACTTGCCACAGGGGAGTTTGCATACCCACAAAAAATAGCAGTACAAATCCCAGTATATAAAGGCCACAACCCGTGGTAGCAAGTATTCGGGGATCATATTTATCCGACAAGCGGCCAGCTATAGGTGCAATACAGGCCGTCAACAACGCCTGTAAAAGTACCACTTTTCCGGCATCGCCCGGAGAGAGTCCCTGGATATATTGCAGATACAAACTGACGATAAACAGGACGGGAAAGCTGGCCCCATACATGAAAAGACTGGCCAGCATCGAGCGGTTGAAAATTCGATTCTGACTTAATGCATCTATTCTTATCAGCGGTACACTGGCACGGCGTTGTTGATAAACAAACCCTACACTTAAACCAAGCCCCGCGACCAGTAAAACAACAAAACCTGCATCAGGTAGGCCTGTTACTCCAAAAAACAAGCAGCTGATGCTCAAAGAAAACAGTAAGCTGCCCGTTACATCGAAGCGTTGTCGCATGGAGTATTGGCTGGACTCTTCAGACCCGACCAGTTTCGGTTCGTGAGGCATAAACCAGGCTATCAGGCCGAACGCCAAGCATATACCGGGAACCGGCAACCAGAACACACTGCGCCAACCTAACCATTCAGTTAACAATCCGCCAGCAGCCGGACCCGTTGTCAGCCCCAGATAAACAGACGTAGAAATGATGCCAAGGAACATGCCACGTTGCTTGGTACCCGCCAGAATCGCCACCATAGCCATCGCGGTAGCAAAAATAAAAGAGCTGGCTAAACCTTGTATCACGCGGAAAACTAACAGCCATTCAATGCTATCTATCCACACAACCGCTAGCGAAGAGAAAGCATACAAACACAATCCCAATAGATGAACGCGCTTGCGCCCCCAGATATCGGCTAACCGGGAAATCGGCAGCATCAGTACAACGCTTCCCCAGAGCGGCGCACTGGGAATCCAACTGAGTAATACGGCATCGACCAGCAAGTCTTCAGCGATCGAAGGCAAAGCAAGATTGACAGCAGACATCGCCATAGGCACCAGAAATGCTGCCAGACAAATACTATAAAGTGCCAGCCAGGGTGTTTCCTGATGGCTTGTAACCGAAGATGAGTTCATCCTTTAACCTGAATTTTCCTAATGTTTGTTGTGAGACTTTGCGTTTAGATCAATCAGCAAGCGCCTTGGCTATCGCCTCAAACGCACGATTGCTGTTCAGCGACCACTCGGGGTTGAGAAAATCAGGCCAGGTAGAGAATTTGACGATCGACACGTCAGACTGCGGATCAACGTAGATAAACTGGCCAAACACGCCGCGGGCCGAGTAGATCCCTTTATCACTATCGTGCACCCAGCACTGGTTGCTATAGGCAGCCTTGGGGTAATGCCCGGCAAAGTCGCCATAGAGCACCCTGAAATGTTCACCCGATCCCTGCCGGGACGCCTTGATGAACGCTTCGGGAACGATCTGCTGACCATTAAACATCCCACCTTGCAGATGCATCTGGGCAAACCGGGCCAGGTCACGCAGGCTAGCGCTGATACCCCCGTCGGCCAGTGCGGTACCGACCCGGTCCAGGGTGATATTGGCGTCTTGTTCCGCGCCTAGCCTGGCCCAGATCTCACGGCTCAACAGTACCGGCAAACGCTCGTCGCACACCCGCTCGCAGACCCAACCCAGTACATCGGTTTCGACCGAGCGGTATTCAAAGTGGCCGCCGTGCTCGCGGCCCTTCTTGAGCGATGCCAACAGCCCGTAGATCGTATCTGGCGAGGTTCGGCTACCACGCTCGCGCCAGCCTGAGGCGATGTCGAGCTGGATGAACTCTGCGTCGGGGTTGGTGTAATCCTCGCAAAACTGAATACCGGTGCGCATATCCAATACATCCTGTATCCGCGCATCGCCATAATCACAACCGGATAGATCGCTCACATAGTCACTGACCCTGGCATCGGGATCGATCTTGCCCTGGCCAATCAAAATGCCGACCAAGCTGGCAACCAGTGTCTTGGATACCGACTGTAGCAGATGCAGCGTATGCGGCTGCATCCCGTTAAAGTACTGCTCCGACACCACCTCACCTCGGTGCAGCACAATTAATCCATCGGTGTAGCTGTCGGTCAGAAAAGTCGCCAGATCGGTTTGCTGGCCGTCGACCCGCTCGAAACGCACCCCGTCGAGCGAGCGTGTCGCCCGCAGTAGTTCACTCACCGGCGCGTTGCCACGACGAATCGGCGCCACCGGAAACAGCTCGGACATATGTTGGAACGACCAGCGATTATAAGGCGGGCTGTCCCAGTTGCGCAGATCGATCAGCTTGTCCTGAGGCGGCGGGCAGCCCTGCATCAACTTCAGATCCAGGTAGCCAACACCCGGCGCGGCCGCATTTTTATTATCGTACATAATCAGTTCTCATCGCTTAACGAATGGTGACAGGCGAATCGATGCCAGTTCGTGCCGTTAAATTAACTCGGGCTACGGGATAATTCAAAGATTAATTCATCCCTGTGTAAGTACAAAAGTTAGCGTTTCTCGTCGTTCATAGCACCTATCACTGTTGTTCATTGTTTCAGGTGAATGTGAAATTCCGGTTTACCCACCCCTTAAGCTCAGCATTAGGCTTTTATGCAGCTCAATGGATACAAAAATCACTTATCCACGTTGATCTATTTATCCAGACACTTCGTAAAGATATTCAGCAAGACAAAACTAAACAAACTTTAATAGGGAAATATCATGTTTAAAAAATTAACAGCTATTTTATCTGTTGTGGTTGCAAGCTTAGCCTTTACATCATTTTCTTATGCAGACGGCCATGCCATGAAAAAAGACATTGTGGATGTTGCTGCAGAAAACGGTTCGTTTAATACCCTTGTTACCGCTCTTGAGGCAGCAGAACTTGTTGAAACCCTGAAAGGTGAAGGGCCATTTACTGTATTTGCGCCAACAGACGAGGCTTTTGCGAATTTACCTGATGGCACCTTGGACATGTTACTGATGCCTGAAAACAAAGATCAACTCGTTTCTGTGCTCACCTACCACGTAGTATCCGGCAAAGTGAACGCTGCTGATGTCGTGAAATTAGAAAGCGCA
>NZ_JBFIIH010000059.1:0-23115 GCF_041601355.1 Neptunomonas sp.
AGACAAATCTGCTTTGAAAAAACCACCCTTCAAGCCAGCATCTGAAAACGCTGTGTACTCAGTCCCATAATCGGTAAACGACCAATTAAAAACCTCTTCAAAAAACTGCTTAGCAACCGCAAGATCCCGTGCGGGAAATTCCACATAATTGATTTTTTCGTGTTGGCTCATTTCGTTCCTCCTTCATAAATATCCCACTTTATTTAGCGTATCAGAACAAAATTCTTTATTCAGCCTATCTTATACCAATAGAATTACGACAAAAAGCAGCTAAGCGAGTGGGCATCAGAAGAAGAAGACATTATCCAACTATAAATTGCCACTCAGATATTCTGTGCGCATAAAAAAACGCATCACCCGTGATGCGTTTTTTCAACATAACTGTTACAAAAACGATGTAACACTTTTATATGTAGTGGTTCTGCTCACCTCTATTCGTTCAGACTAAACCCCTTTTTTTCAGGACCGCTTCGATCTCCGGCAAGATAGTTTCATCATCGATAGTGGATGGCATTTTGTAACTCTCGTTAGCTGCAATTTTACGCAATATTGCACGTAAGATCTTTCCTGAGCGCGTCTTGGGTAAGCGCTCAACAACTACCGCTTTACGGAAACAGGCCAATGCTCCGACTTCGTTACGAACACGCTCAACCAGCTCTTTTTCCAATTGCGCTTCGTCGATCTCTTCGCCTGCTTTGAGAACGATAAGACCTACCGGAACCTGCCCCTTAAGCGAATCATTCGCGCCAATAACAGCGCATTCAGCAACGGCAGGATGCGCTGACACCACCTCTTCCATTTCACCGGTCGATAAACGGTGCCCGGATACGTTGATGACATCATCGGTACGCCCAGTGATGTAGATATAGCCATCATCATCTTTGAAGCCGCCATCGCCGGTATGGTAATAACCAGGAAACGCCGTCAGATACGAGTCTATATATCGCTGCGGTTGCTTCCAGATACTCCAGGCGACGCCCGGAGGCAGTGGCAATTTAACACAAATATTCCCTGTTTCATTGGCTTCTACCTCTGTACCATCACCATCCAAAACACGAATATCGTACCCCGGAATAGGTTTGTTAGTAGAGCCAAGACGCGCCGCAGATGGGTTATCCCATCCCATCATAGGCGACGTCATAGGCCAGCCGGTTTCTGTTTGCCACCAGTGATCAATAACAGGAACCTGCAATAACTCATTGAGCCACTCATAAGTTGCAGAATCCAGCTTTTCACCCGCAACAAACACCCAGCGCAGGCTGCTAAGGTCATAATTCTTCGAAAGCGCTCCTGTCGGGTCTTCTTTGCGAATGGCGCGGTACGCTGTCGGCGCACAAAACATAGAGTTAACTTTGTACTCTTCAATAATCCGCCAGAAAGCCCCTGCATCGGGTGAGCGAATCGGTTTTCCTTCATAAAAAATAGCAGAGCCGCCGCCCATCAATGGACCGTATACGATGAAGGAATGACCTACTACCCAACCAATATCAGAAGCGCCCCACCAGACATCACCTGCTTTCATGCCATAGACATTATTAAAAGCATAACGTAATGCCACCGCATGTCCGCCATTATCTCGCACAATGCCTTTCGGCTGCCCTGTCGTACCGGACGTATAAAGTACGTAAAGTGGGTCAGATCCCTTCACCGCAACACAGTCAGCAGGCGTCGCATCTTTTTGGAACGCGTGCCAATCAAGATCACGCGCAGGGTCCATGTCGGCCGTTAATAAAGGCCGCTGACAAACCACCGTATGTGATGGTTTATGGGTTGCTAACGCTACCGCTTTGTCTACCAGGGGTTTGTAGGCTATTTTTTTATCAAATTCGATACCGCATGAAGCCGTAAGAATAAGCTTAGGGGTAGCATCATCAATACGAATAGCCAATTCAGTTGCAGCAAACCCACCAAACACAACAGAATGCACGGCTCCCAGTCGGGCGCACGCCAACATAGCAACTGCGGCTTCTGGGATCATCGGCATATAAATAACAACCCGATCGCCCTTTTCAACACCTAAGCCTTTCATGGCGCCAGCAAAACGACTAACACGTTGCTGCAATTGGTTATAAGTAATCGCTTCTTTTGTTTGCGTGGATGGCGAGTCGTAATACAGCGCAACCTGCTCACCCCGGCCTTCTTCAACTTGTTTATCAACGGCCAGATAACAGCTATTTAACTCACCATCCGGATACCAGCAATAAGTTCCCTGTTCAGTTTTCTGAAGGATCGTTTGAGGTTCTTTAAACCAGCTGATTACTTTAGCTTGCTCTGCCCAATATGACTCTGGATTTTCAAGCGCGTGACGATATTCTTCTGTGTAAGCCATCGTAGGACCTCATGCTTTTTTTTATTAAAGGCGTCTTATTAAAGGCGATGAAGCAGGCGCCCGGCAAAAGCACAGGCGCCATCATTTGATATTAACCGATCAATGATTACTGATCCTGGTAGAGCTTCAGAACGCTGGAGAAATCCAACCCACCGTTGCCATTGACCTTATGTAAATTAAATAATGCGCGGGCTTGCGAGCCCATTGGCGTTGGTGAAGCACTTAATTGGCTCATTTCCATAGCCAGGCCCAAATCTTTAAACATCAGATCAACCTGAAAACCACCTTGGTAGTCGTTTGAGGAAGGGACGCCTTCCATCACACCCGGAAACGGATTATAAACCTGTAAGGCCCAGTTATTACCCGAACTCTGTTTCATGATTTCAGACAGTACAGCTGGGTCTAAACCATTTTTAACACCCATGTTCAGGGCTTCGCTGGTACCTGTCATCAACACGGCCAACAACATATTATTACAGGCTTTGGCTACCTGCCCGGCACCGTGAGAACCTGCATGGAAGATATTTTTACCCATGCATTCCAGAATAGGCTTAGCTTTAGCAAACTGCTCATCGCTGGCGCCTACCATGAAGGCTAACGTTCCTGCTTTAGCCCCACCAACCCCCCCGGAAACCGGAGCATCGATAAAGCCAATACCTCGCGCTTCTGCCGCAGCTGCTACATTTTGTACCGTAGCGGCATCAATCGTAGAAGAATCAATAATCAGTACATCTTTTTTAACATGTTCAAAGAGTGGGTCGTCACCGCTGACAAACAATCCCTGAACATGCTTGCCTGCAGGTAGCATCGACACCACAAAGTCTGCATCCGTTACCGCATCCTTGGCAGATTGAGCCGCCACACCACCTGCAGAAACCACTTTTGCTACCGCTTCAGCTGATAAGTCAAAAGCTTTAACCGTGTGACCCGCCTTAACGAGATTAATCGCCATTGGGCCGCCCATATTTCCTAAACCAATAAAGCCTATCGTAGCCATTTTATAATCCTTATTCTTATCGTTATTCTTAGTATTTAAATTCTTGATTGCCAATTCTTGACTGAGAGCTTTTGTTTGAGAGTTCTTGCCTGAGAGCTCTTATCAAAAAAGCTCACTCACATCTTAGCCAGCGGATTGGTGTCCCACGGCGACACGAATAACTCACTGAGGAAAGCCGGATCAACATCACTCACGGAGCTAAAGGTCCAGTTAGGCTTGCCGTCCTTATCAACCAATAAGGCACGAACGCCTTCAGGGAACTCACGATGACGGCAACACTGAACAGACAACACCAGCTCAGATTCAAACACTTCTTTAAGCGACATGTGCAAGGTATTCCGGAACTGTTTGTAAATCATATGGATCGCGAGAGGGCTACCGTGACTGATAGCTTTTTGTGCTCGCTGCATCCATTTATCATCCGTTTCGACCGCGAGTAACGTCTCAATGATCTCCTCAACGGTATCCTGGTCTGTTATATCCTGAATCAGATCAAAATGCGTTCTTACCGGAGATTCCATACTCTGACGTGTATCCCAGGCATCATCTTCAAGATCCCGCAGGACACGGCTAACCACTGCGTTCAGGTCACCCTCCCAGGTCTCCTGAGTTAAACGATCTAACACGTCACCTCGCTGAGACGTTTTCAGGAAACGGTCAGCTAAATTCAGAAACAAGGCATCCGTTGCGTTCATTCGGTTTCCGGTTAGTCCTAAAAACAGGCCGGTACGCCCTGGGGTACGATGCAAAAACCACGTGCCACCTACATCCGGATACAAACCTATAGTCACTTCCGGCATTGCCATATGTGTTGTTTCAGTCACAATGCGATGACTGCAGCCACTCAGCAAGCCCATGCCGCCGCCCATCACAATACCGCTTCCCCAACAGATAATCGGCTTGGGATAAGTATGAATCGTATAATCCAGCAAATACTCGCTTGTAAAAAACTGCTCAGGGAAATCTGCATCCCCGCCGCCCGTCATAGATTTGTATAAACTGACAACGTCGCCGCCCGCACAAAATGCTTTTTCGCCCGCGCCATCCAGTAAAATAGCGACAACCGAATCATCCGTTTTGTACGCATCTAATTCAGGCTGAATCAAGTCAATCATATCCAGCGTTAACGCATTAAGAGACTTCTCAGCGTTAAGGCAGATTTCAATAATTTTCTTACCGTCTTGCGTCAGGTGTTCTGTAAAAAGTACACAGCTCATCCGTTATCCTCCTTTCTCGACCCGTTGCTTAACAGTTTTTCCATTCAGCTTTGCGTTTGCCCAAAAAGGCGTTAACGCCCTCTTTCTGATCTTCTGAGTGGAACAGATCAACAAACAGTTCACGCTCAAGAATATAGCCCTGATCCCATGCACGGGTACGATTTGACTGGATCAACTGCTTACACGCAGCAACGGCCATTGGGCTTTGTTCTGCAACCTGTTCTGCCATCTCCATCGCCCGCTTAACAGACTCACCTGTAGCAACCATCTCTTCGATCAAACCGATCTCTAATGCCTTCGCCGCTTTGACGCGCTCACCACAAAGAATCATTCGCTTCGTCCAACCTTCACCGACCAGCATGGTCAGGTTTTGCGTGCCGCCGGCACACGGTAACAAACCAACTTTAGCTTCGGGTAATGCCATCTGCACCTGCTCTTCTGCGATGCGGATATCACATGCCAGCGCGACTTCTAATCCCCCCCCCATTGCCCAGCCATTCATCGCCGCAATGGAAACACCACGAAACTGAGAAAGCGTCTCAAACGCTTCACCAAAATAGCGGGCCATATCTCTGGCAACTGAACGATCACTGTCTGCAAAGAGATTCAAATCAGCACCGGCAGAGAAGAACTTCTCGCTGCTGCTTTTCAGTACCAGACTGAATATCTGCATATCTGCATTTAATTCTTTTACGATTGAAGTCAGCTCTTTCAGGCTGGCTTCTGTCCAAGTATTTGCAGGCGGATTATTCATCGTAATAACCGCAATATGTCCCTGCTTTTCTACTATCAGTTTGTCACTCATCTTGTTCATTGCTCCATTCATTTTTCTGCTACAGAGCCTGCCAGGCCATATTCACTGACGAAGCTCTGCATAACCTATAACAAACAAATTACACAATATCAGCCGCATCTTTTAAGAGTAATCGACGCGCAATAATGACGTTCATGATCTCATTGGTACCTTCAAGAATACGATGTACCCGACTATCCCGGACATAACGTTCCAGAGGATATTCTTTGATATATCCATAACCACCAAAAATCTGCAGCGCTTCATCACAGACGTTAAAGCCAACATCCGTTGCAAAACGCTTAGCCATGGCACAATAAGTAGAACGGTCTGGATGCTTATGATCGAGTTTGCTGGCGGCAAGACGCACCATTTGACGGGCCGCCACTAGTTCAGTATTCATCGTAGCGATTTTGAACTGCAAAGCTTGAAAGTTCTCCAGCGTGCGGCCAAACTGTTTTCGTTCACCCATATACTGAATAGCTTGATTTAGCGCAGCCTGAGCCGTGCCTATTGAACAGGTTGCAATATTGATCCGCCCACCATCCAGCCCCATCATGGCAATTTTAAAGCCGTCGCCTTCTTTACCCATTAAGCATGAAGCAGGTATTCTGGCATCTTCAAAAGTAATCAGTCGTGTCGGCTGGCTATTCCAACCCATTTTTTCCTCTTTACGGCCATAGGTAATACCGGCTGTTTTCGCATCAATTGCAAAAGCTGAAATACCTTTGGGTCCCTCTTCACCCGTGCGTGCCATGACCACTAATACATCTGTCGCACCGGCGCCGGAAATAAATATTTTACTACCGTTAAGAACGTACTCATCAGCGTCTTTACGTGCCGTAGTTTTTAGTGAAGCGGCATCTGAACCCGCATTAGGCTCAGTTAAGCAATACGAAGCAAGCTTTTGTCCTGCCGTTAAATCCGGGCACCAAAACTGGCGTGTTTCTTCATTACCAAAATCGGCAATCATCCACGTAGCCATATTATGAATAGTGATAAAAGCGGTGGTAGAAGTGCAGCCCATCGCGAGTTGTTCGAAGATAATACTCGAGTCAAGACGGCCTAAACCTAAACCGCCAACATCTTCAGGGGAGTACAAACCACAAAAACCCAACTCGCCTGCTTTTTGTAATACATCGACAGGAAAAATCTGCTGCTGATCCCATTCAGCAGCATGCGGCTCCATCTCGTTCTGAGCGAACGAACGTGCCATGTCGGAAAATGCGATTTGATCTTCATTCAGTTCAAAATCCATTGGCTTCTCCCTTTATTAACAAAGCTCATTAGCAAAGCTCATCAACCTTCGCAAAGGCTAATTATCATACAAAACAAAGCCTTGACGAGTATTGCAAACAATACTCATCAAGAGCTTCGCCTGACTCAGCTATATTATTTGAGGTGAATACTGGTATTTACACCGGTATCGATATCATCTTCGAACCAACGCGCCGTGACTGTTTTAGTTTCTGTATAGAAACGTACAGCCTGCTTACCATAGGCATGTTGGTCGCCATAGAAAGACTTTCTCCAACCCGTGAATGAGAACATCGGCAGAGGCACAGGAACCGGCACGTTAATACCTACCTGCCCGACTTTAATCTCATGCTGGTATTTACGGGCAGCAGCACCAGAAGAAGTAAACATCGACGTACCGTTACCGTACGGGTTGTCATTAATCAACGCGATAGCTTCATCCAGCGTATCTACTTCTAAAGCAATCAGAACAGGTCCGAAAATCTCTTCCTGATAAATCGACATATCTGTGGATACATTACGGAACATTGTCGGGCCAACCCAGTTACCGTCAGGGTAACCTTCTACCACACATCCAGAACCATCCAGAATACAATCTGCACCCGCATCTTTACCTTCCTGGATGAAGCGTAAAACACGCTCTTTAGCCTGAGGGTTGATCAACGGACCATAACCAGCGCCTTCATCATCCCAGACACCAGGACGTACTTTTGCCAGAGCATCACGCACTTCTGGAATCCACTCACGTGCACTGCCGACAAAGACAGCCACAGAGATAGCCATACAACGCTGACCACCCGCACCCACAGAAGCACCTGCAATGCTATTAACAACCTGGTTCTTAGCGGCATCAGGCATGATAACCATATGGTTTTTCGCGCCTGCAAATGCCTGAACTCGTTTCATTTTATCCGTGCCTGTGCGGTAGATATGCTCACCCACGGCAACCGAACCGACAAACGAGATAGCCGGTGTATCTTTATGCGTTAACAACTGATTAACGACATCTTTTGTACCGTGAACAACCTGCAGCAATCCTGCCGGGGCACCTGCATCCTGGAACAATTTAGCCAGCAACATGGGGGTTAGCGGATCTTGCTCGGAAGGCTTAAGAACAAAAGTGTTACCGCAGGCAATCGCCATTGGGAACATCCACAATGGAATCATCGCAGGAAAGTTGAAAGGCGTAATACCAACACACACACCTAAGGGCTGAGTGATACTGTAGCAATCGATTTTACGCGCTACATTCTCAACGGTTTCTCCCATGCTCAATGAAGCAATGTTGCACGCGTGTTCAACGACTTCAATACCGCGCCATACATCGCCTTTCGCATCTTCAAAAGTCTTTCCGGTTTCCAGCGCCAACACCTTTGCAATCTCATCGTGATTGTCTTTGAGTAGTGCCTGGTATCGCAGCATTAAGCGTGCACGCTCTCCAACCGGAGTTTCTTTCCAGATTTCAAAAGCAGCTTTTGCTGCTTCAACGGCCTGCTCTACCTCTGCAGCTGTTGCACAAGGGACTTGCGCAATAACTTCCTGCGTTGCGGGGTTAGTCACCGGAATCCAGTTATCCGATTTACTACTTACCAGTTCACCGTTAATCAGGAGCTGTACTTGTTGAGTCATGATTAATACCTTGTATTGTTTTATTGTTGTTTTTTGTAGTTTTATTGAGGTCTTACGAGCAGTAGCCAAAAAAGCCTGCTCAGCATTTAGGTTGCTGATAATTTAAGCATACGCCATGTAGAGCAGGGATTGATAATCTTGTCAGATTAATGGACTATATTGCTAATTAATAGTGGTTTTCCCTAGTCTAAAGGTCTAACGATATGAGCCAACCCTCTGAATGGCCATTGCCCCCTGAAAGCACTCGATTCGTTGTGCCCCGCAAAATAGTGTCTCAATTAAGAGGGCATTCATTAGCCAGAGGGCTATATCCGATAGGCCTTGGCTACTATAAACAAGCATTCAACCATACTATGTTGCGGCGCACACATGATGACTACCTGATGATCTATTGCCTCGACGGACAAGGTGAACTGACACTCGATCATCAATCTTACGAGGTCAAAGCAGGCGATATTATTTTCCTGCCAAGGGGTGTTGCTCATGCCTATAAAGCATCCGACATAACACCCTGGACTATTTATTGGATACATTTTTCAGGTGATCAAAGTGAAGAGTTTATTGACTATCTTGCTATTCGTGAGAACAGTTTTGTATTCCCGCTGGGCATCCACTCAAGGCTGACCAGTGACTTTGAGTCGTTACTTGAATGCCGCCAGTCCAGCTACAATTTGAGTGCTTTTGTGCATGCATCCAACCTGCTTCGCCAAATATTAACGCACATTGCCCAATTACAACCGCTGGCTAAACAGCAGCAAACCGCTCATAACTTCAATTTAGAATTAATTCACAGCCTGATGCAGGCTCGTGCTCATGAGCAATTGGACCTCAATACTCTGGCAGAAACAGCCAACCTTTCTAAGTTCCATTTCATTAAAAAATATAAAGAGTTAACGGGCACAACACCCATCAATCATTTCATACATTTGAAAATTGAACGTGCCTGCCACCTGCTTGATGTGACGACCAAGTCCATTAATGAAATAAGCTTTGCCGTGGGTTATGAGGATGCATACTACTTTTCACGGATTTTTAAAAAGATTATGGGAATTTCACCCAGCCAGTACCGGCGTATGCGCATGGGGACTTATCCTTATCCCTCGTAAAGCTGATTAATATTATAACAAGACCTTATCAGAGATCAGATTTACCTGCGCCATTAAAACCGTAGCAAGCCTTTAACCAGCCTGTAACTAGCTTGCGGGGCTTCCTGCATAAAGCAGTGGCCACCTTCTACTTCAGTCAATTTAATATGTGGATTCGCTTTTTCTGCCCGCCTGACTGCAGGCGGCACGAAGGAGTATGTCCGGGTACTGTGCAGAATGTGTGTATATTCAGGAAGTTTGGCAATCGCGGGCCAAAGTCGTTTCGGATATCCGGAAAAAATACGCGCTTCTAACCACGGCGGACAGCGTAGCTGCCACTCGCCTTGATCACTGGGTTTAATCGCGTCGTCGATATAGCTGTTAAGCGACGCCTCTGTCCAGCTTTTGAAGATGCCGCGACCATAAAAATTCTTATGTGCCTCCTCCCGACTCGGCCAGCTTTGACGTCTTTTTTTCGCTTGTTTTACATGCGGCAAATTCCCCGCCAGACCAATCAGGTGCAGGAAGCGCATCATTGCAATCATTGATTTAGGATAGATAACAGGGTCTAACAAAATATATTGGTCAAACAAGCGCCGTTGATGATGTAACATCAGCGTCGTAGCGATAGCACCAAAACTATGTGCCAACGCGATTACGGGCTGTTTCGGATCCCAACACTGGCTGAAATCTTCGAAACATTTGAGCGCCCGCATCATTAATGCCTGCCAATCTGAGTACTGATCCCGAGGTATATGGTCACTATCACCGTGCCCCTCAATGGAACCCAGAAACAGATCATACTCGCCATGAAATAACTCCAGAAAAGGCCAGTAGGTCAAACTCGACAGTCCCGTACCGTGCAGGAAGTAAATAACCGGACGGTCATTGTTACCACAATCAGGTGACATCCACCCTCGCAGTATCAATGTACCGTCATCATGCTCCCACGGGATTAACGACTCTTTGGCCAGACTCATGAAATGCAATATCAGCCGTGATGATGTCCGCCAGCGCCATGCGCGTGGCCATGCTGAATTTCTTCAGCAGTTGCTTCGCGGATATCTTTAATTTCGATATCAAAGGTCACCACTTTGCCGGCGAGCGGGTGATTCGTATCAACCGTAGCCATAAATTTACCCATTTTAACGATAGTCACCTGACGGTTTCCCTGATCAGTTTGCACCGTAGCCGACATACCTGGTTTCCACTTTTTTTCGCCTTGTAAATGCTTAACAGGCACTCGCTGTATTGAGTCTTCAACCCGCTCGCCATAGGCATCCGCTGGCTGTAAAGTTTCTGACACTTTGTCACCAACACTTTTACCTTCCAGAACCTTCTCAAGCCCGGGAATCATATTGTTATGTCCGTGCAAATAAGCGACAGGTGATCCTTCATCCGTTGCTTCAACAATTTCACCGCTTTCATCTTTCAGTGTGTAAGAAAATTGCACTACTGAATTTTTACCAATCTGCATCGAGAATTCCTAAAGCCATAGAAAAAACATAATATTAGCAGCAAACCAAGGTTAACTTACAGTACAAAGTTAAGCCGCGAATTAACAGATTGAATATACAGAACAACACAGCAGTGGCGCTAGCCTGTAGCCAGCCAAATACCCACACCTATCATCAGGCTACCGGCAATACGATTCATTAAGCGTACGTTGCCACTTTTCTGTAAAAAAGCCCGCATCGTCCGCCCACCCGTCGCATAACCTAATAAACAGATAAATTCGACGACTAAAATTATCAAAATTAATATCGAAAGCTGTGGAGCCAGCGGCGCACCCGGGTTAATAAAGGGAGGTAATAGAGAGATAAAAAATGCCCATCCTTTTGGGTTAGCCACAGCCGTCAGAAAACCCTGTAAGGCCAATGTCTGGCGGCTAACAGAGGCGCGAATGGAGCTATCCTCTGTGACCGCCATTTTTCCACGTGACTGCCACATCTGAATCCCAATATAGATCAGATAAGCGCCGCCTATCACTTTAAAAACAGCGAATATACCGGGGTAATTCAGCATGATGGATGCTACACCCACCACAGCAAGAAGTGCGACCAGCCCAACGCCTACAAGTTCGCCTGCCATCATCCACAATGTCCGCCGCACGCCAATGGTCATGCCCATTGTCATTGACAATGTCATACACATTCCAGGCGTCGCTGAAACAAAGAAAAACGTAGGCAAAAAGACAGCTAATAAAGAAAGTTCTAACATCGGATAACCTGTCGCTTTAAAAGAAAAATAATCATGCAACACTTACTTGATAATCACCTGAATTTTTAGTCAGATATTTTTTGATACAAACCTGATAATTTTCTGCAGTTTGTCTACACCCGCAGGTATCTTTTCAACCGGCGTGCCAGCATATCCCAGAATGAGGCCAGATTTAAAAGATCAATGCAAAATATCACGCTGGCAAGCCGATAACGCTCTGATATCTAACCGTTAGCGTTTGCATTTTCACAGATGTTTTACGCGCAATACGAGTCATTCAGCATGATGCATCACTGTGCATGCCAGCGGAACCGCGAACAAGAGTAAAATCAGGAAATGACTGTTGCATCAGATGATCTAATGACGGTGATAGCTTCCCTCTTTGAAAAAAAGACCCATCGCTGATCTGCTGCCTGAACAGCTGCGCACCCATGACAGATAGCCGCTTTTATATACTCATAAAGCACTTCATATTTCTGCTGATTGTTATTAGTGATACGAGTATCGAAGAGGATAAGCAGATCGTGAGCAGACTGATTATTCACACGTGGCTCTTTCTTAAGACAGAGAATGACCGGTAATAGCAACCAATATTTAATGATTACCTTCACGTATTAAAACGATAAAAAGCATACTTACAAAAGCCTGATTGATGAAAACCAGGAAAGATGGTGCCTACAAAGACAAAAACCCACTTAGTAGCGGGTTTTTGAAGTCATTTTGTTTAGTTTATTAAGGTACGTTGATTGGTCATAGCTTGCGGCAAAAATAACAAGGTTATGGCATCAAAATACCAATGTGACGCACAAAACCACTCCTCTATCGTTTCCGACGCAAATACCCTTTCAATGTAACTATCGAGAAGAGCTTCCTGTTGCTCTTCCCATTTTTCTGGCTGACGAATTTTAGGGTACATAAAATTACCTCGATGTGCATTGAGCACATAAAATGGAACGGGTCATACGATAAAGCTTAATTATTTGGGTATATTACACAAATCTATTGTGCACCGCAACAATTTAAAACTTTAGTCTTAGTTCCATTAAACCCTTTTTTTGTAGCACTATTTTTTAACATCAATATTTTTAAGCTGCACTTTATCTAATTCAGATTTTGTATCAGACGTGAACTAAATGCGCTTGTTTTGGATATTACCCAGCCACAACTGCTGGCTCAGCAGCTGTTTCATCACTCCCAACGCGATGATCTGACCGGTTTGTACAATCGCAAAACAGGCTATGAGTTATTCGGGCAATATCTGAATGTTAGTAATCAACTAAATGCACATATGCAAATTGTCATGCTGGATATAGACAATTTTAAATTGATTAATGAGAACTATGGCCATTTAAACGGGGATAAAGCCATCCAGCATTTTGCAAAAACGGTTCCAAAACTGATACGCAAAACAGATCTGCTTTTTCGTTGGGGAGGTGAAGAATTTCTATTACTTTGCCCGGATACAGCGCTGAATATTATTAAATGATTATTAAAACAGCCATCTCAACATCCCTTTCTAACTGAAGATAACAGAGCGGTCTTTATGACAGCCAGTGCAGGTATCAGTGGATACCCGCACCATGGGCCATGCATCAGTGATCTTGTTAAAAATGCTGATGGCGCTATGTATCAAGCCAAAGCAGAAGGGAAAGACAAGGTCTGTATTTCTGCTTAACTGTCGGTGTTTTATTTCTGATTCACATAAGTTCCCGGCGCTTCACACAATGCGCCTTCTATAGGTTGAGCTACGATTTTCTCGCCCGAATGCTTCTCTAGCCATTTATGCCACTCTGGCCACCAGGACCCCTCAATGGGATTGTTATTTTGAATCCAGGTGTCTGGATCAATATAGCGGTCTTGTTTGTTTTCTGTGGCAACACGATAATGTCGGTGCTTATGCCCCGGTTCGCTCACAATGCCGGCATTATGCCCTCCGCTAGTGAGAACGAATGTGACGGTCTCACTATCCGACAGCAAATGAAGCTTGTAAACAGATCGCCACGGCGCAACATGATCCTTCTCTGTTCCTACTGAAAAAATAGGTACATGTATATCTCGAATCGCAATAGGTTTATCGTTAACAAGGTAACGCCCTGACGCTAAACCGTTATCGAGAAATAACTCCCTCAAATACTGGGAATGCATTTTATAAGGCATTCTTGTCAGATCAAGGTTCCACGCCATCAGATCATTAATGCTCTCTTTTTCACCGAGCATATAATGATGAACAATCCGCGACCAAATCAAATCATTAGAGCGTAGTATTTGAAAAGCCCCTGCCATCTGAGATCCATCCAGAACCCCTTGATCCCACATCATTTTTTCAAGGTAAGAGACTTCACTCTCGTTGGTGAATATCATCAATTCACCGGCTTCACTAAAGTCGACCTGCGCAGCAAAATGCGTCATCGACTTAAGGCGATCATCTCCATCTCTCGCCATCGTAGCCGCCGCTATCGAGAGTAAAGTCCCGCCTAAACAATAACCTGTTGCATGCACCTGCTGTTTAGGAAAAATTTTACTAATGGCATCCAGTGCCGCCATCACACCTTTCTCCCGATAATTATCCATACTCAGATCCCGATCTGCGGTAGTGGGATTAAACCATGAGATCATAAAAACAGTATGGCCATTTTCAACTAAATATTTCACCAAAGAGTTTTCTGGCGAAAGATCAAGAATGTAATACTTCATAATCCACGCAGGAACGATAAGAATTGGCTCCGGATAAACCTGATCAGTCACCGGCGAGTACTGTATCAACTCCATAATGTGATTTCTGAAAACTACTTTACCCGGGGTTATGGCAACCGTTTCACCTGGAATATAGTCATCAGTTCCCTCGGGAGAACGCCCTGCACTATACTGATCCATGTCTTTAAGAAAGTTTTGCAAACCCGACACCAAATTAACGCCACCCTGCTCTATCGTAGCCTTCAGCACCTCAGGATTCAGTAAGGGATTGTTGCTCGGGGAGTATCTGTCTAACACCTGCCTGGCGATGAATGAAATACTTCTCTCATCTGCCTCAGATAAGCCGTCAATATCTGTTGTAGCATTGTGCCACCATTGTTGAGTGAACAAAAAGTTCTGATAGATATAGTTGTACGGCCAGTGTTGCCATCCAGGGTCTGAAAATCGATTATCCCAAGGCAAGGGAGTAATGAGGGGTTTACTCTGGTTTTGTAACAACACCGGGCTTACCCGATGCATTTTTACTATTTTCCGCAACATTTTCTCAACTAATCTCACTTGCTTTCCTGGTGACATAGCAAGGTGAGAAGCCCACGTAAAATACAGGCTCATTAAGCCCGCCGGGGAAATGCCTCCGGTAACGTGTGCCATGTTTGCTTTGAAAACGTTATCTAATGCCGTCACTGAAAAATATCCGGAATCCACATCCTTCGAATAAAACTCGGATATATCGTTGATGTCACCCCTTCTAACCGCCACTGCGTACCTCCTGATATGTAATAAACGATTCAATCGCTTTGTTTAATTATCATCCTTATAGCGACCTGATGAATTGACCCTCATCACCCCAGGCGAACAAAACCAACTATTTTTTAATGAACAAGGTAGCCGTTATCAATCACTCGATTAAAAAACCAGACTTGTGCATTTATCGAGTTGAAATCTGATGACGTTTACCGGGGTTGAAAGACTTACTCTTCCTCATCGCTGACATCCGCATGGGACGACGCTTCAAACTCATCGATTTGCCCGAAGCTTTCAAACCAGAAAGATGAACTGACGACACTAAACTGGCGAGTTAATCCCTCATCAGCTAACTGCTGTAACTTCCATACAATACCCGGAGCCTGAGGAAACTGCAGACCTGTAATCTGCTCATCATAAAGACGATGTAATAAGGCATTATCACTTAACCCGCCCGCCAATAGACGCACCATCGAAGCACAGGGCGATTCATCAAATATTGCCATATCTTCAATATTACCGGCCCTGACATTAACGATAAACTCAACACCGGTAGGTTGTGCAAAAATACCATTAAACGCTTCTCGCAGGAGTGCATAAGCATTAAAGAAACGCTCGTGATATAAGCATTCGGAATACTCCTCCCATAAGCGATCATCTGATATATCGTGGCTTAGTTGCTCGATCTTACCTTCTGTCAGCTCATCATTTGCTAATTCGTCAGCAAATAAATGCGTCAATACCACTTTTGCAGCTTCATCAGCCTCCAGGTCATTCAGAGACATCAAACACATCTCTCTGAGTTCAGCAGCATCCATTCCTTCTAAACCATCATCAAGCCCCATCATTTCCATGAGGGCATGATAATCCTCACCAGACCACGCATTTTCGATCTTATTAATTTTACGGAAAGAATCAAT
The DNA here is from genome assembly GCF_041601355.1 of Neptunomonas sp. GTDB lineage: Bacteria > Pseudomonadota > Gammaproteobacteria > Pseudomonadales > Balneatricaceae > Neptunomonas. The sequence continues at coordinate 15,886 of NZ_JBFIIH010000059.1, forward strand.
CTTGACGGTAAATAGAGCTGGCATCGGATACTCCTTGTTAAACGCTTAAACCGTTGGGTAATACAAGAAAAGTAATCTCTATTGACTCATTTCGCAATACTCTATAAAGATTAAATAATAATCATTCCAGCCGACCTTAAGGGCAAATAAACAGTTATAATCTATTGATATTAATAGCTAAAAACACTTTTTCCCAGTTCAATAATTACACATATTGAACACGCTCTGGCACTGATGAAATATTGCTGAATTATAACTACATAAGGCATTACTTATGCTTTATGTTGGCAAGTGCTAGAATTACGCCCTTTTTGATAACATTTATCGTAACCCTGGTCAGTTATCCCTATGTCGGACCCTATATCAAACACCATGCAAACCACCCCAAAAGCTACGCAAAAACAAACGCCTAAGCCTTTACGCTTCATTCCTTTCCGTAAAAAAGATGTGATTGAGATGTGTCTTTCCGGCGGCGTGCTGGAACAGCAGCAACGCCAGCAATTCAGAGAAGTAACATCCCAGGTCGAAAAACTATTTCATATCACCTTTCAGTCTCGTCTCGAATCTCTTAAAGAAAGCTTTTCAGGCATAAATCCTGATTCGGATACAGTAAAAGTAGACCTTCCATCTACCATGCATAATGATGACCCCGCTTTTGTTAAACAATTAGAGGCGCTGCTGGAAAAAGCTAATTATGAGAAAATCAATGAAGAAACCATAAAACAGTCGTTGAATCACGACTCTTTGATGAAAGTGCGCCTGGAAGTTGATTTCAACGACTTTTCGGAGGTCCTTCTTTTTGCCCGCGGCGAAGATGAAAAACAAGAAACATTAGCCAGTTTATGGGGATTCAGGAAAACAAAAATACGCTTCATAAACTATGAAAGAGTGATTATTTTTATCCGATTTCATGAACAAATAGATCTCAAGCGTCAACAAGCTTTCAACTTAGAGCCAGGCGGTGTCATCCTAAAGTTATTTAAAAACGTCCCCAGAGCCGACCTGGAGATGCTGTTTCCCAACACAGCCGTAAAAATGCGTTTTATTGATAAAGTTTTGATCGGTGTTCCTGCCATCATCAGCGGCGGTATTGTTTTATCAACAAAGCTGGGTGGTTCGCTGCTAATACTGGCGTCGTTATTTGGTTTTTGGCTGGGGCTGAAAAGCGAGCCCGTTGAGCTTGATAAAGCTGCATTAATTGTTTTACTCGCCGGTTTAGGGGCGGTTGGCAGCTATTTATGGAAACAATTTTCCAACTTCAAAAACCGTAAACTACAGTTTGTTCAGACACTGACAAAACATCTGTATTTTAAGAATCTTGATAATAATGCAGGTGTCTTTCATCGCCTCACAGATGACGCTGAAGAAGAGGAATGCAAAGAAGCATTTCTTGCTTATTACTTCTTACTGGTATCATCCACACCCGTAACCAGACAACATCTGGATTTATCAATAGAATCCTGGTTTTCTGACAAATGGGGGTACCGTATCAATTTCGAGATTGATGATGCTTTGGATAAACTTCTCAACCTTGGCCTGATAACTATTCAAGATGATCAGCGCTTATCTGCTGTTAACTTAACAAAGGCCCGGGAAATATTGGCAGAACAGTGGCTTTGCTTAGGGCGCAGTTAACAAAACAGCGCTGACCTGCTCCTTTTGCGCAATAATTGAGGCATCTACGGTTTTTTTTAATATAAGTCTAGATATTGAGCGTGCACTCAAGTTAAATATTACTATTAGCTTATTAAACATAGGCTTCGCTTTGTGTTGTTGAGAAAGGAATTTTGTGAGCCGTTTACGCTTATGCTTAGCTTTATTGATATCAGTATTGGCTCTGAATTGCCCTGCTAAGGAAGTTCAACCAGTTTCATTGCAGCTCCTCTGGAAAAACCAGTTTCAGTTTGCCGGCTACTATATTGCCAAAGAAAAAGGTTTTTATGCAGAAGAACAGCTAGAAGTCGATATACGCGAATACAAACAAGACACTGACATCGTAGGTTCCATTATTAACCATCAGGCAGACTTTGCTGTTGGACGTTCATCTATTCTTGTCAGCAAAGGTAACGGTGCTCCCATCACAGCACTCTTTGCTACGTTTCAGAAATCCCCCTTTATGCTCATTACCCGCGGCGATATTAAAACCCCGGCAGAACTGAAGGGCAAACGCGTGATGCTCACAGATGAGGCGCATGAGGTGGCCGAAGTACAGGCGATGCTAATCAAAGCGGGTGTATCAGCGAATGACTATATTCATCAGGAACACTCATTTAACATCTCAGATCTGATCGATAAAAAAACAGATGTAATGGGTGCTTACACCTCAAATGAACCATATCAAATGCAGCTTCTACAGCAGCCTTTCGCCATTATCCATCCAGCCGATTATGGGTTTGACATGTACAGTGACATATTATTTACGCATAACGACACCCTTACTAATAAGCCATTATTAACCAATAAATTTTATAAGGCTTCTATTAAGGGTTGGCTGTATGCTTTTGAAAATATAGAAGAAACATCAAAAATAATTTATGAAAAATATAATACCCAAAATAGAACACTGGACGCATTGATCTATGAAGGCATCGCCTTAAAGAAACTGGCTTTGATTGGTGGCACTCCTTTCGGAGAGATGGTCCAAGAGCGCTTTAAAGAGATGGAAACTATTTATCTTATTAGCGGCCACCTTAATCCCCACTACGATATTTCAAATTTTATCTATCAAGGCAACCGCTCCTCTGATGGTGACATGCTGGACAATTTTCCAGTATGGCAAACGGTAATATTCATGTTGATTGTCATTAGTTATCTGATTTACCGCAATAATGTTGCCACCCTGCGTAATACAGAATTAATTGTTATCGCCGAGCATGATCAACTCACCGGTCTGTACAACCGCCATAAACTTATCGAGAGTATTTCAGAATATATCCAATTATCAATCCGTTATAACTGGAGAATATCATGTATATTTGTAGATATTGATAACTTTAAAGTCATCAACGACACCTTCGGTCATAATGCCGGTGATCAGGTACTCAAGGATATTTCACAACTACTGGTAAAAATGCTTCGCCGCACAGATATTATTGGACGTTGGGGTGGAGAAGAGTTCGTGATTATCTTGCCGGAAACTGACCTGCTCATGGCCGAAGAGATCGCCGCTAAACTTCGCATAGCTGTTTTCGAAGCTAAATTCAGTATTGATCATACTATCTCGTGCAGTTTAGGCGTGACTCAGTATAAGAAAGATGAAACGGTGGAAGAGTTTATTGGCCGTGCTGATGATGCGCTTTATATTGCCAAGCATGCAGGAAAAAACCGTACTGCTGTTTTGTAATCGCCACAGACAACGACGGTAACGAAGCCAATAAATCTGACTCCGTTACCCCCGTCAAACGAGGCCTCGTAGCTATTACCCCGGCTATAACCACTCTATTTTTGGGCTTTAGCCCATGAATCACGCAATGTTACCGTCCGGTTGACTACCAGTTTTTCTGCACTACTGTCGACATCAATGCAAAAATAACCCATACGCTCAAACTGATAGCGAGTTTCAGCAGTGGCGCCTTTAACGCTTGATTCAATTCTTGAATCTGTCAAAATCACTAATGATTCCGGGTTCAGAAATTCCATAAAACTGCGTTCTTTGTCGCCATCCGGATTTGCTTCAGTAAACAAGCGGTCATACATCCGCACTTCGCAAGGAACTGATAACTCTTCAGAAACCCAGTGAATAACGCCATTGGGTTTATAGCCTTCCGGGTTAGCGCCTTTAGTAGCGGGATCGAAGGTACACAATAACTCAATCACCTCACCTGCATCGTTTTTAATCACTTCATTGCAGGTAATCACATATGCGCCACGCAAACGGACAGCATCACCTGTTGCCAAACGCTTCCACTTTTCATGTTTATTTTTAGCAATCGGTTTTACTTCTATAAAGTCTTCTTGCTCAATCAACAAATTACGTGTCAGACCGACCCGGCGTACACCCATAGTGTCATCTTTGGGGTGAGCAGGCAGTTCAAACCACTCTTCCACGCCTTCTTCCATGTTAGTCAACGTCACTTTAAGCGGACGGGTTACGCACATGGCACGCGGCGCTGATGAGTCCAGATCCTCACGAATAGCCGACTCAAGCATTCCCATATCGACAACGCCGTTGGAGCGGGTAACACCGATCATCTCGCAAAATTGACGTAGTGATTTGGGTGTATAACCACGACGACGCAAACCTGAGATAGTCGGCATACGCGGATCATTCCAGGCAGCAACGACCTGATCGTCGACTAACTGCTTCAACTTACGTTTGCTGGTAATGGTGTAATTCAATTCCAGACGTGAAAACTCATACTGTTTTGGTTTCGCGGGTACCGGTAAATTTTCTATAAACCAATCATACAAAGGACGATGGTCCTCAAACTCCAATGTACATAGTGAATGTGTAACGCCCTCTACCGCATCAGACTGCCCATGAGCATAATCATAAATAGGGTAAATACACCATTTTTTACCCGTCTGATGATGGCTTGTATGTAAGATGCGGTAGATCAGCGGATCACGCAGGTTCATATTTGGCGCACTCATATCTATTTTTGCGCGCAGAGAGCAGGCACCCTCTTTAAACTCAGCATTTTTCATTCGCTCGAACAGCGACAGGTTTTCTTCAACCGAGCGGTTACGGTAAGGACTGTCTTTTCCGGGTTGAGTAAAGTTACCCCGATACTCACGTGCTTCCTCAGAACTCAAGTCACATACATAGGCTTTATCGTTCTTAATCAGATGCACTGCCCAGTCATATAATTGATCAAAGTAGGATGAGGTATAACGAATATCGCCAGCCCATTGATAACCTAACCAATTGATATCACTGATAATGGAATCGATATATTCCTGACTCTCTTTTTCAGGGTTAGTGTCATCAAAACGTAAATTGCAGACACCCTGATATTTTTCGGCTGTACCAAAATTCAGGCAAATAGCTTTTGCATGCCCGATATGAAGGTAACCGTTGGGTTCTGGTGGAAAGCGTGTCACCACTTTCCCTTCATTTACATTATTCTTAATATCATCCTCAATAATTTGATGGATGAAATTTGTAGGTTTCTGGTTCGATTCGTTTTTAGACATGTTATCTACGTATATCCGAAACTGTTTGCCGGACCTGATGAGATCCAATATGAAGCTGCATTATAAACACTTAGCAGTTTAACTGCACACTGACAACCAAGAGAATTACATGTAAAGATTATGTAGTTTAGTCCGTGCAGAGATGTAAGACTTGCGTATAATAGCGGGACAACGACTGAGAAGATAAAAGGAATCATTCATGATTATTCTCCATACTAACCACGGCGACATCACTATTGAACTCAACCATAAAAAAGCGCCTGTTACAGCTGCTAATTTTGAGCAATACGTGCGCGATGGTTTCTATGACGGCGTCATTTTCCATCGGGTAATTGATGGTTTCATGATTCAGGGTGGTGGGTTTGAGCCAGGCATGGTTTCAAAAGAGACGGGAGCCAGCATCGAAAACGAAGCCGATAATGGTCTATCTAACCAAGCCGGAACCTTAGCGATGGCGCGCACTATGGATCCGCACTCAGCATCAGCACAGTTCTTTATCAACGTATCGGATAATACTTTTCTTGATCACACAGCCAAAACAACTGAAGGCTGGGGATATGCTGTTTTCGCAAAAATAGTCGATGGTATGGACGTTGTTAACAAAATTAAAGGTGTAAAAACTACAATGACGGCTGGTCATCAGGACGTTCCTGCAGACGATGTGATTATTGAATCCGCAGAAGTGACTAAAAAGTAAATTCAGAACGTTATGAAACTACTGTTTATTTCAGATCTTCATCTGAAAGCCGAACGCCCGGATATTACCCGGGCGTTTTTACACTTTCTGACTGAGACAGCTTTAGAAGCTGACGCGCTTTATCTTTTGGGTGATATTTTCGAAGCCTGGATAGGCGACGATCTACCCCTGCCAGAATTTGAACCTGTTCTTAGCGCACTGAAGTCATTAAGCGACCAAGGTTGCCAGCTTTATTTCCAGCACGGTAACCGGGATTTTTTGGTTGGTGATGCTTTCCTCCGCAAGATCGGCGCTAGCCTGCTCAAAGAGAAACAAGTCGTTGCACTTCCTATCGGGCCTGCGCTGCTGATGCATGGCGACCAACTCTGCACGGACGATATAGATTACCAGGAATTCCGTAGCATGGTCAGAGATGCAAAATGGCAAGCAGCATTTCTCGCCAAACCTGTTAACGAACGTATTGCTATTGCCAAACAATTAAGGGCCGCCAGCCAGCAACGTGCTACCGAGAAGTCTGACGAGATCATGGATGTCAATCCTGCAGCCGTTTGCGCAGCGTTAAAAGAAGCGAACGTTGAGCTATTGATTCACGGTCACACCCATCGACCCGCTATTCATTACAACCAGACGGGCGAATCAACCGGTATTCGCGTCGTACTTGGTGACTGGGATACGCAGCTCTGGTATCTGCTATGCAATGAAAACGGCCTGTCACTGGTCGACGAACCTATTGAATCCAAACCGGTTTAGTATCAACCTGTTTAATATGAACCTTGAATGTAAATCTGTTTGATGCGGGCCTGTTAACAGATTACTAATACCTGGTTAACCCAAAGTTCGCTGATTTGCCAACGACTTTTTCATAGAGCGTTTTTCAAGCCTTCGGCGGTATACCACTATGGAACCGGAATACTTCGTCTTCAGACTCAATCAACTGCCCCTCGACCTCACGAAATAAAGCGATACGATCTTCAATAGGTTCGCCGGCATATTCTTCAGCCAGGCTAAGATAATCCTGATAATGCCGGCTTTCAGACTTAAGAAGTGAGCGATAAAACTTTGCCAGAACCTCATCCAGACGAGGTGCCAGTTTTGCAAAACGCTCACACGAGCGGGCTTCAATGAATGCACCCACAATCATGGTATCAATTAAACGCGCCGGTTCATGATTCCTGATATGCTTTCGCATCCCGCCAGCGTAACCAGAAGAGGATAAATGACAGTACTCAACACCCCGGGCTTGCAAGAGCTCCAATACTTGCTCGAAATGAATAAGCTCTTCACGTGCAAGTCGTGACATTTTATTTAAGAGATCTGTTCTATCAACATACCGGAACATTAATGTCATCGCCGTCGATGCTGCTTTTTTTTCACAATGAGCATGATCTATTAAAAGA
>NZ_JBFIIH010000060.1:0-23015 GCF_041601355.1 Neptunomonas sp.
AGCATAGATAAACGGTAGATAATGATAAAGTGTGTCCCCACGGCCTCACGCACACGACGCACGACTTCTAGCGGAAAACGAATACGCTGCTCATATTTACCGCCCCACTCATCATCACGTTTATTGGTATGCGTGACTATGAACTGGTTTAACAGATAGCCTTCTGACCCCATAATTTCGACACCATCGTATCCGGCTTCTTTAGCCAACAAGGCACAATTCACAAAATCCTGAATCTGCTGTTCGATTTCATCTTGCGTCAGCGGATGTGGCGGGAACGGGTTGATAGGGGCTTGCACAGCGGACGGAGCCACCAGCTTAGGGTTGTAGGCATAACGGCCGGTATGCAGGATCTGCATACAGATTTTACTGTCTTGTGCGTGTACCGCATCAGTGACAATTCGATGATGCGCAACATCCTCTGGTTTATTCATCAGGGCAGCGCCGGCGTGCACCGCCCCTTCGGAGTTTGGCCCGATCCCACCGGTCACAATCATGGCAACGCCAGCTCTGGCACGCTCGGCATAAAATGCGGCCATACGTTCAAATCCGTTCGGCGCCTCTTCCAGCCCCAGATGCATCGAACCCATTAAGACACGGTTTTTTAAGGTGGTGAATCCAAGATCCAATGGTTTAAGTAAATTCGGATATTGTGTATGGCTCATATTGGTTCTCTCTTCCTGTTCTGTCTTTTTATTCTGTTTATAACCTGACTGCTTCTTTTTACCGCTTTTCTTTACTGCTTGCTTCTGACTATTTAGTCTGTGAATGCAGGCTTTATAGGCCTTAATGCTTCAAACTCAGGCTTTTTACCTGACATTTTTGCGGTGAAAGTCTGCAGCATATCCGCCGGCTGAAACATCGCCGCCTGCCTGGTTGCCATATAACTGAGGCTATCGGCAGTATTGTGGTCACGGGCATAATTGATCATCTGCTTACAACCAGTAACGGCTAAAGGAGATCTCCCGGCAATTTGTGCGGCAATCTGCATCACGCCATCCAACATCTGTTGCTGGTCCGCATAAATCTGATTGATAAAGCCACTGGTTAACGCCTCCTGCGCCAACATCTTGCGACCCGTATAGGCCAGCTCACGCGCCAGACCTGGTGCAATTAACCCTGGTAAGCGCTGCAAGGTTCCTAAGTCGGCAGTCATGCCCAACTCAGTTTCCTTGACGGTAAAAAAAGCATCTGAGGTGCAATAGCGCATATCACTGGCACACACCAGATCAAGCGCGCCACCAATACAACCACCCTGAATGGCCGTAACCACGGGTATTCGTATCTCTTCTAATACCGAAAAACAGGCTTGTAACTGCTGAACCAAACGACGCATCGCTTCAGCACGACGTCCTGCTTCACCATTGAACATCTGCGGATCTGGCTGAGTAAAAATTTCCAGATCCATACCCGCACTGAAATGCTTGCCGCCAGAGGAGATCACCAACACCCTCGCCTGTGCTGCATTATCCACTGCACGCACCGCTTCGGGAAATTCCTGCCAAAAGGTCTGGTTCATTGAATTGTATGCATCCGGCCTGTTGAGTTGCAGGTGTGCAACCGCATCAGTTACCGTTAAATCAAGGGTCTGGTAGCTCATCAGAGTTTCCTGTTTTAGTGCGTATTCCATATTTTTATTATCTGGACAGCGTCAAGATAATATTCTATTTTGACACTGTCAAGATAGCTTGATAAATTCCGCTCATGATAAAAGACAAAAAACCTTACCACCACGGCGATCTGCGCCTGACATTATTAGATAAAGCGACCGACATTATTCGTCAGGGGGGCGTCGAATCACTGTCGATGCGCAAACTGGCCGATCAGGTCGGGGTTTCCAGAACCGCGCCCTATCACCACTTTAAAGATAAGAACGCATTATTGTGCGCCATCGCTGAACAGGGATTTTTCTTACAGGATCTGGCTGTTAAGCAAATACCGGGCGAGCACCCTCAGCTCACTGCGGCGGCTATGTTTGAGCATTATGTGCTCGCCTATATCCGCTTTGCGAACGAGCACCCAGAAACTTATGATTTGATGTTTGGCCGGGAGATATGGAAAACAGGCGCGCCTACCGAGTCACTGAAGTCAGTCTCAAAAAACAGCTTCAGGATATGGGTAGAGTGGATCGAGCAGTTACAACAACAGGGATTGTTTGACAGTAGTGAGCCCGCATTACGCATAGCACAAGCCAGTTGGGCCGCATTGCACGGGCTTTGTCGATTATTTAATGACGGGATCTACGTCAACCGTGACGATCTGGAGGCTATTGCCAGAACCAGCGCACAAATGCTGATAAGCCCCTCTCGCTCGTAAAACCGATTTCAGGAAGAGAAACCAAACAGCAGTGACAGGTTATAAAGAACGCCAAAAACCATCAGCATTTGACCACTTCCCGACGTCAAGGGCCCTCGCTCTGAAGCATCAGCCTGCAGCAAGTCTATCAAGCGTGGTAAAAAAACAAAGGACAATAACCCTGATAACAACCAGGGTTGATTAAACCGCCACGCCAGAAACATCACGCTCAAGCCTACCGCTGCTACCAGCGCTTTATAGATCAGAATGCCCTTCTGATAGCCAAGACGTACCACCAGTGTCTGTATAGTGGCGCGCTTATCCGCTTCATAATCACGCAACTCATTACTCAATAACAATAAAGAGACTAATAAGCTCACCGGGATGCTGAACCAAATCACATTCGTATTCCAGTGCCCTGTTAGCGCCAAATAGCTACCCAACACCATCAACACGCCCATCAGCCAGAATACCAACACGACACCTAATCCACGGGTTTTATAATTAACCGGTTTTAAGGTGTAGCCGAGGGCACCGGCCAAGCCGCCAATGCAGAGTACAAAGAATGCAAAGCCAATCTGATAAACAAACCATATACCAATACCTGCAGCGACAATAAAACAGCCAATTCCTATCTGGAAATTACGTTTTATCGCATCTGTCTGTGTAGGCTTTAACGCACTTTTTTCGCTCAGATCTGCGTAGTCATTAATCAGGTTAACCCCCGCCTGAAGCAGTACTCCACCCAGAAAAACCAGCAGAATACTTGCAGGATTGCGCCATCCTTCGACCCACGCCAAGGATACACCAGCACCACATGCTACCAGTGCAACCGCGAATGAAAACGGACGCAGCGCATGACTGAATTTATATTTATCTTTACTAATGTTTTTCATACGTCGTTAAAAAAGGTGCTCAATAGCACCTTTTTAGTTCTCTATAGTAGTTCTCTGAAATTATTCGCTATGTTTACGCAGCAGCCGGCGCATTTGGCAGATCACGCATTAATAACGCATACGTCATATCAGCATCGACATCGATGGGTATTTGCATCACATGACCAGAGCCTGGTGCTACATCGACCATTTCACCACGCTTGTTAATCATAGTCTCAAGTTTGAATTTTCGATTACCAGAGGGTGTCATCAATTCCAGCGTATCGCCTTTTTTGAAGTGGTTTTTTATTTCCACCGTCATCAGACCGCTGTTAGTGTCATAGGCTGAAACTTCGCCAACAAATTGCTGATGAACACCAATCGAGTGGCCGGTTTCATAATTCTGATATTCATCGTGAACATGGCGGCGATAGAAGCCCTCAGTGAACCCGCGGCTGGCCAGATTCTCCAACTCATCCATCAACCCCATATCAAATGGCTTCCCCGCCACCGCATCGTCTATTGCTTTACGGTATGCCTGAGCGGTACGTGCAGCGTAATAGTGAGATTTAGTACGACCCTCAATTTTGAGCGAATCTACACCCATCTCTGCAAGCCTGTGCACATGCTGAATAGCGCGAAGATCTTTTGAGTTCATGATATAGGTACCATGCTCATCTTCAAACGCGGGCATGAACTCACCCGGACGCGTCTCTTCCTGTAACAGGAAGATCTTATTAGTTGGCGCGCCTTCGCCTAATGCAGGCTCGACTGCCTGTTCTACAGGATCAAAAGACTGCACAGGCACTTTTACATGTACTATATCGCCCGAGTCATCCTGCTTTGCCTCATGTGCATCATATTTCCAGCGGCAAGTATTAGTACAGGTGCCCTGATTTGGATCACGTTTGTTGATATAACCAGATAACAGGCAACGTCCTGAGTAGGCTATACACAACGCGCCATGAACAAAAACTTCAATCTCCATTTCAGGACAGCGTTGACGTATCTCGGCCACTTCATCCAGTGACAACTCACGAGATAAAATGACACGTTCGATACCCGCTTGATGCCAAAACTTTACTGCTGCCCAGTTCATCGTATTTGCCTGAACAGACAGGTGGATAGGAATATGTGGAAACTGCTCTTTTACCAGCATGATCAAACCAGGATCTGACATAATAATCGCATCAGGCCCCATTTCGATAACCGGACGTAAGTCATCAATATAGGTTTTTAACTTACTGTTGTGCGGCAAAATGTTACTGGCTAAAAAGAACTTTTTATTACGTCTGTGAGCATACTCGATCCCCTCCGCCAGATTAGCCATAGTGAAGTCGTTATTGCGCACCCTCAAACTATAGCGGGGTTGGCCGGCATACACAGCATCTGCACCATAGGCAAATGCGTATTTCATATTTTTCAGTGTTCCCGCAGGAGACAATAATTCGGGGCTTCGCATACTTAGCAATTACTCATTTCTGCTCAAGGTTTAGATTTGCGCGTCGGTTGAAACTGTAGATTCGGACTGTAGATTCAAGCTCAGGCGAGATCCTGCAGATCAACTTCAAATAAGGGGGTGTAAACAGAGCCATACTCACCCGGCTTACTTTGTAAAAGTACAACAGAATCAGCAAGGCTGTATAGATTCAGCTCAGGCCACTTTTTGGGATGCTTCAGTTTATTTTTGTTCGGCAGTTTTCCTAACGTAATATGCGGCTTAAAATCAGCAGGCGTGCTTTTAATACCCGCTGTTTTTACCATATTAGCTACACTTTTCTGCAAAGAACGTAATGCATCATTCTCTGCAGGTAACGCGGCGATTAACGACAGGCGCTGGCTGATTTCATAATAGTTAACCTTTTCCAGACACACTTGAAAAGATAGCTCATCTTTCAACTGTTCCTTAGCCAGTTGCTCGAGTTGATCGACCTGATCCAAAGCAGTATCACCCAAAAAACACAGTGTTAAATGATAGTGATCTGAATCAACCCAATCAACTTCTAGTTTGCGGTCATATTCACACAAATTGTCGGCATGATCTGCCAACTGCCTTACGACTGAATCATGCAGGCGTAAAGCGAAAAACGTTCGAATCCTCATCGGTTCGTGTTTATAACCTCAACTATTATAAGAGCAGGTATTTTGCCTTGCTGTTTAGCATTGCGCAAATTTTTTAGACCTGTACTTTGCATACTTTCCCACGTTTTTCTAACCTTTTTCCAATCTGGCCCCAACCTTCTTCAGTGCCTTAATAACAACTCACTTATAAGGTTACTGACTACTTAGCAGCGGCTGCCACTTTTTTATTTTCAGGGGACGCCAGAATACGGCTTATCCATTGATCAACATTAGGGTAAGGACTGTAGTCAAAACCTGCCAACTTAGGCCAGCTTAACACCATAGCACCATGGATATCAGCGATGGTTTTACCACCCACCAGATACTCCTTACCTTCCAGCTGGGCTTCAAGAGCAGGTAAAAAACGCTGCAACTGTGTAGCCGCATTATCAATGACCTGCTGATCTGGCTGGCCACCCGAGTACTTAAATTGCAATAACAAGTCTAATGCCGGCACTTCCAGCTGATTACTGATATACAAAGACCAACGTAAAATATCCGCTTCCGCTTCCGGTGTCTGGGCCCATAAACGGCCTTTGCCGTACTTTCTGACCAGGTAGTACAAAATCGCCTGGGTTTCAAAAAGGAAGAAGTCACCATCCTGCAAGGTAGGTACTTTACCTGTCGGGTTGATTCGACGGTAATCGGCAGATTGTGATGCCTCGCTGCGTGTACCGATATTAATCAACTCATAGTCCAGCCCCAGCGTTTCCAGTGTAACCATGACCATACCAGCCCGCGAAAACACACTGCCATATACCTTCAACATACATTACTCCTGCCGTACGATGCCTGTTACAGCCTGTTAACTTTCAGCTGTAACGCATTTAGTTTATCGGTGAGAAAGAGGATATCGCTATTCGTCTGGCGACGCGTACCATCAATAGCCCGGATAGCCTGCTCATTGGCTTTCACACGTGCTTCAATATTCCCTCCGCCGCTTCGGGATGACTGCTCCACAGCACTTAAACGACTCACTATTTTGTTCAGAGAGGCTTGCTGGTTAGATTGCTTTTCTCCCAGTGTCTCTTCAAAAATAGCGATCTGTGTCTGCAGCGAAGATATACTCTGCTTTAATGATTTTAAGTTCTGTGTATCGCTGTTTTTCAGGGCAGCCTGATCTTTAGACAACTGACTGTTGGCATTGATCAACTCAGTCAGTTTCTTATCGACCGCAGCAGCTTGAGTGACTAACGTCGCGACCTGTGCAAGTTTTTGCTCAACCTTCTGTTCTACTGTCTGCTCAAGAGCAGCCAGCCGTTTAGTCTGCTCCTGCTGCCCTTTAACCAGCGCACTATTTGCTGCATTAGTTGTTTGATCAGACTTACTGACCTGCTCAGTCAGATCTTTTAGTTCTGCGCTCAGCGCATCAATACTGTTCTTATTACGCTTATTGGCAACATCCCATAACTTGGCAATTTCAGAGTCGTAGAGGGTGTATTTAGCCGTGGCGTCTTGATTAACCTGTAACAAACGCTGCTCCAGTGTCTGACCTGTTTGTACGGCGCTATCGCTGGCGACATTCAGCATTCTCTCTAGTTCACTGATTCGCTCAGCAGCATTACTGACTGTTTGCTGCTGCTCAATGATGGTTTGCTGCAGTCCAAAACCCAGATAACCTAAACCGCTGCACGCGGCCGTCAGCAACACCAGGATTAAGGTTGTAAACCAGCCAGCACCATTTCCGGTTTGTGCGACCGAATGCGAAGCTGAATGTTCGGAGTGGATTATTTTTTCAGAAACATCGACTTTTAAAGTTGCCGGGCTACGATCTGCAGGGCCCAGATTAGGTACATGCAGATCGTTATTATCATGGCTCATCAGAACACTATGCCTTAGTTAAAATACTGGTCACAAATTACCAGCTTTAAACAAGCAACAAAAGTCCCGCCAATCAGATATATTCTATTTCAGATGATTAAACGCATCCCGCGTATAATTCTCAACACCATTGGCAGTTACGCAGACGTTATCTTCAATACGAATACCTCCCCACGGCGTTAATGAATCAACCAAAGGCCAATCAATATAATCCGCCAAAGGTGTACTTTTTAGCTGACTCAATAACTGTGGAATGAAATACAGCCCGGGTTCAATGGTAACAACCATATTTTCTTTCAGCGTCCGGGTCAGACGTAAAAAAGGATGATCCTGCGGCGGATTGAGCAAGCGACCTTCACTATCCTGCTGCCATCCACCGATATCATGCACCTGAATACCCAACAGGTGCCCTAACCCATGAGGATAAAAAGTGCGGGTAATCGATAACGCCTGTGTTTGATCCAGCAGATGACTTCGCTTAATAATACCGGCATCAGCCAATATTCGAAAAAGCTGCTGATGCATCGTCTCATGAAGACTGAGAAAAGAAACGCCTGGCTTAATCGTATCCACTAAAGACTGCTGCACGTTATTCATAGCGCTAAGCAGTGCCTGAAAATCCTGGCTTCCCTGACTAACCGTGCGGGTAATATCAGCCACATACCCATAATAAACAGCACCGCCATCCACAAGCAGTGTGCGATGCTGTTCTGGCGCTTTGCGATCTTTATGCTGATAATGCAAAACAGCCGCATGCTCGTTCAACGCAATAATATTACTATACGGCAACTCTTTTTCCAGATGCCCCATCGCACTGAGGTAGCCCTGATGCAGCTCATACTCGGACATTCCTGCCAGAAATCCGTTTTGAGTAAACTGATGGCCTTTAACCGCACCCTGATTGGCTTGACGAATACAATGTTGCTCCCACGCCGTTTTTTCTGCGCGTAAAAAATGCAGTGCATGCATAAGTCGTTCGGGGTTGTGCTGAAGGTTAGCTTGCGCAAGCCCAACAGCATCTGCTGCAATTAAAGCGACATTCCCAGCCAATGGCATCTGTTTTAATTGCGTTTCAATATCGGTGAACACTTGTATATCAAATAACTCACTCCAGAAATCGGTGGGTTTTGCAGCGGTTATATGCCAGAAATCATCCGGCGAATAGAGAAATAAGCATGGCTTTATGCCCGGCTTGATAATCAGCCAACACTCGGGGTGCTCGGTCAGAAAAGGCATCCACTGCACAAAATGCGGGTTCGGCTTAAATACCGGCGCATAATCATCTAAGAAATAATTCTTTGTGCTACCTGAGTGGATTAGCAATGCATCAAACTGCTCATTCTCAAGCGCGCTTTCCGTTCGCTGCATCAGTGCAGCCAGATGATCAGTAAACAGTGCTTTCATGATTAACTTTTCGTCTCTATAAGGCCATCCGTTTGCAGCTCTGCGCGCATCTTCTCCCAAAAAGGATCTAATGTAGCGCGATGGCTGTCTTTCAAACGATATAAGCGGATCTGAAGTGGGATATTCCATTGCGCATCGCCCGCCAGTGCAAGCCTGTTATAAGTAAGACTTTCATTGATCAGACGTTTAGGTAACCAGCCTACGCCAAAGCTTTCTTTGATCATCGCTTTAACGCTGACGGATAACATATTTTCATTAATGGTAACCAGATGCGGTGTTTCTGCGGTTTGTTGTAGTGAATGATCTATCAGCGGGCGAAGAAACGAACTGTTATGGTAACTGATATAAGGCAATGGGTTGCGCGGCGTACCCGGCAGTCGAAAGAGTGGCTGATTATCTTCCGCTAATGCCGTCACTGGCACTAACTCATCATCGCACACCACAAGATATTCAAACCCGGGGTCATCAAATCCCTGAATGAAGTTAATCAGTGGATGCCAATAGCACAACACCAGATCACATTGCCCCTGCGTCAAAGCAGACACAAAATCACTGGCGGCCCAGGAGGTCGAGTTCAGATTAAGATCAATAGGAAAACCGTGTCGCTCAGAAGCTGGCATAAGCCAGTTGCGGTAAAATAGCAGATACAACGTCTGAGTGGTGGCAAATCGCAAACGACTATCGACCTGCTTGCGAATTTCACGGCATTGAGATTTAGTATCACGAGCTATTCGCGACATATTCTCGGCACCGTTTAAAAATATCTCTCCGGCAGGCGTCAGGCTCAAAGGCAGTGTATTTCTGTCTATCAGCGTGACACCCATTTCATCCTCAAGCAGCTTGATGCGACGGCTCAAGGTAGGCTGAGTTACATTTCGCTCTTCAGCTGCTCTGGAAAAATGACGTGTACACGCCAAAGCGATAAAGTCATCTAACCACCTTAACTCCATACTTGGCGAACTCCGTAACGGCTAGGCCCCATAATATCTAAGCCTCATACTCTCAAAGCCCCGTATTCCCGGAGCGCCATAGTCGCAAAGCTCCATATACCCAAAGCTCCAAACTGTCTAACCTAAATAAAGCTGCTATGAAACTCAGCATTAACGCCTGGCCAGCCACTCTTTAATGGGGTTGAGCATAGATGCACCGAGCTTTCGGGAACGCTCTGCTGACCAGCCATAAACCGGATCTGGACGCTCATCATGATCCTTAAACGGCATCTCTAACGTCATAGCCGGGCAATGAAAGTGATCACCCACCCAAAACGAAGCAATCGTCAGTGTTTCCGGCCCGAACTTACCAGGCTCATAACCTCGTTCCAACTGAAAGTCGGGATTCACCCGTCGCAGATCGTGCTTAAACTGCGCTTCTTCAGCCAACGTCTTAGCAGACACATCCGGTGCGCCCGCTTGCCCGGCTATAAAATTACACGGTAACGCTTCATCACCATGTATATCAAGAAACAGATCCACACCATGCGCCATCATTTGTTCGCGCACACAGAAAACTTCAGGGCTTTTTTCCAGTGACGGCGTTTGCCACTCCCGATTCAGGTTCACACCCACTGCATTGGTTCTCAGATGACCACGTACCGAACCATCCGGGTTCATGTTAGGCACTACCCAGAACGTACATTGCTTTAACAGGTCGCCTGCCAGTGCATCTTCTTCATCGAGCAGCCGCTCTATCATCCCCTCAACAAACCATTCAGCCATGGTTTCTCCCGGATGCTGGCGTGCGGTTACCCATATATTCAGTCGTTTGCTAACTTCAGATTCATCAGAGGCAATACGCAGTAAATTTATATCTCTGCCATCCAATGTGGTTCCAATATCCATCACGTCACATAGCTCAGACTGTTGAGCGGCGGCAACCATATCAAGGTGCTGTTCAAAGCTATAGGGAGCAAAATAGGCGTAATAAATGCTGCCTTGTTCTGGCGTGTGTTCGATAATCAACTCACCATTGTTATACCGGGTCGGCACCCGAAACCACTCTTGACGGTCATAAGAAGCGACGGCTTGATAGTTATCCCAACCATCTGGATATGCGGCCTCTGCTGCATTAAGCAAGCGCAGTCGCAGCGTTTCACCCGCGCCACCCTGGACACGAAAATAAAACCATTGATAGAAGTCTGAGTTATGATCTTTACGAATCTGCAACTGAATGTCTTGCGGCGAGGAATTATCAATCACCTCAATATTACCGGCATCAAACTGACTGCTGACCTTAAGCATGTAACACCTCACCAAGCTAAATCAATAAATGCTAAATCAACCGACTCTACATGAGTACTCACCGTTATAAGCGGTTCTCTTCTACACCATGGCACGCGACCTGAGTACCATCCTGTAACAGAGTCAGCGCCGGAATTTCTCGTTTACAACGCTCATTAACATGTGGACAACGGCCATGGAAGACACAGCCAGAAGGCAGATTAACAGGCGTCGGCACTTCACCCGTTAGCTTAATGTAATCAGGTCTGTCATCCTCTAAACGGGGAATAGCCGACATCAGTGCCTGAGTATAAGGATGGCGTGGACTGGAAAACAACTGTTTAGTCGGAGCCAACTCACATAGAGTCCCCAGATACATCACAGCAACACGGGTTCCGAAGTGTTCCACCACAGCAAGATCATGCGTGATAAACAGATAGGTCAGGTTTCGGTCTTTCTGAGCATCCATCATCAAGTTAAGCACTTGCGCCTGAATGGATACATCCAACGCCGAGATGGGCTCATCCGCGACAATAAACTCCGGATCAACAGCCAACGCCCGGGCAATACTGATACGCTGTCGCTGACCTCCCGAGAACTCGTGTGAAAAACGCTCTCCCCAACTGGGATCAACGCCAACAGCGAGCATCACTTCTGCAATTTTGTCGCGAATTTCACCCGGCTTCATCGCCGGATTATGAAAACGAATCGGCTCACGCAGCGTTTCCATGATTGTCATTCGCGGATTCAATGACGCATAAGGGTTCTGAAAAATCATCTGCATCTTTTTACGATACGGCAGCATCTGCTTATCACTCAGATTATCAATCCGCGCACCGCGATAGGAAACCTGGCCCGCAGTGGGCGTTAACAACCCCATTACCGTTCTGGCAACGGTTGATTTACCACAACCTGACTCACCCACCACACACAGCGCCTCACCTGGCATCACATCCAGTGATACGCCATTGATCGCATGCACATACTCTTGATGACGCGTCAGTTTTCCACCCTTGAACTGCAACTGATCAAGCAGATCACCTGAGATAGAAAAACGTTTATACAGATCCCGAATCTGTACCAGTGATTTATTCTGCTCTGCCATCATCACACCTCTTCACTGCGCAGTTTTTCTTGTTGAGACCCATGTTGAGAGTCAGCGACCATATGACAAGCAACCTGACAGTTGCCCGACTGAGTAAACGGCGGCAGTTTCTTAGTACAGATATCCATCACATACTCACAACGTGGGTTGAATGAACATCCCGCCGGTATGCGCTGCAGCGGCGGCATAGTGCCTTTAATCTGATTCAGTTTTTGTCCGGGTATTGCCATTTGCGGCAATGCATTCATCAGTCCTTGTGTATAAGGGTGCTGTGCATCATTGATAATTTCCTTGGTAGGCCCCTGCTCAATAATGCGACCGGCATACATCACCAACATCCGCTGCGTCATCTGTGAAACCACACCCAAATCATGAGTAATCAGGATCAGCGCCACATTATTCTGTTCACAAAGATTAAGCATCAGATCCATGATTTCGGCCTGAATGGTGACATCCAGTGCTGTGGTTGGCTCATCCGCAATAATAATATCGGGATCAAGCAGTAAGCCAATTGCAATAACAATACGTTGACGCATACCACCGGATAGCTCATGCGGATATTGCTCCAAACGCTTCTCCGGTGAAGGAATCTGCACCTGCTGCAACCTCTTCAAGGCGATACTTTTAGCGTCAGCAGTGGATATCTTACGGTGCGCTTTCAGGCACTCCACCATCTGCTCACCAATCGTCAACACCGGATTGAGCGTCATCATCGGATCCTGAAAAATCATCGAGATACGATTACCACGAATAGACCTCAGTTCTTCCGGTGCCAGACTCGCCAGATCGTTTCCTTCAAAATTTACATTACCTGCTGAGATATGCCCGGGGCGTGACAACAGGTTTATAATTGAGAACCCAAGCACAGACTTGCCCGCACCTGACTCACCCACCACACCTAAACGCTCACCTCTCTCGAGTGTGAAACTAACATCACGAAGTGCTTTAACCGCGCCGCTTCTAAGGCCAAAACACACTTCCAGGTTATTAACTTCTAACAAAGGCATGCGTTACCCCTTATACAGTTTTGGGTTAAGTACATCGCGCATCCAGTCACCCAGTAAGTTCATCACCAGTACCAATACGACTAACACAACACCTGGAATAACAGTAATCCACCAAGCGCCAGAAAAAATATATTCAAAACCACTGGAGATCAGCGACCCTAATGACGGCTGCGAAACAGGCATTCCCAATCCTAAAAAGGACAGCGATGCTTCCGATATAATGGCATTGGCAATCTGCACCGTAGAAATAACTAAAATCGGCGATAGCGTATTAGGCAGAATATGCCGAAACATAATTCTTAACCGGCCAAATCCCATGACGCGTGCCGCATCGACATACTCTTTCTTTTTTTCTGCCAACACGGATGCGCGAATTGTCCTGGCATACTGCGGCCACTCGGCAATACCAATAACCAGAATCAACATGATCATCGCCAACTGCTGATACAGCTCAGTACCAAAGGTCGCCTGAAACACCGCCAACACAATAATAGCGACCATTAGCGTAGAAAAAGACAATTGAATATCGGCTATCCGCATCAAAAAGCTATCGACACGCCCACCGATATATCCGGCCGTTAGCCCGATAACAATGCCCAGCAGCGCCTGCAAAGCCACCGCACACAGCCCGATCATCAAAGACACCCGAGTGCCATAAAGAATCGTCGACAGCATATCGCGCCCTTGCGCATCGGTTCCTAAAAGAAAACCTTCCTCCCCGCCCTCTTCCCAGCTAGGCGGAATCTCAGAATTCATAATATCAATTTGAGACGCATCATAAGGATCGAAAGGTGCGATGACTGACGCAAAAATGGCCAATAACGCATAAATTAAAAAAACTATAAAACTCAGTTGTGCAACCCGATCTACGCTAAAGCTATGCCAGAAGTGAGACGCTTTAAAGCGCTGAAAGGCTGTCGGTTGCTGCTCCATTTTTTGAATAGATTCGGCCATTATTTTTTACCTGCCAGATTGATTGTCGGATTAACCAGACCATAGATAAGATCAACCAAAGTGTTGGTGACAACGAAGATCGCACCCACAACGATCAGATAAGCAACAATTAATGGTGTATCGACGCGATTCACCGCCTCAAGAAACAGAAACCCCATACCCGGCCACTGAAAAACAGTTTCGGTAAGAATGGTATAAGCCACCATAGTGCCTATCTGCACACCGCCCACAGTGATGACCGGCAACATGGTGTTCTTCAGTGCATGAACAAAATAGATACGTCGCGGAGAAATCCCTTTGGCCCAGGCAAATTTCACATATTCAGACTGCAAAACCTCCATCATTTCAGCACGGATAAGACGGATAAATAACGGCAGCATGATAGAAGCTAAGGTGAAACTGGGTAATATCAGGTGTCTTAAGCCATCCGCAGATAACATTCCTGTTTCCCAGAAACCCATAACATGGGTCGTCTCTCCACGCCCAAAGGAAGGAAGCCAGTTAAGCTCTATTGCAAACAGGTAGATCAACCCAATCGCCGTCAAAAATACAGGAATAGATATCCCGACAATACTCAAACCCATCACTGTTTTTGAAAACCATTTCTCTGGATGAATAGCGGAGTACACACCGATGGGGACTGAAAAAAGAACGATAATAATAGTGGCACCAAATACCAGTTCCAATGTCGCTGGTAGTTTGTTCATGATCACTTCAAAAGCAGGTTTTTTGAAAAAGTAGGAGTTACCAAGGTCGCCCTGCACTGCTTTTTTAGCAAAACGCACATACTGCACCAGAAATGGATCATTTAATCCCATCTCATCCCGCATCGCCTGTCGTTCATCTTCCGATACTGCCTGCCCTACCAGTTCTCTTAACGGATCACCCAGATTATCCTGGATAGAAAAACTAATAAGGCTGATGACAAACATCACAACAACCGCTTGAAAAAACCGTTTAATAAAGAACGCAATCATGATTATCAGCCTTAGGATTTGGCAGTGTGGTTCACACAGCCAGATATTGTATGCTTTTTATTTTTTTGTGGAATGACTCCACAAAGGCCAGGCGCAATACCTGAGCGACTCATAAGAGCCACTCAGGCATTACTCAAGATGACGCTTACTCTTTAATGACCAGGTCACCAAGGTAAGGAAAGTCCATAACATTAACAACCGGAGCAATATCTACACCTTTACGTGCGCCCCAGCTCAGGTTCTGCCAGTGCAAAGGTACAAAGCCTGCATCATCGTATACCGCTTTTTCCATCGCCTGCATGATAGCTGTACGCTTTTCAACGTCAGTCACTGTGTTCGCTTCAACCATCATAGCGTCCACTTCAGGGTTACAATAGTTACCGCTGTTATACTGCCCGGTACCTGTCTCTTTATTGGCGCATGCTGATAAGAATTCGAAGAAGTTATTGGTATCTTCGGTATCAGAATGCCAGCCTATCATCATCATATCGGCAGCACGCTCATCAAACGCAGGCCAGTATTGAGCTTTAGGCATGGTTTTAAGATCAACTTTGATATTAATTTTTGACAGCATAGAAACAACTGCCTGAGCAATTTTATCATCATTCACATAACGGTTATTAGGTGCCATCATGGTGACGGTAAAGCCTTTTTCATAACCCGCTTCTTTCATCAAAGCTTTTGCTTTTTTCAGATCGTAGCGTGGCGTTAACGATGCGTTATGCCCAAGGTAGCCGGCTGGAGAAAACTGAGCCGCCGGTGTTGCAAAGCCTTTCATGATTTTCTTGACGATACCTTCCTGGTTAATCGCATAATTAACCGCCTGACGAACCCGCACATCTTTAAATGCTTCAACCCGTTCCTGATTCATCTGGAAGGTGATGACGCGCGTCCCCCCCATCGTTACTAACTCAACCTTATCGCTGCCTTTAATCCGGTCATGATCCGTCGGAGGAACAGGTGCGATAAAGTCGACATCACCGGCCAGAAGTGCCGCTACACGGGTCGGTGCTTCTTTGATCGGCGTAAATACAATTTTATCCACATTACCGGGAGAGTTTTTATCCCAGTAATCAGCGTTTCGGGCAAACTCAACCCGAACACCCTGCTCACGATACGAAACGGTGAAAGGCCCGGTACCTGAAAGATTACTCGAGGCAAATGAATCGCCGTGCTTAACCAACATATCTTTAGGCTTACCATTAGCATCATCTCCGCTAAAAAAGACACTATCCATCGGAAACAGGTAAGTCATGTTATTCAGAATCAGCGGAAACGGCTCAGCCGTGACCATATCGAAGGTGTAATCATCGATGACATTCAATGCCTTAAACGGTGCGAATACCCCTTTAAAATCCGGCGATTCCTGCAAGCGCTTAAAAGTAAAAGCGATATCTTTTGTAGAGAGTTCATTACCACTGTGGAATTTTACGCCTTTGCGTAAGTGAAAACGCATCGTGTTATCGTCAATGCGCTCCCATTTTTCAGCTAAGCGTGGTTCAAAGCCCAGATTCCTATCCCAGCGTACCAGTGGGTCATAGGTCATATGAGATAGCTGCAATGTACCGCCGGAAAGCTGCTCATATGGATCAAGAGAAACAGGGTCGGCATCATAAGCCATTTTTAACGTGGCAGCCTGTGCACTGGCTATATTCAACGCAAGTGCTGCACCTGCGAATAGCAAAGCGGTCTTTTTCATCTAAGTATCCCTTTTTGATTATTATGTTAGGGGTATTTTCAGTCATGTGGACTGAAACCAGACTACCGCAACGCTGCTCAGATACCAATCGAGATTACGAGTAAGCCTATAGAGAATCTAAATGATCTATTTTTTGTTTTAATTATCAGGTAGTTAAAAACAAAAAACCCGACCAAAGGTCGGGTTTTTATTAAAAGCGATGCGCTAAATGAATTACATCATTCCGCCCATGCCGCCCATTCCACCCATGCCGCCCATATCAGGCATACCACCTGCACCGGCTTCCTGAGGCTTATCAGCAATCATCGCTTCAGTTGTGATCATCAGACCTGCAACAGAAGACGCTGCCTGCAAAGCAGAACGTGTTACTTTAGCCGGATCAAGGATACCCATTTCCAACATATCGCCGTAAGTGTCGTTACCAGCGTTGTAACCGAAAGAACCTTGACCTTCACGTACTTTTGCAACAACAACCGAACCTTCACCGCCAGCATTGTTAACGATCTGGCGCAGTGGAGCTTCCATTGCACGACAAGCTAACTGAATACCGATTGTCTGGTCGTGGTTATCACCTTCCATACCTTCAACAGCCTGCAAAGCACGGATCAGAGCAACACCACCGCCAGGAACCACGCCTTCTTCTACAGCTGCACGCGTTGCATTCAATGCATCTTCTACACGTGCTTTCTTCTCTTTCATTTCAACTTCAGTCGCCGCGCCAACTTTAATGACAGCAACACCGCCAGCCAATTTAGCGACACGTTCCTGCAGTTTTTCACGATCGTAATCTGAAGAAGTATCTTCAAGCTGAGCACGGATCTGGTTAACACGAGCTTCGATAGCATCAGTATTACCGGCACCATCGACCAGGATAGTGTTTTCTTTAGTCACAGTAACACGCTTAGCCTGACCCAAATGTTCCAGAGTCGCTGTCTCCAGGCTCAGACCCACTTCTTCAGAAATAACAGTACCACCCGACAATACAGCGATATCTTCCAGCATGGCTTTACGACGATCACCAAAGCCAGGTGCTTTAACAGCAGCCACTTTAACGATACCGCGCATGTTGTTTACAACCAGAGTTGCCAACGCTTCGCCTTCAACATCTTCAGAAATGATCAGCAGCGGACGGGAAGATTTAGCAACCTGCTCCAGTGTTGGAAGCAAATCACGGATGCTTGAAATTTTCTTATCTACTAAAAGAATGTACGGCTGTTCTAATTCAACCGTCATGCTTTCCTGATTGTTGATAAAGTAAGGAGACAGGTAACCACGGTCAAACTGCATACCTTCAACAACTGTCAGCTCGTTTTCCAGCCCAGAGCCTTCTTCAACGGTAATAACACCTTCTTTGCCGACTTTTTCCATTGCTTCAGCAATTAGCTGACCGACAACTTCATCAGAGTTTGCAGAGATAGTACCCACCTGAGCAATCGCTTTAGAATCTGTACACGGAACAGCCATCTTTTTAATCTCTGCAACAACAGCAGCAGAGGCTTTATCGATACCGCGTTTCAGATCCATTGGGTTCATACCCGCTGCAACTGATTTTAAGCCTTCACAAACGATTGCCTGAGCAAGAACGGTCGCTGTAGTTGTACCGTCACCAGCTACATCGTTAGCCTGTGAAGCCACTTCTTTAACCATCTGTGCGCCCATGTTCTCGAACTTATCTTCCAGTTCGATCTCTTTCGCTACAGATACACCATCTTTAGTGACAGTAGGTGCGCCGAATGCTTTATCTAAAATAACGTTGCGACCTTTAGGGCCCAATGTAGTTTTTACAGCGTTAGCCAGAATGTTGACACCTTCCAGCATGCGCTGGCGAGCATCATTACCAAAACGTACGTCTTTAGCAGCCATTGTTTCTAAATCCTGTTACTTAATATTATTAGTAATGTTTTATCGAAAGCAGTAAAAGTGCCTGAATTAACTTTCCAGAACACCGTAAATTTCGCTTTCGTTCATGATCAGCAGCTCTTCACCGTCGATCTTAACGATGTTGGAACCTGCATACTGTCCAAATAGGATCTTGTCACCCACTTTGACGGATAAAGGCTGTACTTCACCATTTTTAAGTACACGACCCTGGCCAACAGCTACGACTTCACCTTCATTCGGTTTTTCAGCAGCAGAACCTGGTAGCAAGATACCACCGGCTGTTGTTTTTTCTTCTTCACTGCGACGAACTACTACACGATCGTGAAGCGGACGAATTTTCATCTAATTTCTCTCCTGATGGTTTAATCAAAATGCGATAAAGCTATTGATAAGTCGAAGACCGTAACCATCTGGTTACCGGTTGATATCATAAGTGGGGGCACACGGGTGCATTTCAACACCCGCCAGGAATATTTTTATGGGATATTTACAGATTAATCATCACGACGAAATTCACCATCGATGATATCGCCCTGTCTGGGGGGCTTGGAAGGATCTTTGAAAGAGGAATGATGGCCAAATTCAGACTCATCAAATGTATCTGTTTGCTCAAATGTTTGTTGTTTAGACATCGAAATCACTTTAAAGCGTTTCATCAAGCCTTTAACAAACGCTTGTCGGGTAAATGGGATCAAACAACAAAAACCTATGAAATCTGTTACGAAACCGGGAGTTATTAATAACGCACCACCCACAGCCAGCACTAAGCCTTCCACCATTTCTTGCGCTGGCATCTCTCCGGCACTAAGCCGCTGCTGCGCCCGGGCAAGCGTAGATAAACCCTGATACCTCAGCATATTGATGCCGATAAAAGCAGATAACAAGACAAGACCAACCGTATACCAAGTGCCTATCGCTTGTCCGACATTGATAAGAACTGTAATTTCGATGATAGGTATCAGGATAAAAAGCAGAAAAAGAAATGGCATAGTGAAAACCTGAATTATTTAGTTAATCAAATCAGATGATTGAAAAAACTTCAAGGGTCAGACCATAGTCTAATTAACGACCTTTGTACACATCCTAATTAACTACACTCATTTAAAAACAATAAAAATCAATGAGTTATATGATACTTATAGACAGAAACTATTTTTCGTGTATAAGTATATACCCGTATAATATAAATTATTGATGGACATTTATTCAACTACACTCTATTTTTGTTGCACTGCAATATTCCGCAGCGCACAATAACTCATTAAAATAAAGATGAAGATAAAGTAGCACACATAGAACAGGGGACTCTACGATGGAATTGAAAGATAAAGTTATCGTTATTACCGGTGGTGGCCGCGGACTAGGTCGATCAATGGCTTTGGAACTAGCAGGACAGGGTGCCAAATTAGCACTGGCTGACCTGAACGCAGAAGACTTGGATGTTACTGTTGGTCTTTGCATGGAAAAAGGCGTTGAAGCTCGCGGATACATCGCTAACGTTGCTGACGAAGCAAGCGTTGAAAAGCTTTTCAATGACGTCGTAGCAGATTTCGGCACACTGCACGGATTGGTCAACAATGCAGGTATCACGCGTGATGGCCTGTTCATTAAAGTAAAAGACGGTAAAGTCGTTAAGAAAATGTCTTTGGATCAGTGGAATCTGGTTATGGACGTAAACCTGACCGGTACTTTCCTATGCGGTCGTGAAGCGGCTGTTAAAATGATCGAAACAGGTTCTCAGGGATGCATTATTAACATCTCTTCTGTTTCTCGTTCAGGTAACATGGGCCAGACCAACTACACTGCAACAAAAGCAGGTGCACAGGCAATGGCGGTTACTTGGGCTAAAGAACTAGCGCGTTACGGCGTGCGTGCAGCGTCTATCGCTCCAGGTTATATCGGTACAGAAATGGTACTGAGCATGAAACCAGAAGCGTTGGAAAAAAT
This sequence comes from Neptunomonas sp., assembly GCF_041601355.1. Taxonomy (GTDB): domain Bacteria; phylum Pseudomonadota; class Gammaproteobacteria; order Pseudomonadales; family Balneatricaceae; genus Neptunomonas. The sequence goes on from NZ_JBFIIH010000060.1 coordinate 20,303, forward strand.
TGCTGCAGGTATCCCTGCTAAGCGCCTGGGTACACCAGAAGAGATCGCAAAAACGGTTACTTTCATTTTCCAAAATGACTATATTAACGGTCGCTGCATCGAAGTAGATGGTGCGCTGCGCATCTGATGCCAGTCACCTTTGAAAAATAGCCGACTTCGTGTCGGCTTTTTTCATGGCGTTTACATCTCCCCCCAAGCCGGACACAATAGCGCGCATCGATATCGAAGGTTTTCTCCATGTCATCAGTTGATTCACTACCCGATACCTGGCTTGGCTCGCTAAGAATTTATCTTCATCCACGCGCTATTGCTCTTTTGTTTCTTGGCTTTTCCTCCGGTCTGCCTATATTACTGGTATTTGGCACGCTATCTTTCTGGCTGCGTGAGGCGGGGGTCGAACGCAGTGTTATTACTTATTTCTCTTGGGTAGGCCTTGCCTATGGCCTTAAATGGCTCTGGGCCCCGCTGATTGACCGCCTCTCCCTCCCTTTCCTTTCCCGCTGGCTTGGCCGACGCAGAAGCTGGTTATTCCTCTCTCAATGCTTACTCATCACCAGTCTTAGCGGCTTAGCTTTTTCAGACCCACTGTTAAACCTGAACTATATGGCACTATTGGCCATCGCTGTGGCATTCAGCTCTGCGACACAAGATATTGTCATTGACGCATATCGTATTGAATCAGCAGGAGAGAGGCTTCAAGCGGCCATGGCTGCTACCTATATGGCAGGTTACCGCTTAGCGATGATTGTGGCGGGCGCAGGGGCTCTTGCTCTGGCCGCCTGGATCGATGTAGACCCTGCCCTCTACTCGAAACACTCATGGCAAGTTGCTTATCTTTGTATGGCTGCGCTTATGGGAACGGGCCTGATTACCACTCTGGTGATTGCCGAGCCTCCGGCCGTTGAAATGGATCAGGAAACGCTTCAACAACAACAAAAAATCACCACAAAAGCTGAGCAACTGGCTCACCTGCCCTCCTGGTTATCCCGCTTGTTAGGGTGGAGTTACATCGCTGTTATTTGTCCTTTTGCAGACTTTATTCATCGTTATGGGAAACAGGCGCTTATTATTTTGGCCTTGATTGGCACTTACCGTATTTCAGATGTCATTCTTGGGATTATTGCCAACGTATTCTACGTCGATATGGGGTTTACCAAACAGGAAGTAGCACAGATTATTAAGATCTATGGTGTTGTGATGACCATCATCGGTGCGGGTCTGGGTGGCATTTTAGTCAACCGCTTTGGCGTCATGAAAATTCTGTTCATCGGCGCTCTGCTGGCCGCGGGCACTAACCTCTTGTTTGCCTGGTTAGCAACGTTAGGCCACGACACACTGATGCTGACCGTGGTTATCTCATTAGATAATCTCAGCGGTGGTATAGCGACTGCTGCTTTTGTTGCCTACCTTTCAAGCCTGACCAACATTCAGTATTCAGCCACACAATATGCGCTATTCAGCTCAGTCATGCTGCTGTTTCCCAAATTTTTAGGTGGTTTCTCGGGGGGAGTGGTAGATAGTTTCGATTACACCTGGTTCTTTACCGGCACTACACTACTCGGAATACCTGTATTAATTTTGGTATGGATGGCTGCAAGGATTACACCTATTAAAAGCAAATAGTGACGAGGTTGATATCATCTTTCAATCGATACAAACACGAATGATAATGATTATTATTTACATTTTGAGATAACTCCCCTATTCTTCGTTTATATCACACGGAGGATAATTCATGACCTATCAAATAAATGCATGGCTGGAACGATCTGATCCCTATATCAAAGTCATCCATAAAGCTCGCAAAATACCCGTCATACAATGGAATGGCGATCAAGTAGAAGAGATGATAGCCAGCGGCTTTCTTTGCCCTGCAGACTTCTCTGATTCTGGAAAAAATGAACAAGAGCTTATCAAAGAACTCTTTCTTCTATCTTTCCTTACCGAAGACAATGCCATATGAATTATTTATAACATTGTTGACTTCGCTCCGGTAAAACTAGATTATGCATTACAACGTATATACATATGATGTACTTTTAATAAGCATACAAGCGGGCTTTTCTGCTGTATTTTTCTCACATTACCTGCTTTGAGGTCCTCGTGAATGGGTACAAAAAAGAAACCAAAAAACAGCCAGCTTGTGATTCGTATCAATGAAGATGAGCGTAATGATTTTGTATCATTATGTGACGAACTTGATACAAGTGCAGCTCGAGAGTTACGCCGGTTTATACGTAGTTTTATTGCAGAGCATGGACAAGCGTCTAAAAACTAGAACTGTTTAGTCAGCAACGCATTACTCATGGAAATTAAACGGAGAAGTTCAAATGTCTAAAGCAAAAGAAGTTAAAGCCAAGGTAAAAGAAGTTAAAAGCGAAATCAAAACACGCAAAGCTAAAATCGAAAAGCAGGAAAAGAAAGTCAAAAAACTGAAAAAACAGCTTAAGAAAAGCAAGTAATACTGCTTTTTTTTTGCGACTCTTCAAGGGGCGGCCTGATCTAATGCCGCCCCCTTGTGTATTTACCGATCCAATAAATAAATCGATAAAAAAACCTATCGACTGCTAATCTGTATTAGTTCCGACTAGACCTGACACATCTTCTTGAAAAAGAGAGAGTTACCCGTTTTGATAAAGGTGTCGAATCTTAAATCAAAACAAAAGGTAACTCTCATGATTCATACTAACAATCCCATCATAAAACACAAAGC
>NZ_JBFIIH010000061.1:0-22484 GCF_041601355.1 Neptunomonas sp.
GCGGCATCTGCATTGCGTAATAACATTTCAAAATTATCGCCATCCGCCGGATAAGACACTATCCCGATACTCGGTGTCACCACTAAATCCAGATCCATTTCCTGAATAGGCTCTGAAACGATTTTGAGTATTCGGTGTGCTGAATTCGCTGCAGAAATAACGATATCACTTCCCCTGCCGGCAACAAGGACAACGAACTCATCTCCGCCAATACGACTGACCGTATCAACTTCACGCACCGCTCCTTGCAACCGCTGAGCGACCTCCTGTAACACCAGATCCCCCATACTATGACCTAACGAATCATTAATGTTTTTAAATCGATCAATATCAATAAACATTAATGAGAAACAGCGCACTTCATGCCGCTTGGCTCTCGCTATGGTCTGCGCAACACGATCCATTAATAAGCGTCGGTTTGGCAACCCCGTCAGATCATCGTATTCCGCTAAATAGCGCAGCTGCTCTTCGGTGCGCTTTTTATCAGTGACATCACTAAAAGTAGCGATATAATTAATCACATCACCCTGTTCATTTCTGGAAACAGAGATAGATAGCTGCTCAAGGTAAACATGTCCCGATTTAGCCCTGTTCCATATCTCGCCACGCCATTGACCTGTCTTATCAAGCGCTTCCCAAATAGCAGCATAGAAACCAGCAGTGTGTCGCCCTGAAGATATCACCTTAGGCGTCTCACCCAGCACATCCTCTTCTGTATACCCGGTGATATCAGTAAACGAGCGGTTTACCGCCACTATCCTATTGTCCGGATCAGTGACCATAATGCCTTCACGAGCCGTCTCAAATACCCGCGAAGCTATTTTCAGCGCGCGTGCGTCACCCTCAATGCGGATTTGTTTCGTTTCGATATCTGCCTGATAGCACATGAACAATCTTTTAAGCCATTGCCCATATCCCCACACAACCAGCACCAAAAACACACCGACGCAGGCAAGAACCAGCAGTAACCATTGGCCATCCTTAACTAACTGTTGTTTCAGCTCAGCCTGCTGACCCATGAAGCGGATATAATCCTGAGTGGAGTGAAGCTCGGTTTTCAGACGCGATTTCTGGCTTTCAAGAATTTCCTGATAGAGCACCGCTGCCCGCTCATCACCCGCAACATACTCACGCGAAACAAAAAAACCAAAAATAGTAATAAGCAGTAACAACACAATACCCATCATTCCCCAGGTTTGAAACCTGAGTATGGAATGAGCATCTATACGCAATGACATAAATATGAGGTCTATTCCAGCAATTAATAACCGATTCCCGTTCAGTGATCGGTAAAGACCGGTACAACCGACGACCTATTCAGGGCGGCGATTGTATAACAGCTTTTAAGAGCAGAATAGCAAAATGAATGTAGGCTTAATGAGACACCAGATTTAGTTACTCTATGCTCAACAAGAGTCACAGCCGAATTAAGGATAGCCATCAGCTGTCAACTTACGCTCAATTTCGTACCTTATCGATTTTTCTGATATCGACAGCCGCAGCGCTTTCATTGCTATTTTTTAATCAGCCACTTCCTTGAGAGGTTTTTCCGCGACGATTTTTTTTCCCATCGCTTCTGTTAATAATGAAGCAATTTGATCTGAATACTTCTTGTGATCTTCACTGCTCATCGGTGAGTAATTTAAATTCTTAAAGGTGTCAGTCATACGACTAAACCAACGGCGGGTGTCTGCTTTTGTTTGAAACAGCATCGGAGTATCGACAATGTTAACCAGTAATGAAAAGCTACTTTTCTGGCGTTCAATATCAGTTGAAACATCCACATCATCAAAGGCATCCTGCTGCAAATAGACCATATCGACTAAGGTTGCTTTTTGCTCGGTGACGAAATCAGCCTGACTTACGCCCTCCTCGCCCGTCACCTGCATCATTCTGGATATTTCATCGCCTCTGATCAGCAACTGATTGATATGCGCCACGCCATCCAACCAGGAGGGTCCCATATTTTCTGAAAACCACGGCGTAAGCTGCTCTGTATAACGGCTCCAGGACTGCAGAGGATCTACTGCCGGATAAAAACGTTTGTAGGCACGATCATAACTGAGCCCCAAAAAAGTCTTAACGGTATTCAGGGTTCCCTGTGTCACCGGCTCTTCAAAGTTACCCCCCGCAGGTGAAACCGTGCCGATCAGGGTTAAAGAGCCCTCACTGTTATCATTGGTTCGGATGACGCCCGCCCGCTCATATAAATTACGAATTGAAGATTCAAGGTAAGCCGGGAACGCTTCTTCGCCGGGTATCTCCTCTAACCGACCCGAGGTTTCACGCATTGCCTGCGCCCAGCGGGAGGTAGAGTCAGCAATCAGCAATACTTCATATCCCATTTGACGATAGTATTCGCCAAGGGTTACGCCCGTATAAATGGAGGCTTCCCGGGCAGCAACAGGCATCGAAGAGGTATTACAAATAATGATAGTACGGTCCATTAAGGTACCGCCGGTATGAGGGTCCTGTAGTTTGGGAAATTCGGTAATGGTTTCAACGACCTCACCAGCACGCTCGCCACAAGCCACTACAATAACAATATCAACATCAGAGTAGCGGGAAATCAGGTTTTGCAACACCGTTTTTCCCGCACCAAATGGCCCGGGAATACACCCTGTTCCGCCTTTAGCGATAGGAAAAAACGTATCGATAAGACGTAAGGTGGTTATGATTGGCTGGGTTGGGAATTTACGCTCACTGCTGCCATGTTTGATTAGATTAACCGGCAGAGGAATACGCACCGGCCAACGCTGAAGCATAGACACCTCGTGAAGCCGGCCTTTTTCATCACGCAATCTTGCTATAACGGTTTCAACGGGAAACGTCCCCTCCTGAATCCACTCGATGGTATGTACCCCCCTGAGCAAAAACGGCAGCATAATCTTATGAGTAAAACGTCCTTCTTGTACCGTGCCCAAAACATCACCGGGTTTAAGCTTATCCTTTACACGACGTTTGGCCACAAAGGCCCATTTGGCATTTCGATCCAGTGCGGTAGCCACTTCACCACGAAGAAGAAAGCGCCCATTCATCACTTCTAAGCGGTGTAACGGGTTTTGTAACCCGTCATATACCTGGCTCAGCAAACCAGGCCCAAGCTCTACTGAGAGCATCTCTCCACTTTGTTCTATGGGGTCGCCAATAGCGACACCGGTGGTATCTTCATACACCTGAACGTCGGCGCGGCGCCCTCTCACCCGAAGTACTTCGGCCTTTAGCTTCTCCTGCTTAGTGCCGGGTTTTTTCTGCGGGCAAATAAAAACAACTTCGTTTTTAACCAGTGGTGTAATCACTCCTCCTGCGCCTTTGTCTATCGTTTCAATGGTAACGACATCATCACTAACCGATACAACCCGCGCCGTGGCATTAATAGTGTTTACTTCTGATATTTCCTGATTCATGCCATTGCCCTCAGTTCTTCGATTGACTGCTTCAACCCTGCCTGCACAAGTTCTTCAAAGTGTTGTTTAGCAACGTCGGCGTTATAACAGCACCAGCGATCAACAAGATCCCATTTCACTGCGTAAAGCCAGACATCAGAAAATGAATAGGGCTTATCTGCATGTTGGCGCGAATAATAATTCCACGCAGTCGACATCAGATGGCGCTCCAGCCCATAACTATCGCCTGATTCCAATAACTCTTTTGCTGTTGGTAACCAGGGAAAACGTGATTCCAGTTTAAACGTAGGATGATGCCAGTTTCGACGAATATGACTGACATAGTGACCATACCCCCACAATGTTTTACTATCGGGAGCATCAAGCCCTTGTTTTCGACGTCGGAGGGCTGCAATCACCGTACGAAAATCCATTCGCCACAACTGCCACTCTTTAATATCCTGTAAGGCTAACGCCTCAATGATACGTGTCGCCTTGTGCACGAGCTCTGCGTCGGTATCATCAAGCTTAAGCTGCCCCCAATAAAAGGTTCCCGCCAGCTCTACAACCAGATCCCGGGATTCAATGTCGAGCATATTTAACCTTTTTCTGAACTGCACGGCAGAAATGGGAGGCCGCTGACGAATAAAGGGATTATGTAGATAAGGCAATGAGCAGAGCAACTCTACATAGTCTGCATTAACGTTAGGATTTATCATATGCTTCGCCCACTAACTCACCACCCCTTCAAGCATTGCTCTGAAGCGGGGCTGCAAATGCTTGAGCAACATGTCTGATAGTGATTTATCCGTCATTTCTACTGTCACTTCGCCATCATTCAGCAAAAATACAAGCCCACTGCTGATATTGTTATCAAAGCGTATATCGACCCCTTTTGTTAGCAACTTTCTGGCAGTATCAGACACTAACTCCACCAAAGCCCCCTGCTGAAGAGAACCGGGATCTTCACGTAGCTCATTCAGACCTACTGCTTTATCCGGTAAAACAATGGCTTGCGGGGCATCAGGTATCGATATTTTTGAGACGGCAGAGATAAGCAATAGTTTGAGTGTGTCCGGGTCTTGCAACTCTTTCTCAACCAATTTACGCAACTGTTCCGAGAATTGTACGGACAGCTCATCTTTAAGTTTTAACTTTATATCCCTGAATGCCAGCGCCAACGCGTCATGACCAGCCTCTGTGACAAAACGGTAATTCACATCGGCTTCTTTCTTAATCGCTGCAGCCTCTTCTTTGGCTTGTTTAATAATCCATTCTGCCCGCTGCTCAGCATCTTCAACAATTCGAGTGCCTTGCGTTTTACCTGCATTGACGCCTTTCTCCCGAATTTGATCAATCAGCTCCTGCACGCCACTGGCAGACTGTTGGGTATCTAAAGACTGTGACATATCGACCTCTTATTCCTGAGCTTTGCGCGTAAACTCTACTATCAGCTTTCCCTTATTCAGGAAACAACCAAGGGGGTAATCATTTAAGCAGGCAAAGAACCTGCAAGCACTAATGCAAAAACGAATGCGAATACAGCAAAACCTTCAACAATAGCGGCAGGCGCAATTGCCAGACCAAATATTTCAGGTTTATTTTTAGCCGCATTAATCGCAGCAACCAGTGCCTGCCCCTGATATATAGCACTCATCATGAGCGCCAGGCCGGTCAGCAGACCAATCGCAAAAATACCCGGCGAGTTACCAACGGTAAGCTCACGATTCAGCGTAAACATCACGACAATACCCAGAATAACCTGAGTGGAAGGCATGGCAGATAACCCTATATATTTACCATAACCGCTCTCTGTATCCAGCAAAGCGCCGGCGGCGGCTTGCCCCGCGCGCGCACACCCGCAACTACTACCGATTGCGCCCAATGCTGTGGGAGCAAATATACCCAGCCACCCTAAAGCAATTATGAATTGTTCCACTGTTACTCTCCTCGTTTCTTAAAAGCTTTAAAGGGGTAGCCTTCGCCTTTCACACCCCAGTTGTAAAATTCAAGCAAATTCAGGCGCAAGCCATGAATCACGCCACTCATAACACCCAGCACAAAATTTAACCCGTGACCCAAAACAATAATTAACGCGAACAAAATAAACCCGCCCGCTGACACCGAGTCTCTCGCCTCAACCGCAAGATCATTAAAGGTAACGGCCAATGAGGCACTGGATAAGCCAAGAGCGAACAAGCGCATATAACTCAGCACGTCACCAAACGCCTTCGACAAACTATATAACGCCGTAAAACCATCAAATAACTGTAAGCACGAATTTTTTACGCTATCCAGTTTGCGCTCACCTGAAAACAATAAAATGAGCAGGATCCCTGCAATCACAACTTTCACAGAGAACGTACCTGCTACATCAAGGTCAGTGACACGCATGTAGCTAAGCCATAAAGCAAAAGCACCGATAATGCTGAGCACCCAGCCAACGGACGAAAGCGCGACTAACGAGTCACGCCGTCCCCACGCAACCATGCTATTTGCAATCACCAAATGCAAAACGCCCGCACCAATTGATAATTTCATCATTGATGAAAAATCGTTGATATTAATCACATGTAAGCGACTCAGAAGCGTTCCATCGGGGGGTGTAATGCCAAAGTAACTGCCCACCAACATGCCATAACCAAACGCAGCGACAACAAGTGCCAACCACAGATTACGAATTCTTACTGTGGTTTCACTGCCACTGAGTTTCCGCCAGCAGATCAACAGAATGCCGCCCAATATCAGCGCGTAACCGGCATCAGCCATAATCATTGAAAAGAACAATGAAAAAGAGAAAAAAATGACGATTGAAGGATCCCAGGAACGATACCCGGGTAACTGGAAGAAAGAGACCGCTTCTTCCCCACCTCCCATAATACTGTCATTTTTCAACAGCGTAGGCGGAAGCTCGTTTGCAGCAGGCGCATCAAGCTGAAAAGCAACCGGCAAGCCTTGCGCCCACGCTTCAAAAGCAGACCTGCTTTCGTCAGGCAACCAGGACTGTAAAACAAAAAAATCACCTGAATTCCAAACAAGCTGCTCCGCCAGTTTCAGTTCATGGGCATTAATAGTGTCATTCAAAGATAACGTAAGCGGCATTATCCAACGGGTTAGCGACTGTCGCTCGGCATTTAAATCTTCTAACCGTACTAACGCATCATTTTTTAATTTAGCCAGGCAGGAAAGGGAGTTGGGGCCGATATGCGCTCGTGGAAAAGGTACCTGCCCTTCATCCGGCTCATCAACGGCGATCACTACCAGATAGATACTTTTGTGGTCTTTATTAATAATTTTCCACGGAAGTTCAACCTTCTTCAACAGCGCTTCTTTGCTCAGTGGCACTAAATACAGCCAAACCCGATACTGGTTCAATTCATCCAGCGGTGGAAACTCAAAATCCCCCCATACGCTTAATTCTTTTTGCCTCGCTGTGATTAATTCAATTTCATCAATGACATCTTCGCGGGCATGTTTGTTTTTTATGACCCGATCAATCACTTCTGATAATTCAATCGACTCAGATGGAATCTGTCTTCTTCTTTTATAGGGAGCGCTGATCAAATAACTTAATGCTTCCCGCAGGCAGATGGTCGCATCCGTGGCTTGATCTATGGTCTGTTCTGACAGTGTAATAAGATGAGCTAACCCAAATGCCTGAAACTGCTCCATAATGGCGCTTTTTTCATTCATTTCGCCAATAAGCGTTAGTTTTTTTAATGTCGCTATGCTCACAGTTGCTCTCCTGCTATATCGACCAGCTTTTTTTGTTTAGCCAGCTTAGAGCGAACAACACCCGCCCTTTCCTGATCTGATAAGAAAAGGCCAATTTTCTTTATATTGACTTCAGCTTCGGGGATGAGCACTTTTGAAAACAGATTAACCCGCTGAGTAATGGTACGTGCAGCCGCTTTTAATTTTTCAAGCCTGATCCGCAGCACTTGCTCTTCCATTTTCAGCAGCATTACTTTCTCTAGTGAGACGGTTAGTTCGTCAAACCAATGCGGACGGATAAGATAGCCATATTCGGCTCTTTTAAAGTGAATGCTCTCTAAAACAGGTACCTTGGTTCCTAACAGGTTTTCTTCAGCAAGTTGAAAACTTTCGACAACAACCAAACCCTCCATTTGAATATTGACGACGGCTAACATCGGCAGCTTTTGATATACAGACGCTTCCAGAGACTGAATATCATCCACATGCTGCTGCAACGCTTCCTCTGCTTTTTTTCGCTCCAGCAACAACTGCTTCTGTTTCATCTCCAGCGATGGCAGATAGCGACCGTAGGCCGCTTTACGCTGCTTTTCTTTACTTAAGGCACTTTTATTAAGCGCTAACTTTGCCATCAGTCCCTGCCCAATATTTGTCCTTTAATGCCTGCTTAATGACCACTTCTTCTTTATCAAAACACTCAGCAAGCAATACCCAGCAAGCATCAAGCGCGGGTTCCAGCTCCATCGAAATATCAAGACGCATAAATTGCTGTTTAAACAACTGACTGAACTTCAATAATTTATGATCAAACTCACTCAAATCAAATGCCATCGCCTGTTTCTGCTCGGCCTCAACACCTTCAGAGTAATAGCGAATCATAGTATTCATGATTTGGCTGTGATCATCCCGGGTCTGCTTACCTATGACATGCTGCTTAAGACGAGATAACGAACCGAACGGATCAATCACACCATTATGCAAATAAAACTGGCCTTCTGTGATATACCCTGTGTTGTCAGGTACCGGATGTGTCACATCATTTCCCGGCATAGTAGTCACCGATAATATTGTCACCGAACCTGCGCCTCTGAAGTCGCAGGCTTTCTCGTAACGACGCGCCAACTGAGAGTATAAATCCCCCATATAGCCACGGTTGGATGGGATATGCTCCATCGCGATACCAATTTCTTTCATGGCATCCGCGTAAGCCGTCATATCCGTCATCAACACCAATACTCGTTTACCCTCTTCAACGGCCAATTTTTCGGCTACCGCTAGTGCGAGATCAGGCACCATTAATCGCTCGACGACCGGATCAGATGCAAGATTGACATACATAACGGTTCGCGACATTACGCCGGCATCTTCAAACATTTTTTTGAAGCCGTAGTAATCATCAAAAATCAAACCCAGACCGGCAAAAATAACGACATCAGCATCCGCCTGCACCCCAATACGCCCTAAAAATTTATTAAAAGGTTCGCCGGCAACCGAAAAAATAGGAATCTTCTGGCTTTCAACAAGACAGTTAAATACATCTATCATCGGGACATTAGTACGAATCATCCGGGAGGCAAGCACACGCGCTGTCGGGTTTACTGTAGGGCCATTAATGGCAACCTTAGGTTCCTGAGTCAAACCAGGCCCGTTGTCGATAGGCACACCAGAGCCATTAAAAATACGGCCAAAAATATTTTCAGAATAAATGGCCTGCATGGTTTCACCCAAAAAACGCACCGATGCATTATTCGACAAACCTTTGGTTCCGGAAAATGCCTGTAATGACACTAAGTTATCGGACAGCTTGATGATCTGCGCTAAAGAAAAAAACTCGCCGTTTTGTTCAATAACCGCCAGGTCACGGTTTCTTGGCGGTGTACTCATAGCCGCCACATCAGACACGCGTAAGTTGATGATATCTCCGACAATACTAGCAATGCCTTTATAGGAAGTTAACCCTAAGTCCATTTATCAATCCACCCTCATGCCTTCTAAAATTAAGAAATTCAGTGACCAGACCCAAGCACCACTTTCCCGCTATCTCACTAACAGAGATTTATTGAGTAACCGGCATTTCCCATAATCGCTATTTTTAATGCAATAGCTGTTTTAATACCAACGCTGCTGTAAATAAAAAGCGCAGCTCTTGTTTACACTCTCGTTTACACGTCAGCCAGTCGATAAACGCGATAGGCGACCTCTTCAAAGGGATGAACGGCCTTGAGTGTTTTTACAACCGCTTTAATCAGATGATCTTCACACACCATTTCTACTTTCCATTCGGCTATTTTTTCCAACTGCCCCCGTTTTCCTATAAACGGCTGGCTACCCTCCATGGGGCGAAACTGGCCTTGCCCCTGTACCTGCCAGCAGCAGGAATCATAATCACCAATACGACCCGCACCTTGTGCAAATAGTGCGGTTTTGACCGCCTCTCTATGTGACTCGGGAACATAAAACACAAGTTGATACATAAACTAACTCACATCTCAAACCACTGCATTGACCTATAACATAAGACATTGCTCATCCATTGTGCAAGTGCATCATTAGAAGAATTTAAATAGCGTTCATACGCCACATAGCTGACGCAAAATCAGTACTGATCAGCAAAAAACCGACATCTTTACACTATAATAGATAAACGTTAATTACATGGGTCACGCATGATCAGACTGTTAAGCGTTTTAGTCGCTATTGTTTTGTTTTTTATCTGGCTGGCACCCGATAACCATACGTCCATAGAACACACACCCCGCGTACTCCCGATTGCCGCATCATTGGCGACGCCCATTCAAAAAGAAGCGCAAAATACGCAACCTTTTCAGATTAAAGAATACACACTGCAGCCTAAAGCAGAAATCCACCTTGCGGCGCGCTTACTCGGTAAAGAACGCTATCGATTGGGAAGGGAATCCGATTTATCACCTATGGATCTTGCACTTGGCTGGGGGGCAATGGCAAACCCTCAGGTAACAGAACAGATACAGATCTCACAAAGTGGCCGCTGGTTTCATTGGAAAACAGATAAGCTACCCATTCCACGCCGTGAAATAGAGCGAAATGCGGCGAACATGCATATCATTCCGGCAAATCAAACGGTAGAGAAGCAATTATCACGCATTGAGAAAGGCGATATCATCCGGCTATCAGGACAACTGGTCGATATACAAAGTCAGGACGGATACTTCTGGCGCACGTCAATGAGCCGCGAAGATATTGGAGCAGGAGCCTGTGAAATTATCTATACAACACAGTTAGATATAGTCCCAGCCTCCTCATACAACTAAAAACGAAAAAGCGATGCAGACTAACGAATCACATCTCGTCGATTTGACGACGGATATCTTCGATTTTCCGTGCAACGACTTTTTCCAGATGATCAATATCATCCAGCAATTTAGCTTTACGTGATTGGGTCGTTTTATCGGCACTGACTAACTGATCCAGTTCGCCTACAGCACGTAAAAAGTAGGGCGACGATTCTGTCGTAGCGATATAAGGAACACGACCTTCATTGACACGCATATTTTTATGCATGCGCTTGAATTTAAACTTTTTGCTTTTTGCCATCCAATCGCCCTGATGGCGATGGAAATAGATTTTCAGGATATCTACATCGCCTTCAATACGAGAGGTATAACGCTCGATATCAGAAGTTTCATCAATACCCATTTCTGTTAATGTTGGAAATTTTTCAGCTGACATAACCCTACCGCTCCATTGTTTTTCTTATCAAACCAAAGTATAGAGCACCATAAGAAAAAAATTCACTAAAGGAAACTAAAAATCTGCATTAAAACTAGTACATTAGCTAATATAAAAAAAGCCGCTGATGAGCGGCCTTATCAAGAGTTAACGCAACCGGGATTAACGCAGACCCAATACATCCTGCATATCAAATTGTCCGGTTGATTGTGTACCCAGCCAAGCCGCTGCACGTACTGCCCCTTTTGCGAAAGTCATTCGACTGCTGGCTTTATGTGTAATCTCGATACGCTCGCCTTCAGTGGCAAACAATACCGTATGATCACCCACCACATCGCCCGCACGAATCGTTTCAAAACCAATCTCTTTCTGCGTGCGCGCTCCGGTTTTGCCTTCACGTCCATACACAGCACACTCTTTAAGATCACGCCCTAAAGCATCGGCGACCACTTCGCCCAAACGTAATGCCGTACCTGACGGAGAATCGACTTTGTGACGATGATGCGTTTCTATTACTTCAATATCGTAATCATCACCTAATGTACGCGCCACAAGATCCAGAACCTTGAAACAGACATTCACACCAACACTCATGTTGGGCGCAAACACGACGGCCGTTTCCTTAGCACGCGCGGCCAGATGTAGCTTCTGGTTATCGGTTAAGCCTGTTGTACCAATAACGATTTTTTTACCATGCGCCGCACAAAAATCCAGATTAGTCATCGTCGCTTCTGGCGAAGTAAAGTCTATCAGCAGATCAAAATCATCTTTCACTGACGCTAATTTATCAACCAGGCGAACATCCAGCTTACCCACACCCGCCAATTCGCCAGCATCAGCACCGATCAACGAACTTCCTGGTTGCACGACCGCGGCTGTTAAACTCACACCGGGTGTCTGACACACGGCTTCGATCAAGGCTTTTCCCATACGCCCGGCGGCACCCATTACTGCAATTCTCATCATATTTTCTCTCTGTCCTGAGCGCCGCCGCTATTCTTTTTCCAGGTCTATGCGCTGATTCATATTGAATGCAGGTTTCTCGCATCCAGACGTTCCTACCACATGAGCAGGAACACCCACCACCGTGGTATAACATGGCACATCTTCCAGCACGACACTGCCACCACCGACTTTAGCGCCCTTGCCAACTTCGATATTACCTAAAATTTTAGCACCCGCGCCGATCAGGACACCTTCACGAATCTTCGGATGACGATCACCGCTTTCATTGCCCGTACCACCCAGAGTAACGGACTGTAAAATCGACACATCGTTCTCGATCACACAGGTTTCACCCACCACAATACCGGTCGCATGATCAAACATAACCCCATGACCAATTTTGGCAGCCGGGTGTATATCTACCTGACACATAGTGCTGACACGACTTTGGATATACGATGCCATTGAACGACGGTCCTGATGCCAGAACCAATGGGCTACACGATGCGCCTGCAAGGCATGAAAACCTTTCAGATAAAGCAGCACTGTAGAGCAATGCAGTACCGCAGGGTCACGCATTCTGACTGCAATAATATCGTGACACGCCGCGATAATTATCTCAGGATCTGAATCCATCGCTTTCTCAAACAACTCGCGCAGCAATAACGACGACATTACATCATCCGCTAACTTGCTGGCCAAAAGGTAAGATAACGCTGATTTCAGATCAGAATGATTAATAATACAAGAGTGGTAAAAGCTGGCAAGGCAAGGCTCTTTCACAACTTCAGTTTTTGCTTCTTCCTGAATACTCAGCCACAACTCAGCAGGTTCTGTCGTTAGATTCGTCATAGGTAACACTCCGGACTACTCGGGCCGCCAGGCGGCCCGATTTACATCAATCTTCGAAAAACTTTTTCACAGAATCAAAGAAGGAGTGCCTCTTTGGACTATGTTTTCTATGCCCTTCTTCAGTCGTTTCCTGGAACTCGCGTAACAGTTCTTTTTGACGACTATTAAGATTAACAGGGGTTTCCACCACGACTTTAACCATCAGGTCACCTGCACCACCGCCACGAACCGGAGCCACACCTTTACCACGTAAGCGGAAAAGTTTACCCGTTTGAGTTTCAGCAGGAACTTTCAGTTTTACGCGACCATTCAGCGTCGGCACTTCGAGCTCACCACCCAAAGCAGCATCGATAAAGCTGATAGGGACTTCACAGTAAAGATGTCGGCCATCGCGTTCAAAGATGGCATGCTCACGCACACTCACCTGAACATAAAGATCACCGGCCGGGCCTCCGTGGCTGCCAGCTTCACCTTCACCTGACAAACGAATACGATCGCCCGTATCCACCCCCGCTGGAATCTTAACGGATAATGTTTTGGTTTTCTCAACACGTCCCTGACCATGACAGCTATTACAAGGATCGCTGATTACTTTACCTTCGCCACGACATGTTGGACAGGTCTGCTGCACGGAGAAGAATCCCTGCTGCATGCGCACCTGACCCACACCGCCACAAGTGCTACATGTTTTAGCCGAGGTGCCTTTTTTAGCGCCACTGCCATCACAGGGTTCACAAGGAACCAATGTAGGCACTTTGATGGTTTTTTCAACACCACGCACCGCTTCTTCAAGCGACAAATCCATCGTATAACGAAGATCAGCACCACGTTGAACGGAGCTACGACGGCCGCCGCCACCACCTCCGCCAAAGATATCACCGAAAACGTCACCAAAAACGTCAGAGAAGCCACCATCAAAGCCACCACCGCCACGCATACCAGGATCGACACCGGCATGACCATACTGATCATAGGCTGCTTTTTTCTGCGCATCAGAAAGCACTTCATAAGCTTCGTTCAGCTCTTTGAACTTTGCTTCTGCCGATGCATCATCAGGGTTACGATCCGGGTGGTGTTTCATCGCCTGACGACGAAACGCCTTTTTAATATCCCGATCATTCGCGTTACGTTCAACACCTAAAATTTCATAATAATCTTGCTTAGACATATCCGGAAAAAGTCTCTTGCAGCGGTTAGCTCCCGCCGGGAGCCGGACACAACAACGCGGGCTAACGCCCGCGCTGTCACACTTCAGTAATTACAAGGGGTAAGAAAGATCTTACTTCTTGTCATCCTTTACTTCTTCAAACTCAGCATCGACAGCGTCATCAGCAGTATTTTTTTCAGCGCTGGCTTCTTCAGCAGCGCCTTCACCTTGCTTAGCCGCGTCTGCATACATTTTCTCTGCCAGAGCAGAAACAAGAGTAGTCAGCGCTTCAGTTTTACTATCGATATCAGCTTTATCATCCGCTTTGAGTGCCGTTTCCAAATCAGTGATCGCAGCTTCAATCGCTGTTTTCTCTTCTTCAGTTGCTTTATCGCCACCTTCTTTCAGCGTTTTCTTCGCAGAGTGAACCATCGCATCACCATGGTTACGTGCCTGCGTTAACTCTTCGAAGAGTTTATCTGCATCAGCATTCGCTTCTGCGTCGCGCACCATCTGCTCAACTTCTTCATCAGTTAAACCTGAAGAGGCTTTGATGATAATAGACTGCTCTTTACCGGTTGCTTTATCTTTAGCAGATACGTTCAGAATACCGTTAGCATCCAGATCGAAGGTTACTTCAATCTGCGGGATACCACGCTGCGCTGGTGGAATGTCCGCCAGGTCAAAACGGCCCAGAGATTTATTCTGCGACGCTTGCTTACGCTCACCCTGTACTACATGGATGGTTACCGCACTCTGGTTATCATCTGCTGTAGAGAAGATCTGAGACTTCTTAGTCGGGATAGTCGTGTTCTTGTCGATCAATGCAGTGGCAATACCACCCATTGTCTCGATACCCAGCGTTAGCGGAGTAACATCTAACAACAGAACATCCTTAACATCACCTGACAATACCGCACCCTGAATCGCTGCGCCTACGGCTACGGCTTCATCCGGGTTAACATCTTTACGTGCTTCTTTGCCAAAGAAGTCAGCAACAACCTGCTGAACCAAAGGCATACGTGTCTGACCACCCACCAGGATTACTTCGTCGATATCAGAAGCGCTCAGGCCGGCATCTTTCAGCGCAATACGGCAAGGGTTGATCGAGTTTGTTACCAATTCTTCAACCAGAGATTCCAGTTTTGAGCGGGTAATTTTCACATTCAAATGCTTAGGACCGGTTGCATCAGCCGTAATATAAGGCAGGTTTACATCAGTAGACTGTGAAGTAGACAGCTCAACTTTTGCTTTTTCTGCCGCTTCTTTCAAACGCTGCAAGGCCAATGGATCATTATGCAGATCAATGCCCGATTCTTTCTTGAACTCAGCAGCCAGGTATTCGATCAAACGCATATCGAAATCTTCACCACCAAGGAAAGTATCACCGTTAGTCGCCAATACTTCGAACTGGTGCTCACCATCTACATCAGCGATTTCGATGATAGAGATATCGAAGGTACCACCACCCAAGTCATAAACAGCGATTGTTTTATCGCCTTTAGACTGGTCCATACCGTACGCCAGTGCTGCAGCTGTTGGCTCGTTGATAATACGCTTAACATCCAGACCTGCGATCTTACCCGCATCTTTAGTCGCCTGACGCTGAGAGTCATTAAAGTAAGCCGGAACCGTGATAACGGCACCCGTTACTTCTTCACCCAGATAGTCTTCCGCTGTCTTCTTCATTTTTTTCAGGATTTCAGCAGAGATCTGTGGCGGTGCCATTTTTTTATCTCTTACCTGTACCCATGCATCGCCATTATCAGCTTCGATAATTTTGTACGGCACCATGCTGATATCTTTCTGCACAACATCATCTTTAAAGCGACGTCCGATCAGACGCTTAATAGCATATAGTGTGTTATGCGGGTTAGTTACAGCCTGACGCTTTGCAGACTGACCAACCAAAATTTCATCTTCGGCATAGGCAATAATAGAAGGGGTTGTACGATCACCTTCAGCGTTTTCGATCACGCGTGTTTTACCGCCATCCATAACTGCCACACAAGAGTTGGTCGTACCCAAATCTATACCAATAATTTTACCCATGTTTTTCTCTCCGAAGTTCTCAGCTCATTGTGTGAGCTATAAATCTGTTAAAATCTGTATGCCCTTTATATGGATACGTTTTATACAATTTCAAGGCATTTACTAAGGATTTTTTAACTTTTTGAAACCATCACCATCGCCGGACGAACTAAACGCCCATTCAGGGTGTACCCTTTCTGCATAACCGCTACAACGGTATTTGGCTGAGCATCCGGAGCATCGACCAGCGACATGGCCTGATGCAAAACAGGGTCGAATACCTCACCTTGCGGGTCAATTCGTTCTACTTTAAATTTAGCCAAACCGCTGATAAACATTCCGTGCGTCATTTCAACGCCTTCACGCAAGCTTTTGGTCGCCTCATCGTCAACATTACACGCTTCAAGTGTACGCTCGAGGCTATCGACAATAGGCAGCATTTCATTTACAAATTTATCCAGTGCAAACTTATGCGCTTTTTCAACATCCTGCTCAGCACGACGACGTACATTTTGTACATCGGCTGCCGCACGTAGCACCTGTTCTTTAAGGTCAGCCGCCTCTTGCTGAGCGGCTACCAACTGTTTTGATAATTCATCAACAGCCGGGCCCTGCTCATCACTCTTTGCTGCATCGGCATTCACAACTTCTTCAGCTTTCGCCTCCAATACTTGTTCAGCCTCTCCTGCTACAACATCAATGTCGTCGCTTACTACTTGTTCATTTTTTGTCGTCTGGTCATTTGCCATTGGGGCTCTCCAACTCAAGCAGCCATAAAATACTAAAAAATCGAATGGCATGTTTATGGGGATTAACGCCAGCAAACTCAACCCTAAGCAGATTTTTTTTTAACATAACCGCAGGGACACGATTGCACCTGAAACAAAAATCACTTATAAATAAACTACTGTATAAAAACACATGTATGGATCTCTGGTTATGCTGACACAATTGACTATCCGCAACTACGCTATCGTTGAATCTCTCGATCTGGAACTCAGCAAAGGGATGACTGTTGTCAGCGGCGAAACCGGGGCGGGCAAATCTATTATGCTGGACGCGCTAGGCCTTGCGCTGGGCTATAGAGCCGATAGCGGCAGCGTCAGACAAGGGGCGGAGCGTGCCGAAATCATTGCCAGCTTCAATATAGACACACTGCTAGAGGCACAAGACTGGCTGAAAGAGCAGGATCTTGATCAAGACAATGAATGCATCATCAGACGCGTTATTACCCGCGAAGGCCGTTCACGCAGCTACATCAACGGTCAACCCTGCCCACTCAACGCCTTAAAAGAGCTGGGCGAATACCTGATTGCGATACATGGACAGCATGAACACCAGCGTTTGTTAAAAAAAGAACATCACCGCGAACTTCTCGACCAATTCGCCAGCAACACCCAGCAGGCCCAAACGGTTAAAAACCTATACCATGTCTGGCAAAAAAAGCAGAAGCGCCTCGAGGAACTGCTCAATCAGGATGATGAACAGCAAGCCAAAGTCCAGTTGCTCAGCTATCAGTTGGACGAACTCAACCAACTCAGCATGACAGAAGGCGAGCTGGAGCATCTGGAAGAGGAACAAAAAACCCTCAGCCAGGCAGGCAGCATTCTTCAAAATGGACACCAGGCCTTAGAACTGACGACAGAAGGCGAACAGGAAAATTGCGTTCAATTACTGCATCACGCCATACAGATTCTCGCTGAGCTGAAAGATCAGACACCCGCCATCGCACAGGCCGCCGAATTGCTGAATAGCGCGCAGATACAAATAGATGAGGCAAGTCAGGAACTGCGCCATTACCTGGATCGTGTAGAGATCAACCCAGAGCGATTAATTGAAACAGAAGAACGCCTGTCCTGTATTTACGAAATTGCACGCAAACACAGAGTGCCGCCTGAATCACTGCCTGATTTTCATCATCAACTTAAAGTTGAACTTGAGTCATTACAGAATTCTGATGAAATACTCGCACAGCTCAACCAAGAAATGGAGCAGCTCTATTCGCAATATCAAAACGCCGCAAACAAACTGAGCATATCGCGTAATAAAGCAGCCACTCAGATCAACAGTCAGATTAATGAGCAGCTTCACCTGCTGGGTATGACATCGGCCTGTTTTACCGCCTCCCTTAGCAAAACAGACAAACCACAGGCCAGCGGCTTAGAAGATATCGAATTCCTGATCTCCACCAACAAAGGCCAACCGGCACGCCCACTGGCCAAAATAGCATCCGGCGGAGAACTGTCCCGCATCAGCCTGGCGATACAGGTCATTACGGCGCAAAGCTCCACCACCCCCACGTTGATCTTCGATGAAGTCGATGTTGGTATTGGCGGCGCCATTGCAGAAGTGGTTGGCCGCATGCTGAAACAACTGGGTGAGCGCGCACAAATCATGTGCGTCACTCACCAACCACAAGTAGCCTCACAGGGACATCAACACCTGTTTGTCAGCAAACGCGCAGATAAAGAGAACACACATACCCAAATCAATTCGCTCGCAAAAAAAGATCGCATACAGGAGATTGCCCGTATGCTGGGCGGCATCGATGTAACGAAGCGCTCCATCGATCATGCAAAAGAGATGCTGGGATATTAAAACCAAAAAACCGACGCATGGTCGGTTTTTTAGTCATTTACTGTAGGATTACTTGGCAGAACAGCCTTCGCTACAAACGCCATAAAGATACAGAGTTCGATCTGTAATCGTAAAACCAAGCTCTTTCGCAATCTGGTATTGCCTGTCAATCAATTGCTGATCAACAAACTCACGCACCCTTCCACACTTAATACAAACAATATGATCATGTTCTTCGGCACTCGCCAATTCAAAAACAGAATGGCCGCCCTCAAAATGATGACGCGTCACTAAGCCAGCGGTTTCAAACTGCGTTAAAACACGATAAACCGTCGCCAAACCGACATCTTCACCAATTTCCATCAGTAATTTATAAATATCTTCTGCACTAAAATGATCACCCTCACCCGCTTTTTCGAGAATCTGGTAAATCTTAACGCGCGGCAAAGTAACTTTAAGGCCTGCCTTCCTTAACTCTTGATTTTCGAGGGACATGATCTTTACTCTATTGATTCCAACAACTGAATGTTAGACTGTATTATCTTTATTTACACGCAAAAGTGGAAGTCATTTACAGATGCGAAAGTTTCTAATTAGCATTATCGCGGTTACTTTATTGTCAGGTTGTTCAGAATTCCCTGGCGTATACAAAATAGACATTCCTCAAGGGAATATCATTTCGCAAGACATGGTTGATGAACTCAAGCCCGGCATGAGCTACAGCCAGGTCCGCTATGTATTGGGCACGCCCTTAGTGGTAGATACGTTTAACGGCGAACGCTGGGATTACATCTACACTTTCAAAAAAGGCGGAGAAACAAGAACACAAGAGCAACTATCGGTGTTTTTCACCGATGGTAAACTCACCAGCTTTTCCGGCGATTATAAACCATCTGACACACCCACTGAATAGCTATCAGCTAAGCAGCTATTGCTGAGCTGCCTGTTGCGCTTTGAGCTTAGCCGCTCGTTTAGCTCTGGCCTCTTTAGGGTCGGCTATTAACGGGCGGTATATTTCTACTCGCTGCTTCTCCTTCAATACAGTCGTCTTTGGGTCTTTTATTGCCTTGCCGAAGATCCCCATAGCATCTGATTCGATATTGATCTGCGGATACATCCGCTCAATGCCCGACAGCTTAACTGCTTCATAGGCAGTGGTGCCCGGTTCCACCTTAAGCGCGATAATTTTTTGCTCTTTGGGCAGTGCGTATGCCACTTCCACATTGATTGTTTCTTCATTCATAAACTGAATCCGCCCGCTGCACAAAAGCGCCTACCAGAGTTGTCGCCACCTGATTAAAGACTTTACTCATCGCCATATTCTTAAGCTTTCCGTCAAACTCAAAACCCATATTCAGGCTAACCTTACAGGCTTCATCGCCCAAGGGTTCAAAAGTCCACACCCCTGACAGCTTCGAAAAAGGCCCCTCCACGAGTTCCAGCTCAATGCGCTCAAATTTCTTCAGTCGATTGCGCGTCGTAAAGCTATACTTCAACCCCGCTTTAGCCAGATAAAGCGTTGCCTCCATCTTATGCTCGTCTTCATACAAAAGTTCAGTCTTGGCACACCAAGGCAAAAAATCCGGGTATGCAAGCACATCATTCACAATCTCGAACATCTGCTGAGCACTATGAAGAACCAGCGCACTACGGTTAACCTGCGTCATTTATTTGTTCCCACTCTACTCTGCAAACTTATTGTACAAATTCAGAGCGAAAATTACTGCAACAGCGACCGGCGCAATATAACGAATCGAAAAATACCAGGCCGAAAACCAAAAATTCTGTTTAAAAGACAACTCATCCTCTAACGCATAGCGCTTGATTTTCCAACCCGCAAAAATAGCAATAAACAAACCACCCAAAGGCAGCATTATATTTGCTGTCGCAAAATCCATCAGATCAAAAAACGTCATACTGCCAATTTTAAAATCAGACATGAAATTAAATGACCCCAAACATGCTACGCCAAGCAACCATACCAAAGCACCCAAAGCAGTACAGGCTGGCACACGTTTAATGCCAAACTTCTCAACGATCCAGGCCGCAGCCGGTTCCATTAAAGAGATAGCCGAAGTCCAGGCCGCCACCGCAATCAGAACAAAGAAGAGAAAACCAAAAATATGCCCGCCAGGCATCTGCCCAAAAGCAACCGGCAAGGTAATAAACATCAACCCAGGGCCAGCCCCGGGGTCTAACTGATTAGCGAATACAATCGGAAAAATAGCCAGGCCGGCTACCAGGGCAACCAAGGTGTCCAACACAGCAATCATCATCACTGTGCTGCCGATACTCGCCTTCTTCGGCATGTACGAGCCGTATGCCATAATGGAACCCATGCCCAGGGACAAGGTAAAGAAAGAGTGCCCTAACGCAACCAAAACGGCATTCCAGGTTAACTGTGATGGATCAAAGTGAAACAGAAAATCAAAGCCCTGACCAAAAGCACCCGATGTCATGGAGTAAGCTAACAAGATAAACAGCAGCACAAACAAAGCCGGCATCATAATACGCGTAGCCCGTTCCAGCCCTTTACTCACTCCACCTGCGACAACCGTCATCACCATCACAACAAAAACGCTATGCCAGATCAGTAGCGTCTCGGCATCAGCCAACAACACCTCAAAACGCTTGCCCGCCATTTCACTGCCAATATCAATGAAATCACCATTGGCCATACCAGCCACATAGTAAAGCACCCAGCCAGCCACAACCGAGTAAAAAGAAAAGATCATCACACCCGCCAATGCACCCACCCAGCCGGCCAGCGACCAGCGGGGGCTTAGCCCGGACTCAACGGCAAGATCTTTCATTGAATTGATAGGACTCTGACGCCCACGGCGACCAATAAGGACTTCCGATACCATGATCGGAATCCCAACCATCAGAATACACACCAGATACACTAAAACGAACGCACCACCACCATTCTCACCCGTGATGTAAGGGAACTTCCAGATATTACCTAAACCGACTGCCGACCCGGTCGCCGCCATAACAAAAACCCAACGGTTCGACCAAGCCCCATGAATGGATAATTTCTCTTGCATACGCGTCTCTGGTTATATTTTATTTACAATTAGAGTGATAAACGCGCATTGTTCCCTTTCTGAGCGGCGTTGACAACTTTAGTACAAGCAAATTTGCAAAAATCATTCATTAAATAATCAATAAATAAAGGTCAGGTAGCTTCCTCCCGACCTTCTCCATCGCTATAATCCCGAGCTATGGCTAAACAGAAGAAAACAAAAAACACCAGTAGCACTATCTGTCTCAACAAACGCGCTCGATACGAATACCATATCGAAGACAAAATTGAGGCAGGAGTTTCGCTTGCCGGTTGGGAAGTAAAAAGTCTACGCGAAGGTCGCGGACAGTTGGTCGACTCCTATGTCCTGATCAAAGATGGAGAAGCATGGCTGGTTGGTGCCAACATGACACCATTAGCTCAGGCGTGCACCCACTTTGTCACCGAACCCCGCCGTGACCGCAAACTGCTATTACATCGCCGTCAGATAGAGAAGCTAACCGAGCAAATCGAAGCGAAAGGCTACACCTGTGTCGCCCTGGCTCTGTATTGGAAAAACGGCCGTGTAAAATGCGAAATAGCACTGGTGAAAGGTAAACAACTTCACGACAAACGTGAAACCGAAAAAAACCGGGATTGGGATCGCCAAAAGCAGCGAGTAATGGCTGAACGATAAAAACAGCGGCGAAACTTCTTTCATTTCACACTGTCATACAGCTATAATCCTCGCCACTTGGGGGTGACATGGCTTCGACGCCGATTACAAAACCTTGAGTGCATGCCGTGAGTGTAGTGAATCACGTAAATCAATTACTACACAGTTATAGTTGCTAACGACGATAACTACGCTCTAGCAGCCTAAGGGCCGCTAGCGCCGCACTCAAAGGTGTCTGTAACTTAGAGGTTCGCGGTGTCATATGAGACAGAATCGCCCGGATGCTTCGCCTTAAGCTGAACGGTTAAAACTAAAAAGGCTCGCCCTAAACGCCCTGACCCTCGGGCCGTGGTGGGTTAACTCAATAGAGGTGTCTACGCATGTAGACCTTGAGGCAGCGGATGGGCGGACGCGGGTTCGAAACCCGCCACCTCCACCAAA
>NZ_JBFIIH010000062.1:0-22385 GCF_041601355.1 Neptunomonas sp.
GCACCTATTGTTGCAGAAGTGGCAAAAGAGATGGGTATTCTGACCGTTGCTGTTGTGACCAAGCCTTTTCCGTTTGAAGGCCGTAAGCGTATGAAGCTTGCGGATGAAGGGATTACGGAATTACGTGAAAACGTAGACTCACTGATCATTATACCGAATGAAAAATTGATGAAAGTGCTGGGGCGTAACTGCAGTCTGATATCTGCATTTAATGCCGCAAATGATGTATTGCGCGGTGCCGTGCAGGGGATCGCAGATTTGATCACGCGTCCGGGTATGATCAACGTCGACTTTGCAGACGTGCGAACCGTGATGTCTAAAATGGGCATGGCGATGATGGGCACCGGAACAGCACGAGGAGAAGATCGTGCAACCGTAGCGGCTGAGGCAGCAATAAACAGTCCATTACTCGAAGATGTCGACCTGAAAGGGGCGAGTGGTATTCTGGTAAACATAACCGCTGGCCTGGATCTGAGCTTAGGCGAATTTACTGAAGTTGGTCACATCGTCGAAGAATATGCCGCTGATGACGCGACCATCGTTGTGGGTACGGTAATCGATCCTGAAATGAAAGATGATATTAAAGTGACCGTCGTGGCTACCGGTTTTGACAAGCGTCTGGAAACCGTTGAGGCTGTAAAACCTTCTCATCAGCGTAGCGAAAACAAGCCTAAGTTTAATCAAATAGAGCTGCCTTCGGTTTTGCGTCGTCAGAAGCAGGAAGCACTGGTCGAACCTGTTAAAAGCCCGGATCATAAGGCGGATAAACAGCAAGATGTCGATATGTTGGATATACCCACATACCTTCGTCGACAGGTTGATTAAGATCAGTCTTGGCGGTGGCATTGGTTGCTGATTTGGCGCCATTTTGTTACTATTTTGAGTTATAGAGATATTTTTCACATTGGCGGACGCATGATCAGACAAAGAACCCTGAAGAACAGTATTAAGGCTACCGGAATTGGTCTGCACACCGGCCAAAAAGTGTATTTAACGCTCAAACCGGCCTCTGTAAATACGGGTGTTGTTTTTCGCCGTACTGATGTTGATCCGGTTGTAGATATTCCTGCTTGCACAGAAAATGTAGTTGATACGACATTATCTACCAATTTAGGTAAGGGTGGTGTACGTGTTGCTACGGT
Organism: Neptunomonas sp.; assembly: GCF_041601355.1. GTDB lineage: Bacteria > Pseudomonadota > Gammaproteobacteria > Pseudomonadales > Balneatricaceae > Neptunomonas. Next base: position 1,143 of record NZ_JBFIIH010000062.1, read on the forward strand.
TGAGCATCTGCTATCTGCTTTGGCCGGTTTAGGTATCGATAATGTTATTGTCGAGTTGAGCTCTGAAGAAGTGCCGATTATGGATGGAAGTGCAGCGCCGTTTGTATTCCTGATTCAATCAGCGGGTATCGCTGAGCAGGAAGCCGCTAAGCAGTTTATCCGTATTAAAAAAGAAATCACGGTTTCTTCTGATGGTAAGTCAGCTACTTTTCGTCCTTTTGATGGCTTTAAAGTCGGCTTTAGTATTGAATTTGAGCACCCTGCTTTTGAAGGTCGTAATAAAGAAACCACACTGGACTTCTCAAGCACCTCTTTTGTGAAAGAAGTAAGCCGGGCGAGAACGTTTGGCTTTATGCGTGATTTTGAATACTTGCGTTCACAAAACCTTGCTTTAGGTGGCAGCTTGGAAAATGCGATTGTTGTCGATGACTACCGTATTCTGAATGACGATGGTTTGCGTTACGATGACGAGTTTGTGAAGCATAAAGTTCTGGATGCGGTGGGTGATTTGTATCTGCTGGGTAAAAGCTTAATTGGTGAGTTTATTGGTTATAAATCAGGCCACTCCCTGAACAATTTATTACTGAATAAGTTGTTGGAAACAACAGATGCCTGGGAAGTTGTTACGTTTGAAGATCAGGAGCAAAAAGCTCCGATCTCGTACCAGCAGCCGGTTCTGGCTGATTAAATTGTGTGATGATTAGAATGCCGGGCTATAGCCCGGCTTTTTAATATATGAAGAGAAACAGTTTATAACTTTATTAGTGCGGTGGTTGAAATACTTAACACAGCCCTAATAAAACAGAGTATTCATTTTACTATTTACCTTTATAATCATATACCTTAATAACAAAAGTGCAGTTGCTTTGGCTTCTGGAACTTACGGAAAGATAATTTATATATGCTGACCTCATTGTTTAAAAAAGTCTTTGGTAATAAAAACGATCGAGAGTTAAAGCGTATGGGGAAGCTGGTTAAGCTGATCAATGCGTTTGAAGAAGAGATCGAAAAACTGTCGGATGCTGAAATAATAGCCAAAACAGAAGATTTCAAACAGCAAATCGCTAACGGCACTACCCTTGACGTGATTCTTCCTGAAGCGTTTGCGTTAGTTCGTGAGGCATCTAAACGCTCTATGGGTATGCGTCACTTTGATGTGCAGTTAATCGGTGGTATTACGCTGCATGAAGGTAATGTCGCTGAGATGCGAACAGGTGAAGGTAAAACGCTGGTAGCGACCCTGGCCGTTTACCTGAATGCCCTGGAGGGTAAAGGGGTTCATCTGGTAACGGTTAACGATTATCTGGCTAGCCGTGATGCTGAATGGATGCGTCCCTTGTATGAAGCGTTGGGGTTAACAGTGGGTGTTGTTTTATCACGTCAGGACCCTGAAGTTAAACGTGCAGCATATGCAGCAGATATTACCTACGGTACTAACAACGAATTCGGCTTTGATTATCTGCGTGACAACATGGCGTTCAGTCTTGCTGAGAAAGTACAAAGAGACTTTCATTATGCGGTGGTCGATGAAGTCGACTCTATTCTGATTGATGAAGCCCGAACGCCGTTGATTATTTCTGGTCCGGCTGAAGACAGCTCCGCGATGTACAAAAAAGTCAATCTGCTGATTCCTCAGCTGACGCGTTTTGATGGCGAAATAGATCCTAAAGACACTGAGCAAAATATTAACGAGCACTTTGTTGTTGATGAGAAAAATCGCACTGTCGAGTTGACCGAGGCGGGTCATCAGATCATCGAGGAGTTGTTGACTAAAGAAGGTATCCTGGCAGAAGGTGAGAGTTTATATGCGCCGCATAACCTTAATTGTCTGCATCACGTATTAGCGGCTCTTCGCGCACACAATCTCTTTATTCGTGACAAAGATTACATTATCCAGGATGGTCAGGTCGTTATCGTTGATGAGCATACCGGGCGTATTATGCCGGGCCGTCGTTGGTCTGAAGGTTTGCATCAGGCTGTTGAAGCGAAAGAAGGCGTGCCTATTCAGTTGGAAAGTCAGACGCTGGCATCCACTACATTCCAGAACTACTTCCGTCTTTACCAGAAGTTGGCCGGTATGACAGGGACGGCCGATACTGAAGCATTTGAGTTGCGTCAGACTTATGGCCTGGATGTGTTGGTCATTCCAACTAACCAGCCGGTAGCGCGAATCGATTCAAACGACATCATCTTCCTCACTATGGAAGAAAAATATGATGCGATTATTAAAGAGATTCGTGACTGCCGAGAACGGGGTCAACCCGTATTGGTGGGTACCGCATCGGTAGAGTCGTCAGAGCTGATCTCTAACTACCTGAATAAAGCCAATGTTGAGCATAATGTGCTGAACGCGAAAAACCATGAACGTGAAGCGTCCATTATTACTGATGCCGGACGCCCCGGAGCTGTAACCATCGCCACCAATATGGCCGGACGTGGTACGGATATTAAGCTTGGCGGTAATCTGGAAGCAGAACTGGAAGCGCTGGACAATCCGACAGAAGAGGAGCTGGCAGCAGCAAACGCAGATTGGGAAGCGCGTCATCAGCAGGTAATTGCAGCGGGTGGTTTGCATATCATCGGTACTGAGCGTCACGAGTCTCGTCGTATCGATAACCAGTTACGTGGTCGTGCAGGTCGACAGGGTGATCCTGGTTCATCACGCTTCTTCTTATCATTGGAAGATGATTTGATGCGTATCTTTGCTTCTGACCGTGTGCGTGGCTTTATGCAAGCGCTGGGGATGGAAAAAGGCGAAGCGATTGAGCATAAAATGGTGTCCAACGCGATTGAAAAAGCTCAGCGAAAAGTGGAAGGGCGTAACTTTGATATCCGTAAGTCATTATTAGAATATGATGATGTGGCCAATGATCAGCGTACCGTAATTTACAATCAGCGTAATGAGCTGATGGCCTCTGACGATATTTCTGACACTATTGTCGCTATCCGCCAAGAGGTCATCGACAAGTCTATTAGTAACCATATACCTCCGCAGAGTCTGGCTGAACAGTGGGATGTTGCCGGGTTAGAGCGTGCGTTAGAAGCAGAGTTTGCTTTGGCATTGCCGGTTCAGCAATGGCTTGATGAAGATAGTTCGCTGCATGAAGAAACCTTGCGGGAGAAAATCCAGGCGGAAATTAGCGGTGCTTACGAGCTTAAAGCGACTATTGCCGGTGAGCAGAGTATCCGTTTGTTTGAGAAGCAGGTGATGCTCCAGGTACTGGATACGTTATGGAAAGAGCATCTGCAAACCATGGATCATTTGCGTCAGGGTATCCATCTACGGGGTTATGCACAAAAAAATCCTAAACAGGAATATAAGCGTGAGTCGTTTGCACTGTTTCAGGAGCTACTTGAAAATATTAAACGCGATGTTATTAAAATACTCAGCCATGTTCAGGTGCAAATGCCTGAAGAAGTTGAGGCCGTTGAACAGCAACGTCGTGAACAATTAGAACAACAACAGATGAATTTTGAGCATCAAAGCAATACTGGCTTTGCCGACGAGGCAAATGAAAATACAGCCGCCGATGCAGATAGTAATGCAGATGACAGGGTCATGCCTGTGCAGGAAACATTCGTCAGAGACCAGCCCAAGGTTGGCAGAAATGAGCCGTGTCCGTGTGGTTCCGGTAAAAAATATAAGCAGTGTCACGGGCAATTAAATAAGTGATCACTATTTATAATAGTTAATATTTGAAAGCAGCTTTGGCTGCTTTCTTTGTTTTGTTAATAGATTTGTTAAGAGTTTTATTAGTAGTTTTAGTAGTTTTAGTAGTTTTATTGGTTTTATTAATAATTTTATTAATAGTTTGGTTAAGAGTTTCTTTGAGAGGAAAATAACATGGCAGTAGGACCGGCAACATTACCAGTACTTCATCCTGTAAGCGGTGTGCGTTTGGGCATCGCTTCTGCTGGCATTAAAAAACCTGGCCGTAAAGACGTGGTTGTTATAGAAATCGCTAAGAAGGCAACACTCGCGGGTGTTTTTACCAAAAATGCATTTTGTGCAGCGCCCGTTATTGTTTCTAAAGCGCACTTAAAGCAGGGAAAAAATCGTTACCTATTGATTAATACGGGTAACGCGAATGCAGGAACGGGTGAGAAAGGCATGAAGAATGCCTATGCTTGTTGTACAGCGCTGGCCGAAGTCGCTACGACTGCTCATGCTGAGAGTACTGAGCTTAAGGTTAAGAAAGAAGACATCTTGCCGTTCTCTACCGGTGTTATCGGTGAGCCGTTGCCTGTTGAGAAAATCGTTGCTGCTTTGCCTGATGCATTAGAGAGTCTGGATGAAAACCGCTGGGCAGAAGCGGCAGAAGGAATCATGACAACAGATACGCGCCCCAAAGGAGCCTGTGTTCAGTTTGTTTATGAAGGTAAAACCATCACGGTAACCGGTATCTCCAAAGGTGCAGGCATGATTATGCCTAATATGGCGACCATGCTGGGTTTTGTGGCAACGGATGCCGCTGTGAGTGCAGAACTGCTTCAGGCGTTGTTAACTGAAGCGGCAGATTTAACCTTTAATCGCATTACCATAGACGGTGATACCTCGACGAATGATTCTTGTATGCTGATTGCGACTGGTAAGTCAGGTGCAGAGGTTACAAAAGAGAATGACACCCTGTATCGCTTGTTCAAAGACGCTTTGCATCAGGTGATGCTGGAATTGTCATTGGCTATTGTTAAAGACGGTGAAGGCGCTACTAAGCTGGTAACCATTCGGGTCGAACAGGCTGCATCACAGCAAGAAGCGCTGGCAACTGCTTATACCGTCGCACATTCGCCGCTGGTGAAAACTGCACTGTTTGCCAGTGACCCGAACTGGGGGCGTATCCTGGCCGCGGTCGGAAGGGCAGGTATTGAAAACCTGCAGCTGGATAATTTGCAAATCTATCTTGATGAAGTGTGTATCGTTGAAAAGGGTGGACGAGCTGACAGTTACACAGAAGAAGCCGGAAAAAAGGTCATGAGTCAGGAAAATATTCTGATAAAAATTGTACTGAATCGTGGCACGATCAACGAGACAGTATGGACCACCGATCTCTCAACTGAGTACGTCACTATTAACGCAGACTACCGTAGTTAATCGATGATCATTCATGTGGCGGCGGCGGTTATAGAAGACGGCTTGGGTAATATTTTCCTCGCAAAACGTCCTGATGATAAACATCAGGGCGGATTGTGGGAGTTCCCCGGCGGAAAAGTTGAATCGGGAGAATCGCCCGCCGCCGCTTTGATTCGCGAGCTTGATGAAGAAGTCGGGATTCAGGTAACCGAGAGTCAGCCTCTGATTCAGGTTCCTTATCATTACGCCGATAAATCTGTGTTTTTAGATGTATTCCGAGTGACTGCTTTTGCCGGGACGGCCTGGGGTAAAGAGGGGCAGGAAGTCTGCTGGGTACCGGCTAACGAACTGGATTCTTACGCTTTTCCTGCGGCAAATAAGCCTATTCTTAATGCGGTACTCTTGCCAGATAAAGCGTTAATCACGCCAGTCTGTGAGTCTTTATCAGAGTGTCTTGGCGGTATCAAAGCAGCGATTGATAAGCATGACTTGCAATGGGTAATGCTAAGGCAGAAGCAGTTGACAGACGATGATTATTATCGCTGGGCTGTTGCTATAAAGGCCGCTATACAAGCCTCGACAAATGCCACTATAGAAAAAGAATCCATTATTAAGGCTGCTGGTCACAAGGCTCTTGATAATAAAAGCGCACTGCTGACGCTAAACTGTTCGGTTGAGCTGGCTAATCGCCTGAACGCGGATGGACTACACCTGACATCAGCGCGTTTAATGGCGCTTACTGGCAGAGAAGAATTTAGCGGGCGCTTTTTGGGTGCATCCTGTCATTCTGTTGATGAATTGAATCGAGCGGTGACGCTCAAGTGTGATTACGTCACTTTATCTCCTGTCAGCGCTACGAGCAGCCACCCAGAGACACCCGCCATCGGCTGGCTCGAGGCAGAAAAATTGATTTCAGAAACTGCATTGCCGGTATTTTTACTGGGAGGTATGCACGCAGATGATTTACCGCGTGCGTTTGACATTGGGGCGCAAGGTATCGCGGCTATTAATGCCTGGTGGACTTAGGTAGAGAGCCAGATAAAGAATTCTGGGTGTAATCATCTTCAGTATAGTCATCAAGATCATCTACAGAGGGTGAAGCGGGTATTTGATACTCTTCGCTGGCCCACGCACCTAAATCAATCAATTTGCAGCGGTCACTGCAGAAAGGGCGGGATTTATTCTTTTCATCCCAAATGGATGGCCCGCCACATTGCGGACATTTAATCTTCTTCATACGCGGTACTCGTTAACAGCCAATTCACGTAATTTTATATCCAATAGTTTTATCTGATTTTTCAGGTTGTCTAAGGTGCTGCTATTTTCTAACACGCTATCGGCTAGATCAAGCCGCGCTTGTCGGCTAAGTTGAGCAGCCATAATACGTTTGATCTGCTCTTCGTTATTAGCATCGCGGGATGCCGCACGTTCAACCTGTAGATTTTCAGGCAGATCAATAACAACGACATGATCAACCATTTTATGCTGATCTGTTTCCAGTAGCAGAGGAGAGGCAAGAATGACAAAAGGTGTCATATCTTGGTAACTTTCTATTTTATCCATAATGCGGTGGCGGATAATAGGATGGAGTAATTGTTCAAGCCATTCACGAGATTTGGTGTCTGAAAACACGGTTTCTCTTAAGTGAGCGCGATTTAACGTTCCATTATCGGCTAATATAGCCGGGCCAAAGTGCTCAACAATCCTGGTTAATGCCGCTTCGCCTGGTTCCACGACTTCACGTGCAATAATATCAGCATCAATTACGGGCCTGCCCAGTGCTTCAAACTGCGCTGAAGCCGCACTTTTTCCGCTACCAATTCCACCCGTTAAACCAACCACTAACATAATAAAACTCACTTAATGATGTTTCAAAATTTTCAGAAAAACCAATATTCACTATAACATCAAAAGATAGGCTGCTGTTATCTGATCACCCCAGAGTAGCGCTATCCAACCGGCAATCGCTAAATAAGGCCCGAAGGGAAGTGGGTTTTGAGCTTGGTGTTTTCTCGATAACATCAGGATTACCGCCAGAATAACACCGGTAACTGAAGAGAGTAAAATGATTAAAGGCAGAGCCGTGGCACCACACCAGGCTCCCAGCGCCGCCAGGAGTTTGAAGTCACCATAGCCCATGCCTTCTTTACCCGTGAGAAGTTTAAATAACCAGTAAACAGACCAGAGAATCAGATAACCGAGAGCGGCTCCCCATACGGCGGAAGACAATGATGTGAAGCTATCTTGAGAACTAGTTTGAGAGTTGATCAGCAGGCCTAGCCATAAGAGTGGCAGTACTATTCTGTCAGGTAGTAGTTGATGGTCAATATCAATAAAGGTTAATGCCACTAAGCACCAGGTGAAAAATACGGCAGCTAATCCATTAGTATTGAAACCAAACTTGGTTACAGCAATAACACTCAATAGCGCGGTTAACAGTTCTATGACAGGGTAGCGCAACGAAATAGAGGTTTTGCAACCTGAGCACCGGCCGCGTAAAAACAGATAACTAACAACCGGGATGTTTTCATACCAGCGAATCTTATGTTGGCAACGGGGACAGGTGGATGCCGGTGTGGCCAGATTGAAGGTTTCCTTAGCGTCCTTTTTATCAGTGCTATGGATATCAACTGATTGGCTATCGGGTAACGCTTCTTCTATCAGGCTTTCTTGCCATTCTCGCTCCATCATTACCGGAATCCGGTAGATCACAACATTTAAAAAGCTGCCAACTAATAAAGCGAAAACAAAGGTAAACATTGCCGCATACAGTGGTTCAGCACTAAGCCAGGTTATCAGTCCTGTTAAATAAGTCGTCATCTTGTCTGTATCACCAAACTAAAAATTTATATAAAGGCATAATCAATGCCTGCAATAATGGATGGTTCGCTATACGACATTACCTAACTGGAAGATCGGCAGATACATGGCGATAACCAGGCCGCCTACCAAAATGCCCAGCACGGCCATAATCATCGGTTCCATCAGGCTGGAAAGGTTGTCCACTGCATTATCGACTTCCTCTTCATAGAAGCTGGCGACCTTGTCGAGCATCCCATCCAAAGAGCCTGCTTCCTCGCCAATAGCGATCATCTGTATCGCCATGTTGGGAAACACACCTGTCATAGTGACCGCGTTCTGTAAGGATTGGCCGGTAGAAACACCATTACGGATTTGAATAATGGCGGTGCGATAAACAACGTTTCCGGCTGCACCGGAGGCGGAGTCTAAGGCATTCACCAGCGGGACACCGGCAGCAAAGGTGGTTGATAATGTTCGCGCGAAACGAGCAATGGCTGCTTTGTGTAATATTTCACCTAACACAGGTAGTTTGAGTACCGCTCTATCAATAAAGTCGGCAAATTTTTGAGACTTTTCTTTCATTTTGACAAAAGAAAAACCGATTAGCATTATGCCTATTAGTGCAATAAACCAATAGGTTTGAGCGAACTCAGATAGTCCAACTACAAATTGTGTAAACGCAGGTAGTTCAGCGCCAAAGCTTGAGAAGACACTTTCGAATTGAGGCACTACTTTGACCAGCAGAATAGCGGAAACAATAATACCGACTACTAACACCGCGGCTGGGTAGGTCATCGCTTTTTTAATCTTTTTCTTTAATGATTCCACTTTTTCTTTATAAGTAGCAATACGGTCAAGCATGGTTTCCAGGGCACCAGATTGTTCGCCGGCGCTTACCAGGCTGCAATAAAGTTCATCAAAGTATTTAGGGTGGTCGGCTAGTGAGGCGGCAAAGTCCTGACCGCCATTCACGGACGCGCGAATGTCGTGAATCAGTTCTTTGACTTTGGTTTTTTCAACGCCGTTAGCGACAATATCCATCCCCTGCAGAAGAGGTACACCCGCGCGCATCATGGTGGCAATTTGTCGGGTGAAATAGGCAATATCTAAGGGTTTTATGGGTTTGCTTTTATCACTAAACAGGGATCCTGAGGATTCCTTAGCCACCTTTTTTGGTAGAATGCCTTGTTTGCGCAGCAGTGCCTTTGCAGTTGCTATATCGGTCGCATCAATTTTACCTTTACTTATATTGCCGCTTTTGTCTTTGCCCTGCCAGCTATAAGTAACGGATTTTTTTTGTTTGGCTGCCATCTTTATCTGTTCCTTTTTCTGCTATCAGGTTTTAATAACTCGGTTTATCTCTTCCAGGCTGGTGAGGCCTTGAGCCACCTTATCCAGTCCGGTTTGGCGAAGTGGTCTGAATCCTTGTTCGCGGGCAATACGGATAATATCGATAGAGGAGCCATTATTCATAATCACTTCTGCTATTTCAGGGGTCATAGGTAGCATCTCATAAATACCTACGCGGCCTTTATATCCACGTGTGCACTTAGCGCAGCCGTCAGGATTGGCTTCGTACAGCGTCATATTCTGCATCTGTTCAGGGGTAAAGCCTTCTTCCATTAATGCTGCTTCTGGTACAGACGAAGCGCGTTTACAAGGCTCGCATAAACGGCGTGCCAAGCGTTGAGCAATAATTAAGCTGACAGAAGTAGCCACGTTGAACGATGCGACACCCATATTGCGTAATCGGGTGAGCGTTTCCGGCGCGCTGTTTGTGTGCAGTGTCGAAAGTACCATATGGCCGGTTTGCGCGGCTTTTACTGCGATTTCAGCGGTTTCAAGGTCGCGAATCTCCCCGACCATGACCACATCCGGATCCTGTCGCAGGAAGGAGCGTAATGCTTCGGCAAAGGTTAAACCGACTTTGGCATTTACATGCACCTGGTTAATTCCTTCAAGGTTTATCTCAACAGGATCTTCCGCGGTAGAAATATTCAATTCAGGTGTGTTAAGTATATTGAGGCCTGTATACAGCGTTACCGTTTTACCACTACCAGTCGGGCCGGTAACCAGGATCATTCCTTGTGGTTTGTGTAAAGTGCTCATGTACAGATCATTCTGCACCTGGCTAAAGCCGAGTGCATCAACCCCCATTTTGGCACTGGAAGGATCGAGAATACGCAGTACTATTTTTTCACCCCAAAGGGTAGGGAGCGTGTTAACACGAAAATCAATGGCGCGGTTTTTAGATATCTTCATCTTGATCCGGCCATCCTGTGGCATACGTCTCTCGGAGATATCCATCTGTGACATGACTTTTAAGCGCGCCGATAAGCGTTTGGCAAGGTTGTTAGGTGGTTTGGCAATTTCCTGCAAGATACCATCTATACGGCTGCGGATACGGTAGCTTTTTTCATAAGGCTCAAAGTGAATATCGGATGCGCCTTTTTTGATGCAGTCGAGTAAGATTTTGTTTACAAAGCGCACAATGGGAGCATCTTTGGAGGCATCTTCACTGCTTTGCTCTTCTTCTTCCTTGGCGCTACCATCGTCAATTTCCAGCGAATCGAGGTCGGTATCCTCAAGCTCTTCAAGCGCAGAGCCTTGTCCATCAAGGAATGCTTCAATAAACTGTTTGAGTTTATCTTCCTCTACTATGACCCCTTCGGTAGTAATCCCTGTATGGAACTTAAATTCATCCAAAGCCTGGATGTTTGTCGGGTCTGCCAGCGCGACATAGAGCCTGTTGTCGCGTTTTACTAACGGAATAGCATGGTGCTTGGAGATCAGATTATCAGCGACTAAGCCCTGCGGAATAGTATCAGTATTGACACAGTTGAGATCCAGCAAAGGTAAACCAAATTCATCTGAAGCTGCGCTGGCAGCACGATGTGCACTCACTAGTCGTTCATCTATGATGTGGCTGATAAAAGGTTTTTGAGAAGCCCGCGCTTTTTCAATCGCGTTACGGGCCACATCCGCAGAGAATACACCGTCTTTAACCAGTCTTCTGGCTAGGCCGCTTAAAGGTTGCTGAACCTGCATGTACTCTCCTTTATCCATAATTATTCTTTGATAACCTGTTCGGTTATTTTGTGGGGGCTTGAATTCATTTCCCTTTTATTTGGCTTTAAATCTAAATTGAACCCATTCACAAGTCATTAATAATTATAGGCTAATATTCAGGCCGCAACAGCACAAACTAAATTACTATTAAAAGAATAAATTGATTTTTTAGATTTAGTAAATTTTTACTTGCCTCTGTGGAAATTAGGAAAAGCTGGTCTACACTGGTCAGTAAGTACTTCTTATACAAGGTACCGATACAAGGAAATACGGATTCACCAATTTAAATATTACTTTTAATTATCGAAAAGTCGCTGGAGAAGCACACATGAGAAACATGAAAAAACAACAGGGTTTTACATTGATCGAGCTGATGATCGTAGTAGCGATTATCGGTATTCTGGCAGCGATTGCATTGCCTGCGTATCAGGATTACACAAAAAGAGCACATGTGACTGAAGGCTTGACGTTGGCTGCAGCAGCAAAAACAGCAGTGACTGAATATTATTCTTCACAAGCAGCTTTTCCTACGACTAATGCAAGTGCAGGAATGACTGCATCAACTAATATTACTGGGAATGCAGTCAATAGTGTGGCTATTGGTACCTCTGGTGCGATAACAGTAACATATAATGGAAAAGTAACATCTGGTGCTACTATCATTCTGGCGCCAACAGCAGCTAGTGGTGGCGTTACGTGGACTTGTAATGGTGGTAGCGTTGACGGTACATTCCGTCCAAGTAATTGCCGATAAAAGCTATAATTATCAACCCGCTATGATGATAGCGGGTTTTTTTTGCTCAAGTAATACTGCGCTGGCCTTAGCAAAGTAGAAATATCCCACCTAGCGATTATCCTCATACATTAAGTATTTCCTTTTTTATCAACAGCTTTGAATCTTTTATTCTTTGTTTTTATCTAACTTCAAAGTATTATCTTTTATTGATTACTCACGTTAGGTTGGTCTGATTTTCTATGAAGCGTACAATAATTATCCTCCTTATCGCTGCTTCTATAGCGGTTACTCTTTACATCAATCAAACAAAACAACTCATTCCACCAGACGTTAAATTACTGATTGAGCAGACTTTGCTGGATGATCCATTGTTCCCTGCGCGACCTGTGTGGTGGAGTGACGATAAAATTCTCGCATTAGGTATCGTTCCTGACGGGATTAGCGGTGATGTGGCGGCTAATAAAGCCTGTGAATTACTAACAGGACGTTCGTTGCCGGTGTCGGGTTTGCTGATTGAGATTTACGATGTGGTTAAGATTCAGAAGTCTGATGATTGGGGCTTGCTTGGTTCAGCTAAGTGCCTGTAAAAAAGATGCCCATAAAGGTGTCACTAAAGAGATGCTCGTAAAAGGAGTGTCCGTAAGTGAATGTTCATCAGTGAAGTTTGCATAAGCTGAGAAAAGTGAATTCTCAGCGTATTGAATTCAGCCGCCGTCAGGCGGTGGCTGAAATATACTCACATCAAGAACTGACTTTTAAACCATCCCCACAAACCGAGTGAGTAATTGGGGAATATATCAATCCCCAGTGCTGATTTGATCAGATACAGAACTATCAGCCCTAGGATTGTTGCAAATAACAAAAACGAAGCCACTGCAAAGGCGGTGGCTATGCGGGATAGGTCTTGTTCGCGTCGAGAAAGATCCCGCTTATTTCGCCCTGCCAGGAAAACAAAATAATAGCGCCAGCGCCAGAATTTCAGGGTACCTCGCAGATCAATAGAGTGCTGCCCCCACTTGCGTGCGCCAAAAGCAATTTTAAGCGCGGCGAGCTGCTCTTGGGTGAAGGATTCCTTCAGGTCATCCGGTAGGCGATCTTTTAAGCCGTCTATAAAAGGATCGTTTTGCACTATATAGTCCTTGTTCAGACGCTTCTTAATTAGATTATTTGGTTAGAGTCTTCAGTTAGATCAAGCGCATCGATAGATCGATGGCACGACAGTGTTTGGTGAGCGCTCCTATCGATATGTAATCAACTCCTGTTTGAGCAATATTGAGTAGGGTGTCATCGGTAATATTGCCAGAGGCTTCCAGTTTAGCCTGAGCGCTGTTTGCGAGTGCTTTATTAATAGCAACCGCTTCGCGGAGTTCTTCTGGCGCAAAATTATCCAGCATAATGATGTCTGCATGCGCATCTAACGCTTGTTGGAGTTGTGCCAGTGTTTCTACTTCCACTTCTACTTTTTTACCGGGAGCCGTTTTCTGGGCGGTTTCAATCGCTTGTTTAATCCCGCCGCATGCCATGATGTGGTTCTCTTTAATCAGAAAAGCATCATAAAGACCAATACGGTGGTTGTAGCACCCACCACAAGTGACGGCATATTTTTGTGCCATACGTAAACCTGGGATGGTTTTACGGGTATCGAGTAAACGAACCGAAGTGCTAGCCACCTTATCCGCGTAGTGTTGACTGATAGTGGCGGTGCCGGATAGGGTTTGTAAAAAATTAAGCGCACAACGCTCTGCTGTGAGTAAAGATCGTGCTGACCCTTTAGCAGTAAACAGCACCTGATCAGGCTTTACTTGGTCGCCATCTTTGATTTGCCATTGGATCTGCATGTTGGGATCTACCTGACGAAACACTTCATCAACCCATGCGGTACCGCTGATCACTGCTGATTCACGTGAAATGACGCGGGCCGTTGCTTGCTCTGTTTCACAAATCAACAGGGCAGTAATGTCGCCACTACCGACATCTTCTGTCAGTGCTGCTGTAACATTGGCGTAGATAACAGGTTTCAGGTCGGTGATAGTTAACATAGTGTTCCGGGCTGTTTTGAATAAATGGTTGTCTGACTGCTTGTATAAACATTGCATGCTAAAATGTTTATATTAATCATTTGGCAATTTTAGCCCAATACTAACAAGGCGAGTAGGTTAAGTGCTGAAAACAACGTATAAAATTGAAAATGGCTTACTCTCCAACTGCCAATGGTGCCCGTCACCTAATTATAATGTGCGTCCATCGCCTGATTACAACGCACGTCCAGCGTCTAATGAAAGCTCTCTTAATCAAGACATGTTAGTGGCCGCTATTGAGCTGCTGGTGATTCATAATATAAGTTTGCCCCCGGCGCAGTTTGAAAACGGTTATATCGAAGCTTTTTTTCAAAATATCTTGCCTGTTAACGCCCATCCCTATTTTGCTGAAATAGCGGACTTAAATGTGTCGGCACATCTGCTGATTACGCGAAGCGGCAAGGTTATTCAGTTCGTCAATTTGAATGAGCGTGCCTGGCATGCGGGTGTCTCTTGTTTTGCCGGGCGTGTCAATTGTAATGACTTCTCGATCGGAATAGAGATGGAAGGTACTGATTATCTTGCCTATACCTATCAACAATATCAGGCTCTGGCGGCTGTCACGTTTGCTATTCGGGTTGCTTACCCCGCTATCTCAACATCTTCTATTGTCGGGCACTCTGATATAGCACCGGGACGAAAAACTGATCCGGGAGAATCATTTAATTGGCCTTATTTTTTTCAGTTGGTTAGCGCTGCTGATGAAACTAGCTGTGATGATCATCACTCATGCTTTAATGACCCGGGCTTTAATGAATCAGCTCTGAATGAGCCAGGCACTAATCAGCCAGATGCTAAGAAGGAGCAGGTATGAAGTTTCTTGCGATATTGTTTGTATTAGCTTTACGTAGATTCACTCAGTACCGGCCATTGTCAATATTCAGCTCCGAACAACATTGGTTAGGGCGTTTTATTATTGCTTGTGTATTTTCGCTGGTTGTAGAGTGGGTATTGATAACTTTGTCAGATGTGGCATATGGGCTGGCAACGCTGATATTACAGTGCCTGCTGTTTTTTTATCTGGTGGTCAGGCCAAGCGCTACGGGGATGTTGGATCAGTATATTGGGTATGTACAGCGAGGGGATGCCGAGGCGGCTTATCTGCATGCTTCGGACTTGTTGGCCTTGTCTTCAAATGAAATAGGAACGGATGAGACGTTGGAGGCTGAGGTTTTTGATAAGTATGTTGTCTTAATGTTTAATCTTTTCTTCTTACCCTTGTTAATGTTCTGGATGCTAGGATCTGTAGGGTTGATTTTTGCCGTACTGGTATTTGATTTTAGTGATGACTGCCAGCGTACGCCCGCCTTCTTTAAGCTGTTAAGACGAGCTATGCAATTTCCGCTGATCTTTACCTATTATATTTGTGGTCATTCTGTGGCGGTATGGCCTGTGATTACATCGGGTAGGTTTTCGGATGCGGGCTTAGTGGCGGCGGCCCGTGAGGCCATAGCTAAGGATGAAAAGCTTGCTTTACATAGTATTACTTCTTTAAAAAGCCTGCATGAGAGGGTGTTATTGGTCTGGTTGCTCCTAATGGGACTTAGCGTGATTTTTGGTATGAGTTCGCCGTTGTATTAACGCTATAACTGATAATTATTTTCATTTATCATACGTTTTTGAATTTTAATATATCTGGTTGTTTTTAATGTCCTCACTGCTGTCGGTTGAATCTCTTTCCTGTGCCTATGCTAACCATGTGATTGTCGAAGGTGTCAGCTTCGCAATTAAAGAGGGAGAGATCGCTTGCCTGTTAGGGCCTAGCGGGTGTGGTAAAACAACCTTGTTGCGTGCGCTGGCAGGCTTTAATCCGGTTGCTGCGGGTTCTATTCGTATGCAGGGGCAGGAAGTCTCATCCACGTCGGCAACGCTTCCTCCTGAGAAACGCCAGATGGGCATGGTGTTTCAGGATTATGCGCTTTTTCCTCATCTTAGCGTCGCAGATAACATCGCTTTTGGGCTTAAGAATAAAACTCGGGCTGAAAAAAATGAGATTGTTCTGTCAATGTTAGATCTGGTGAGGTTGCCTGACCTGTCAAAACGTTTTCCTCATGAGCTTTCGGGTGGACAGCAGCAGCGTGTGGCATTGGCGCGAGCATTGGCGTCGCGTCCTCGCTTATTGTTAATGGATGAGCCTTTTTCAAACCTGGACACAGAGATGCGTAAAGAGCTGTCGTTAGAGGTGCGGGATATTATCAAACAGCAGGGAATTGCGGCGGTTGTGGTTACTCATGATCAGGAAGAGGCGTTTGTGATTAGTGATGTGCTGGGTATATTAGCAGACGGAAAGTTGCAGCAGTGGGGTACGGCCGAATCGCTTTATTACCGTCCGGAATCCGTGCAGGTAGCTAAATTTGTCGGTGAAGGCGAGCTGTTTAATGGCACTTGTCTGGCAGAGGCGCGTGTTGAAACTGAACTGGGTCTGCTTGAGTTCGCCGAACCGCTATCACTAAACCCACAGCAAGCGGTTAAGCTTTTCATCCGTCCGGCAGATATTTCACCGGTGGTTTACAGTGAAGCGCATACCAAAGCGCAAGTGTTAAGTCGCGAGTTTATGGGTGAAGCGACACGCTACCGTCTGCAACTGGACTCTGGCAGAGCGGTATCGGCGCTGGTAAGAGAGTTGCTACCCTTTAAAATCGGAGATGTTGTCGGTATCGAAGTTGCGGTGCATCGGCCCATTGTTTTTCCCGCCTAACGTAAAATCTATTTTATAGACTATGATTTAAACTTATTAATTCAACTATAGTTAATTCAGTAAGTTGCTATGTCAAAGCGAGCGGCTGCTATTGATAAGGAGTGTTTTTTGCACCTCTCATTTTCATCCCCCTTCTTGACTCGCTGGCCCTTTTTTACAGCATGTATCGCTTTATTTTTTTCCGCTTTTTACTTTCATCCGAATATGGGGGGCGAGGGTTTATTTATTCCTCATAATTCAATAGTGTGGATGGCGACAGCGTTTGTTATTCTTCTGGCTGTTTGGAGGATGTGGCAACAGCAGACAATTCGGATGCCTCCTTTCTTTGTTTTGATCTTAGCGATGCCATTGTTAATTCTGTTAACGGGATTTATTGTCGGGACGGAGCAGCCTCTTTCCTGGATGTTGCGTATATCAGCTATCCTGTTAGGTTTTTTGCTGTTTTTTGGGTTGTTTCAATTTAAAACTTCTCGTCGAGATGTTAACAGCGGCTTGTATGTTTGGTGTGGCGCATTGTCGTTACATGCTCTGGTTGGTGTTATACAGCTGTTACCAGGGGCTCTTCTATCCAACTTTATACCCAATGTTGACGACCCGATATCCATTGGTATGTTTCAACAACCAAATGTTCAGGCTAGCCTTATGGCAACCGCCATTGCTTTATCAGTTTATCTAATAAGTTCGCCGGATTTTCGTGGACGGCCTGTGTGGGTTAAATCGCTGCCCCTCATATGTTTATTGTTGTCCACTTTTACGTTGATGAGTTCAGACTCGCGTGTCGGTCTATTGGGCGGAAGTGCTGCGTTGGTACTGATACTACTGTCGCGCTTTAGTCTGCTTAAGTTACGCCGCGGTTGGGCGTTAGGAATGCTTGTGGTATTGCTAGCAGGTGGTGGTTCAGGGCTTATTATTAATGATGGAGCCCTGCGTGCTTATTCGAAAATAGAGCAACTGAGTGGGCAAGGGCAGGATATTCGTAAAGATGTTTATCGTATTAGTTGGGAGATTATTAAAGATAAGCCGTTGTTAGGGCATGGAATTGGCAGTTTTCAGCAAGTGTTTCATGAAAAAGCTGCTGAATATCAGTTAAAAACCGATGGATTTAATTTGGGACTTTGGTTTTCACATCCGCATAACGAGTTGCTATTGTGGGGTATTGAAGGTGGTGCTGTTGGGCTGTTGGCTTTTCTTTTTGCAATTGTTGCGGTGCTTTGTCAGCTAATTTGTTTAGGCTGGCAGCGCGGAGGAGCGATGGCGGCATTATTGCTCCCTATTGCTCTTCATACTCAAGTTGAACATCCATTTTATGTATCGGCTTATCATTGGGTGATGTTCTTATTTCTATTGTTTGTCGTTTTTAATCAATCGGGAAGTAAGGTTTACCCTTTGCGTGTGAGCTTTGCAGCAGGGGCGCTAATCAGAGGGCTATCAATTATGCTTATGCTTGTAGTGCTTTGGTTTTGTACTACATCCTTATATTACTCTAACCGTATAGTTCATATGCTTTATTCGGACAAAGCTAAACTTGCAGAATTAAACGCGATTCAACAACATCCTTATTTTTCTGAAGTAGCAACGCGTCTATTATTAGCTCATTTTTCTGAAGCGGAGAAGTTATCGAAGGGGACCAGTGTAACGTTAGAATATGTTGAGTGGTTACAAGTGTATATCAAGCATGTACCTGATATAGGTGTTTTCGTAGACCTGATTCGTGCCTATGCTTATCTAGGCGACTCTGTGAAGATGCAGGCCACCATAGATCGGGCCCTCTACCTATATCGCGATCATCCTTTGATATTGAAAACAGCTAAAGAAGTTAAAGAGAAATATAGTCTTTATTGATTTATTCCTAAATAACGACTGCCTAATGCGCTGAGCGTGTCCCGGTAATGGATTTGCTCAGCAGTATCACCGGTATAATCCCTACCAGCACTATTAATAGTGCTGCCAGTGCACACTGTTCAAGCTGCTCATCGGAGGCGTACTGATATACATAGGTGGCCAGCGTGTCGTAGTTAAAAGGGCGTAAAATCAGGGTGGCGGGCAGTTCTTTCATACAATCGACAAACACAACTAACGTCGCCGTCAGTAAACCGCCTTTGATGAGAGGAAAGTGAACTTTTATCAGTGTTTTGCTGGGTGACATGCCAAGTGATCGGGAGGCCATGTCCATCGTCGGTGTGACTTTATTTAATGAGCTGTCTACGGCGCCGGTGGCTACCGCAAGAAAGCGAACACAGTAAGCAAAAATCACAGCAAAAACAGTACCGCTTAATAGTAGCCCTGTCGAAAAGTTGAATTGTGCGCGCATAAAAGCATCGACACGGTTATCGAAAGCAGCGAGTGGAATGATCACGCCAATGGCTAATACAGCGCCTGGTAGCGCGTAACCTAAACTGGAAAAGCGTACGGCTGAAGTCAGTCCGAGGCGGTTGGGGTTTAAGCGTTTTGCATAGGTGAGCAGTACGGCTAGCGTCAGACATAACAGGGCAGCGCCGCCAGACAGTAAAAAACTGTGGCTGGCGTGAGCTAAAAAGTCGGTCGATAAAAACTGATCCAGATGGCTGGCTGAGTAGCTGACGAGTAAACCTACCGGAATGATAAAGCCTAGCAGTATCGGTAATAAGCAGGCTAAAAAGGCAAGCGTGCTCCTGATACGGTTTAATGGATAAGCCTGAATCGCTTTGAAGCGGTCTGAGCTGTGAAATTGTTTTTGTTTGGCCCGGGCAATGCGTTCCAGGGCGATAAGCACGACGACAAAGATCATCATCATGGTCGCAATTTGCGCCGCGCCTCCCAAATTACCCATATTGAGCCAGGTATCATAAATACCTGCGCTCATGCTTTGCACTGCAAAATAGTCAACCGTGCCGAAATCGTTGAGTGTTTCCATGGAAACCAGTGCTAAACCTACCGCAATAGAGGGGCGTGCGATGGGGAGTGAAATACGGTAAAAACTTTGCCATGGGTTACAGCCCATTAATCGGCTGGCATCTTTCAGGCTCATGGATTGTTCTAAAAAAGCAGCGCGTGACATCAGGTAAACATAAGGATACAGCACAAAGGTGAGCATCAGAATCGCACCTGAGAGTGAGCGAATCTCTGGAAACCAGTAGTCTTTGGCACTTTGCCAGCCAAATATATCTCGCAGAAACCCCTGTACGGGTCCGGCGAACTCTAATATGTCAGTGTATATATAAGCGATCACATAAGCGGGGACCGCGAAGGGAAGCAGCAACGCCCATTCGAAAAAACGCTTTCCCGGAAATTGACACATGGTCACCAGCCATGCGGTCGTTACGCCGATAATGACCGACAGTGACGCGACACCGAACATAAGCTTCAGCGTCGTACTGATGTAGACGGGCAGGATAGTATCAGCGAGATGTCGCCAGATGTTTTCTTCCGGAAAAAGCGCCAGATAGAATACGGATAGAACAGGAAGAGCCACCAGTAAAGCGGCACCCCAGCTACTGATATACCAGCCAGTGGTATTATGAGCACGGATAGAATGTGTTTTCATTAGCCCAAAACAACAAAACGATAGCCGCGAAGACTATCGTTTTTGTAAAGTAAAGTCATTAACGCATTAGTCAATCAGAACCCTGTGTGCATAAAAATCAGGAGCTCTTAATTATCAAAACCAACTTTGTCGACCAGTTTTGCTGCAGCCGAACGCTGTGCTGATACTTGCTGAAGGTTAATTGAATCACCTTTAAACTCACCCATGTACTTTTCGATCAATTCTGAACGAGGCGTATTTGGGCGCACCGGGAATTCGAAGTTAGAATTCGCGTAGTATTTTTGAGCGTTTTCTTCTGTTAAGAACTCAATCAGCTTTTGTGCCGAGGCAGCATGTGGCGCGTGTTTAGTGATACCTACACCGGAAATGTTCATGTGAGTACCGCGATCAGCCTGATTAGGAAAAACCAGATTGACTGATTCTGCCCATGTCTTTTGTTCAGGTTCTTTGTCGTTAGTGAGCATGTGTCCAAAATAATAGGAGTTGCCCAGCGCAAGGTCGCAGACGCCTTCTTTGATCGCTTTTACCTGAGCGCGGTCATTTCCTTGTGGTTTTTGAGCCAGATTCTCTTTAACAGCACCTAACCAGTTTTCTGCTTCCTCTTCGCCGTGATGAGCAATCATGCTGCCAATCAGAGAAAGGTTATAGGTATGCTTACCGCTTCGTGTGCAGATACGGCCTTTCCATTTAGGATCAGCGAGTTCTTCGTAAGAGGTGATTTCACCGTCTTTAACACGATCTTTAGATGCGTAAATTAAACGGGCACGCGATGTCAGACCAACCCAGCGACCTTCAGGATCACGGAATTGGGCGGGTACGTTTGCATTAACAATATCACTGGATAATGGCGCAAAAAGTCCTTTTTCTGTCGCGTCAAACAGGGGGCCGATATCGGAAGTTAACAGGATGTCCGCCGGTGAGTTGCGGCCTTCGTGTTCGAGACGCTCGAGTAACCCTTTTTTTGCAAAAACCACATTGGTTTTAATGCCGGTCTGTTCTGTGAATGCTTTTAATAAAGGCTCAATCAAAAACGGCTGACGATAAGAATAGATGTTTACTTCTTCCGCTTGTGCCATTGGATTAAAGGCGAGGGTTGTCGAGAGTGTGGCAAGAGCAAACAGAGATTTACGCAACATGGTTTATACCCTACTTGTTTATTAAAGATCGCATCTGGAATAGATCGGTTAAAAGATAACGCGAATTATTATCGTTTAGAGCTTCGCTGTCAATGCGGATGAGTATAATTCTCAATACCATTAACTTATA
>NZ_JBFIIH010000063.1:0-22309 GCF_041601355.1 Neptunomonas sp.
AGTAACGCGGCTTCCACACCTAGCTTTCGTGCCAGCGAGGGATAAACAAACAACGGTTTTTCAGGAATCGTAATCGACATTCAAATACCAAATAAGGGTTGATGCTGAGCAGCAACCCTCAACCGATGATGCTAATACTCAACATTACGTATGTTGTGCGAACTCTTCTACAGCACGTAAAATATCACTCCGGCTGATCTGCCCAACCAGCTTGCCTTCACGCGTTACCGGTAAGCGGCGTCGCCCTTTATCAATAAAAATTCTTGCGACTTCAATAATATTCGCATCATGACCAATCGTTTGAACATTGGGAGTCATATAGTTCCCTACAGTTCCGCCAACCTCCTCTTCGTGATAGGTCAGCGTCAAAATCGCTTTAAGACAATCGACTTCCGATATAATTCCAACCAACTCACCGTGTTCATTGGTCACTGGTGCGCCTGAAATCTTATATCTCAGGAAGCTATTGATCGCTGCAAAAAGATCGGTCTCAGGATGAAAAGTTATCAACCCTGTTGCCATATAATCCTGAACTTTTACAGATTTTAACATGCCACATCCTCCAATCTGATATCAACACTTCCTTGCCCATCCTACTCTTCCTTTATTTATATAGTAGTTCAGCGGGCAGACAACATATATCGATTTCAGTTAAATACTACTGTTTTATTTCCACACACTAATATCCGGTCTTCCAGATGCCAGCGCAAACCACGAGACAATACACTTTTTTCCACATCACGCCCCAAACGAACCATATCTCCTGGTTGGTCACGATGACTGATGCGAATAACATCCTGATCAATAATCGGACCTTCATCCAGGTCCTGCGTTACGTAATGACAGGTCGCTCCAATCAATTTCACTCCCCTATCATGTGCTTGATGATAAGGTTTAGCTCCGGCAAATGAAGGCAAAAAACTATGATGAATATTGATGATCTGATGAGGATATGTCTCACACAGTTCATGCGGCAATATCTGCATATAGCGCGCTAAAACAATAACATCCGCCTTATACTCATTGATCAGTGATTTGATCGTATCAAAGTGATCTTGTTTGTTGTCTTTATCCACCGGAACATAATGGTAAGGAATATCATGCCATTCCACCATTGTTCTAAGGTCATTATGGTTAGAAATCACACAAGGAATATCACAAAACAACTCTTTGGAATGGAAGCGATATAGCAGATCGGCCAAACAATGAGATTCGCGACTGGCCATCAGCACCACACGTTTGGGTTGATTCGAATCAGTTATCTGCCATTCCATTTTAAAAGACTGAGCAATAGGTAAAAATGCATCTCTTAGCGCATCCAGCCCAAAAGGCAAAGAGCCGGCAATAATTTCCACTCGCATAAAGAACCAACCGATCGACGGATCTGAATGTTGATTGGCATCGGTTATTGAGCCGCCGTGACTCGAAATAAAGTTACTGACCATAGCCACAACACCCACTCTGTCGGGGCAAGCCAGCAGCAATCGATATCGACGTTCCATTGTTTACAGATTCCTGTCAGATTAAAACGAGAAGTAATAATAACAGCTTAAAACCGATTCAGGCATCCAATCTTGGTTGAAAGAGTCATTGATAAATAGATTATCTTGGCAGGCTTATATTGACGACCTGATACCTGCTTCATTTATAGCTATGATAAAATAAAAGAAACTTAACAGGTTGCCGGGTCTGGCCGGTCGTCGGTCCGTGTTAAGTCCTACAGTCTGCGAAGCACAGGAGTTTGTTGCTGATGCATTTCACGCCCGAACGTATGGCCCCCCTAAAAGCATTACGCCTTGGCATAGATAGTCATCATGAACTGATCATCTATCTCAGAGCAGACTGCCCTGTGTGTCGCTCAGAAGGTTTTTCGGCCATGTCCCGCGTACTGGTTTTATCCGATCAGCAACACGCCATTGCGACACTCAATATCGTCACCGGTGATCTGCTTGCAAAAGGTCAGATAGGATTTTCCGAACCCGCATGGCGACGGCTGGCATTAAAAGATAGAGACTCAATATGGTTATCACACCCAAAGCCCGTTCAATCCCTCTCGTATGTCAGGGCGAAAGTATATGGCCATACGCTGGATGAAATGGCTTTTCAAAGCATTATCAACGATATCGTTGAAGGTCGCTACGCCGATGTGCATGTGGCTGCTTTTGTAACGGCCTGTGGGGATGACCATCTCAACAATGATGAAATTACAGCACTCACCCACGCCATGATCAAGGCGGGCAGTAGCATTGACTGGCATTTGCCTATGGTTGTTGATAAACACTGCGTTGGCGGCCTCCCCGGTAATCGCACTACACCTATCATTGTCCCCATTCTGGCGGCCTGCGGTTTAACCATGCCGAAAACGTCTTCTCGTGCAATCACCTCACCTGCCGGTACAGCAGACACAATGGAAACATTAACCAATGTCAGCTTATCTCAGGAAGAGATGCGCCAGGTAGTAAAGCAGGAAGGTGCTTGTCTGGCCTGGGGAGGGTCAATGCGACTCAGCCCGGCGGACGACCTGCTGATTCAGGTTGAACGGGCACTCGGGATTGATAGCGAAGGACAGCTTATTGCATCAGTTCTTTCCAAAAAAATTGCCGCCGGGGCCACACATGTATTAATCGATATCCCTGTGGGCCCTACAGCCAAAGTACGCACCACGGCGGCGGCTGAACAATTAGCCAGAAGCTTTCATAATGTCGCCAAGAAACTCTTCCTTAATATTGAAGTTCTCTTTTCCGACGGATCTCAACCAGTGGGCAGAGGTATTGGCCCTGCACTTGAAGCCTATGACATTCTTGAAGTACTGCAAAACACCCACAACGCACCGGCAGACTTGAAAAATCGCGCTTGCATGGTGGCGGGTGCAATGCTGGAAATGATCGGCCATGAGAAGAAAGGCGAAGGCAAGAAAAAAGCCCTGCATATTCTTGAAAGCGGACAAGCATGGGAGAAGTTTAAAGCCATTTGTCACGCACAAGGCGGTCTGCACATGCCTCCTGTTGCTCCCTACCGGTACAGCCTGGTTTGTCATCATGCTGGCGTGGTAGCAGAAATTGATAACCGTCAGCTCGCTCAGGTTGCAAAACTAGCTGGCGCACCGGCGGATCCTGAAGCAGGTGTTGAGTTTTTTGTAAAGCTGGGCGAGCATGTAAAAGAAAATCAGATTCTCATGACGATCCATGCTGCTAACGCGGGCGAACTAAATTATGCCGTTGAGTACCTGGAAGACCATCATACTATCATCCGCATCGATAAGGCAGAGATCTAAAAAAAGCTAAAGCATCAGAGAGTTAAAGAGAACCATTATGCCACCGATACTATTTAATCTTGACTCAGATCCTTCACTGTTTGACGCACTGGTTGAGGCTATGGCCGCCAATAGAGGTCAACTGGAGCAGCGCAAGTTCCCTGATGATGAGTCCTACCTGCGTGTCCATAGTGACTGCGCGGATCAGGATGTCATCATCTATTGCAACCTGTTTCAACCGGACAACAAAATATTACGCCTGCTGTTTCTGGTTTACACGGTGAAAGAGATGGGCGCCAAACAAGTCGGCCTTATCACTCCCTATCTACCCTATATGCGCCAGGATAAACAGTTCCACCATGGCGAATGCGTTAGCTCCCGGCCTTTTTCCCAACTGTTGTCAGCCGCCCTGGACCTGCTAGTCACCATGGATCCTCATCTGCACCGCTACCACTCTCTTGACGAAATTTACACCCTCAAATCGACCGTAGTACCCGCTGCACCATTAATTGCAGAATGGATTAAACAGAATATATCTGCGCCCCTTTTAATCGGCCCTGACACAGAAAGTGAGCAATGGGTTTCTGAAGTAGCACGGATGTCCCGGGCGCCATTTCAGGTATTACAAAAAATTCGTCACGGCGACACAGAAGTTGAAGTATCATCACCACAACTGGAACAATACCATGATGCAACGCCGGTTTTGGTCGATGACATTATATCCAGTGGCCGCACCATGTTAGAAACTATTCAGCACTTAAAGCATGCAGGTATGAAAAGACCGGTGTGTATTGGTGTACATGGCATTTTTTCTGGCGACGCTTTTATGCAACTAGAGCAAGTCTCAGATGTCATCACAACCCAATGCATCCCACATCCCAGCAACCGTATTGATATTGCTCAGTCTCTGGCTAAAGCAACCTTACTGCTGCTTAATGAATAACCGACAAACAATAATGCCGCAAGCCAGATTACAGCCCAAAAAAATTGAATTCAGCCCCTCTTCAGAATCACTGTTGATAATATCAGGGCAAACACAGCACTTTTGGCAACACACTGTTCCTTCTGGTTCCCGTATTCAGAAGAAACGAATCACTTTAACCTTTGTCATCTACATCCACCATTAAACAGAGGGTTTTATGAATCCAACTATTGATCTGCTTAACAACCATCGATCTATTCGACTATTCAAAAAAGATGCTGTCACTCAGGAAACTATCAATACACTTATCAGCTGCGGCCAGTCCGCAGCAACATCCAGCTTCATTCAAGCCTGCACCGTGATTCAGGTCGAAGATAGTAGCAAAAGAGAAAAACTTGCAGAATACGCCGGCAATCAGAAATATGTACAAACCGCTCCGGTCTTTCTGGTTTTTTGTGCCGACATGAAGCGTCACGAGCTGGCCTGCGACATGCACAACGAAGAGATGCTGAGCGGCTTTACCGAACAATTTATTACCGCTACTGTAGATTGCGCCTTGTTTGCGCAAAATGTTGCGATCGCAGCCGAGTCGGTTGATTTGGGTATTGTCTATATCGGTGGCATTCGCAATAAAATTGCAGACGTCAGCAAGCTGCTGGATCTTCCTGAATTGGTTTATCCGGTATTTGGTATGTGTATTGGTTACCCGGATCAAACTCCCGAAGTCAAACCCCGGCTACCCTTACCTGTTGTATTAAAAAAAGATTCATACTCTAACGTTCAAGATTCTGAGCTACTGGCCGATTACGATAAAGTCATCCGCGAATATTACAATTCCCGGAGTGGCGGCAATAAAGATATGAGCTGGAGCGAACAAATAGCAGGGATGCTAAAAAAAGAAGCCCGACCACATATGCTTGAATTTTTAAAGTCACGTGGTTATTTACTGAAATAATCTGTGTACTCCCTGCGCAGTTAACATACAAAAATATTTGTTTTGTTGCCGGGGAGTACTTTGTCAGTGAGTACTGATGGAAGCATTAACCAATCTGAAAGCTAGCCCTTCAATTGAACAGGCTAGTAGTGATTCCCAACCCACTGTTCAGGATCTGAATCGTCTTCTTATCCTGCAGCGGGATTTGCTGGAAAAAATCACGCTTAATCTGCCGCTCAAAGCTGTGCTGGACGGACTTTGCCTGGAAGTAGAGAAGATTGTCGGTTCATGCCAGGTATTCATTATGATTCTGGATAATCGGGGATATTTAGATCTGCTCAGTGCTCCCAGCATTTCAGAAGAAAATACAGAACTTTTCAACCGTCTGGCACCCGGACCTAATGCCGGGTCCAGCGGCACTGCGGTATTTTCAGACCAGCCTGTTTTTGTCATCAATACTCAGACTGATAGCCGCTGGGGGCATTACCAAAAACTCGCCTATACCAATAACATCGGTGCATGCTGGTCATACCCCCTGCATGAATCAGCGCATAAAGCGATAGGAAGCATTTCCATTGCCAGCGAATATCCAAGAAGCCCTTCCACCTTTGATGCCCGGTTACTGGAAAGCGCAGCACACATTGCAGGGATTGCCATCTCACGTCATGTGAGCCATACGAATCTGCAAAACTCAGAGCAACGTTTGTCCCATATAGCGTCATCAATACCGGGAGTGGTTCTTCAAACTGAGTTCGACATTAACAACAAACCTTTCTTTACCTATGTCAGCGAAGGTATCAAAAAACTTTGCGGCATAGAATCGACAGAAGCACGTAAACACTTCAACCCGGTCTGGAAACGTTTACACATAGATGACCGTGCCACCATTAAGTCTGCGTTACAAAGCAAGCAACATAATGACTCGCTATGGACAATGGAATGCCGCCTGAGAGATGCAACTGGCAAGATTAAATGGATACACCTGGCATCCACTCCTGAATGGGACGAACAGAAGAGTCTCAAACGGATAAACAGCATTGTTCTGGATATCACCAGTGAGAAAGAAGCCAATGCACGCCTTGAACTAGCCGGTATCGCATTTGCTTCCACCAATGAAGGCATTATGGTCGCCGACAAAGACAACCTGATTGTTGATGTCAATCGTGCCTATTGTGAAATGACAGGGTATTCACGGGAGGAGCTTATCGGCACCTCCCCATCGATATTAAGTTCTGGCCGCCATGAAGCTAATTTTTTTCATAACATTGAAGACACCATTAAAAAACAAGGGTTCTGGCAAGGTGAATTATGGAACCGCCGCTGTAACGGTGCTATCTACCCTCAATGGCTGAATATCAATGCTGTCTTAAACAACCAGGGTGAATTAACCCACTACGTCAGCGTGTCTGCAGATGTTAGCAATATTAAGGAATCAGAAGCAAAACTTCGCCACATGAGCCAACATGATGCGCTGACAGACCTGCCTAACAGACAACTTTATAAAGTACTGCTGGATCATGCAATAGAACATAATCTGGAAGATCAGCATACTGCCGTATTAATGATAGATCTTGATCGCTTCAAACATGTTAATGAAACCATGGGACATCAGGCAGGCGACCAACTGCTGATTCAGGTGGCTCGTCGCTTGCGCAACGTGATTGCCGACAGTCACCTTTTGGCACGCGTGGGCGGCGATGAATTTGCCATCATGATTGAGAACTGCCCCCATCAAGGCGAAGCCGAACGTGTCGCAATGCGGATCGTAAGTGCATTAGAAACGGCCGTTGATCTGGATGGGCATAATTTTTTCACCACTGCCAGTATCGGCATTACGCTATATCCGCAGCATGGCTTTGATAGTGAAACCTTAATTAAAAATGCGGATGCTGCCGTGCATCAGGCAAAAGATGATGGGCGTAATAATTACGCATTTTATCAGCCCGAACAAACCCACGTTATTGAACAATGGGTGCGTTTAGAGCCTGAGCTGCGAAGAGCCTTAGCCTTAGATCAGTTCAGGGTATTCTACCAACCACAAATAGATGCAGTCTCCGGAAAAATATCAGGCGTCGAAGCACTACTACGCTGGCAACATCCAACGGATGGCTTAATGCCCCCCGGGATGTTTCTGCCAATCATTGAAGAGATCGGTCTGATGAACCAGGTAGGAGACTGGGTGCTGGAACAAGCCTGTGCTCAGGCGGCGGCATGGAAAAAAGCGGGGTACCCTCGATTTCGTATTGCAGTCAACATTGCCGGCCAGCAGGTTCTTAACCATAGCCTGGTTAGCACCGTCACCGATCTTCTTAGCAAATATGATATGGATCCTGATCAACTAGAGCTGGAGATTGTCGAAAATATTGTCATGAAATACGATGATGCCGCGCAACCTGTCCTTAATGAATTACGCAATCTCGGCGTTCGCTTAGCCCTGGATGACTTTGGAACAGGCTACTCATCACTGAGTTACCTTAAAATGCTTCCTGTACAGAAGGTAAAAATAGATCAATCACTTGTCAGGGATATTCCCGACGACCCGAACGATGAAGCTATCGCCAAGGCGATTATTGCTTTAAGTCACAGTCTAAACCTCAGTGTCTGCGCAGAAGGGGTTGAAACAGAAGAACAAAAAGCATTCCTGCGAAACCAAAACTGCGATCAGTTACAGGGCTACCTAATCAGCAGACCTATTCCTGCAGCAGAACTCACGCTATGGCTGGATCAACACATCGTGGATCACCCTTAGGTTAGAGTTTAGGATGCAATAAGCGGATCCACTCTAGGACAGCCTCTTCGGGATCTGGCGTCTCACACGCGTCGATCAATAACATCTCCTGCACACTGACAGCTTGCAGCTCATGCATCAGTTCATCCATCTGCCGGCCGCCATCCGCAAAATTATCATAAGAGCTATCACCTAACGCAATCACAGCGTATTTCACATGAGGCAATAACGGACTCTGATCTCTTAACTGGGAATAAAGAGGCAACAAATTATCAGGAATATCGCCTTCTCCGATCGTTGCTGAACAGATAATAAGCACGTCTGTATCTTCGCCGATGACATCATCAATGCAAGGATGGTTAAACACTTCACATTGATGTCCTAACTGATTTAATTCCTCAGAAGCCTCATCTGCCATCTGTTGCGCATTACCATAAGTAGACCCTACCAGAAACTTAACTTTAGCCATCCATTACCCCTATAATCATCAAAAAATTTTGCAGCCCTACTATAAATAAAAGAGATTTGACTAAACACCGGTAATTAGTAAGGATGTTCCAAAAAACTTTAGCTAATTTAGTCGTTAGCGCTATACTGATATTGCAACTATTATTGCAATTATCAAGCTCAGGAGCGGTTACATGGGAAGCCAAAGTCTATCCAAACTTCTACAATCATGGGAAGAGCATGTCGCTAAAGTCAGTGAACAAACTGAAGTAACTTTATCGATAAATCAAGCAGACGTAGTGCGATTAGCCGCGTTAGCTGAAATCTATAAACTTCCAGAAAAACAGATAATCGCTACATTAATTCATGAAGCGCTCAATGAGCTTGAAGCCAAAATGCCTTATGTGCCTGGTAAAAAAGTCATTCGCGTTGAAGATGGCGATGAAATATTTCAGGATACTGGCCCGATGCCCGAGTACTTAGCTGCCCAAAAACGTTTATTAGAGCAGTAACATGACCGAATAAGGATTGTATTCAATAGCATGATCGCCGAGAATTGTTATTTTATAACATCGTGAACTTCTTTCATGCTATCTAACATCCCTACCAATATTATTACCGGTTTCCTTGGCGTTGGTAAAACAACCGCCCTGAATCAACTCATCAAACAAAAACCTGAAAATGAAACCTGGGCTATTGTCGTTAACGAGTTTGGCCAGGTTGGCATTGATGAAAGTATGTTACCTGACCAGGCTGGTATAAAGATCAAAGAGATTGCCGGTGGCTGTGTGTGTTGCGCTCTCGGACCCGCATTAACCATCAACCTCGCCATGCTGATACGTCGTACTAAACCGGACCGGGTCATTATAGAACCGACAGGACTAGGCCATCCTGAAGGATTAATTGACATACTTCAAAGCGAATCATTCCGTGATGTTCTGACACTGCGAAGCATTATCTGCTTACTTGATCCACGTGTTCTAGGGCAACCTGAAGTACTGCGACACCAGGCTTTTATTGATCAGTTAAACCTGGCGGATATTGTTGTTCTGAATAAATGCGATCTTGCCACTCAGGATCAGGTTGACGAAGCTCAGCAACTTTCTGAACAAATGTTTCCGCCAAAGCAGCAGATTGTTCAAGCGATACAAAGTGATTTCCCAATTCAACTATTAGATCAACATCGTAATACTGAACTGACAGCCTGCTACCCGGATGCACATAAAGGAAACAGATCATCCATAGCCCCTGCCTCACTTTTTTTAGCAGAACCGAGCAAACCCGTCAGACGAACAGGCAGTCATCCGGAAGCCTTTAGCTGCGGATGGGTTTTTCATCCCGATGATCAGTTTGATCATGACAATTTACTCGCATTTTTTAATTCTCTGCAGGCTGCCTGGCGCTTAAAAGGAGTGTTTCGAATAGGACACGCGCGTGTGCTATATAACCGCGCTGCAGATGAAACCACCACCCAGCCAATTGCCTGGAGAAGAGACTCCCGGCTGGAAATTATTAGCCAAACAGCGATGGATTGGGACGACATTGAGAAAACGCTAATTTCTCTAATTAAGAATCCACATTCTTAATAGCCAATGAATAATCAGAGCTGACGACTGTCGTCAAGAGGTTAAAGACTGGTATAATTGCGCCAAAATACGTCAAATGGTCTGTAAAATGTTTAACTTTGTCGTCAAAAATAGTTCAAAATTACCCAAACTGGTAACCTTCATAACCATACTCTGCGTGCTTATGAGCCCTGCTTCGCGCGCCGAAGAGAGTGTCTGGGAATATGAAATGCAACCTGGTGATCATATTTGGAAAATTGCTCACGAATTATTAACAGATTGGCGTAGCTGGCAAACAGTTGAACGTCTGAATAATGTAGACAACGACCGCCTCATGGCGGCGGGCACCATTTTACGTATACCAACGTCCATGATACAACAGCGCCCGGCGACGATTCAGCTGATTGAAGTGTCCGGCCCCGTCACCTTAATCAGCGCTGATGATCAGTCCGGGCAACCACTGAAAGATCAGGTGTTAAAAGTCGGTGATCAGATCCAAACCGGAACCAATGCCAGTGTGTTATTGAAATTTGAAGATAACACACAGGTTTTACTCAACCCTGAAAGTGAATTCATCATCAATCAGGCAAGTATCATTGGTTCAAAGAAAAATGTTATTGATATCGAAGTCCTGCTCAAAGCAGGTGAAGCACAAGTGCGTGCCAACCCCGAAAAAGTCCCGGGATCTCGCTTCGTTATTGAAACACCTTCTGCTTTTGCCACTACCCGCGGTACTGTATATCGTGTCCGTGCCGACCAGAGCCTGACAGCAACAGAAGTAACACAAGGTAAAATCGATGTAGAAAACACCCTTGGTCGCACAAAAGTACCCCAGAATTTTGGTACTTTGACGGCAAAAAACTCACCACCGCAAAAACCAATACGCTTATTAGCGGCTCCGGCTGTACCTGCTATTGATACCATCCGCTACCTGCCAGCCAGACTCAGCTGGGGCCTGATCAAAGGTGCGACTTCCTATCGTAGCCAACTATCTGATCAGGCAGAGTTCCAGCGTATTCTGCTGGATAACCTGGGGCAACCACCCAAACTGAACATCCCTGCGACTCTGGCAGATGGCCAGTATTGGTTGATGGTACGTGCATCTGACACCAATGGGCTTCAGGGGCTGGAGTCATTACAACACTTCTCTATCGACGCCCGCCCTTTCCCACCGACAATCCAATCCCCTTTATCTAATGACCCTGTTTACACTGGCGACGTTAGTTTTGTTTGGGCACAACCAGAAGAAGCTAAAGAATACCTGTTTGAGCTTTCTGCAAAAGAAGATTTTTCCACACTAGTTCAACCAGCTGTCACTCTGAGCAGCCAAACAATTAGTGTCCCCATTGCTGACCCCGGCACCTATTTCTGGCGTGTCACCAGCATTAACGCTAACCAAAAAACAGGGCCTGGCGGTTACACAAACACGATCACCGTTCGCCCGACACCGGCGACTCCAGAATTACAGGAAGCAACCACCAGCAAAACCGAATTAGGGTTTGCCTGGCAAAAAGATGACTTCTCCGAGCGTTATCAGATACAACTGGCGAATGACAAAGACTTTACCCATCTGGTTGATGAACTCAATGTGACTTCAGCCGAAGCGACCTTCAAAAAACCAGACACGGGAACTTACTACATGCGCGTACGTGGATTTGATAGTGACAACTACGCAGGTAGCTGGTCCGGCACACAAAAAGTCGAAGTGCCTGTTGATAGTTATCTTCCAGCGTTTATCTGGAGTGTATTGACTATCGCCATTTTCTTATAAGAGATGAGCGCCGCCTGATGAATCTGTTTCGCCAGAAGGATATCGGTTTTCTGCTCTGTCAGGCTTTTGTGCTGCTGATTGCATTTGTGCCTGCACATCACACCCTGGAAAATGTCCTGTATGATCTTTTCATCCAGGAAGAGCAGACCCCGCCTCCGGATAATCTGGTTATTATCGATATAGATGATAAAAGCCTTGAAGCGTTAGGCCGCTGGCCCTGGCCACGATCGCTGCATGCAGAGATGATTCAAAAGCTGAACACACTCGGCGCAGCGGTTATCGGTTACAACATCGCCTTTGTCGAACCAGACACCAGCCCAGACTCAGATGATGCCGCCCTCAAACGGTCGATCGCAACACATGGGAATGTCATCCTGCCGATTTTTGCAGAGCGAGGTTCTCTTATCTATCCTTTCAGGGGCAATAAAGCGATTTCAGGTAGTAAACTCGGCCATGTGGATATCGAGGTTGACAATGACGGTTATGTTCGTCGCTCCTATCTCAAAGCAGGTATAGACTCACCACAATGGCCAGCATTCGGGCTGAGTGTGCTACAAGGTTCTACGCAGTATTCAGGCTTTCTTCCGGGAACACGCAGCCCTGCTTCACGCGTTGGCATCAGTAGCAAATGGACTCGCGACCTTGAAGTTCTGGTGCCCTTTCAAATAAATCCAAAATCATTTCAGCACTATAGCTTTATTGATGTACTTGAAAACAATAGTGTTACTGATGCATTTGACAACAAAACAGTATTGGTCGGAATAGAAGCCACCGGATTGGAACCAAAGTTTCTCGCACCCTATCAAAATAACAGAGAGATGCTTTCGGGCACAGCCATACAGGCTAACCTTTATAGCGCACTCAGCAACAGCACCCTACTAACACCTATTTTGTCAATTTGGGGCGTAACCTATGCCGTACTGATGACTTCGCTGCTCTATAGCATTTTGTTCTTTTTAGCTCGTTTCCCTCTGATCAGACGTATCAGTACAGTGACGTGCCTCGGTGTCTTCATGCTACCGGTAGCCGCGGTTCATTATGGTTACTGGCTGCCGATAGCACCCGCTTTTGGCGGTGTCAGTCTGGTCTTCATCATGCTTGTTGCAAGAATGCTGAATCAAGCCGGGATGGAGCATCGCAATGACAATATCACTGACCTGTCTAACCATCGGATGTTTGAAGAAACATTACAATTAGAGTGGGAGCAAAGTCTTAGAAAACACACACCGCTCTCTTTAATTCTGATAGAGGTCGATTATTTCAAACGTTTCATTGATACGTTTGGTCCCGAGAGGGGTGACTGGTTACTTGCACGTATCAGTCCTATATTGCAAAGCCATAAACGCAAAACCCGAGATTTAGTGGCGCGCTATGACGATGACACATTCGCCATCTTACTGCCCATCACACCGAATCATATTGCTCTCTCTATAGCGGAAAAAATACGCAAAGATATTGAAGATTTACAAATTGAGCATACGGGATCGGACTCGGCTAAATTCATTACAGTCAGCGCAGGTATCACAACGCTTCATGTGACCAGCCAATCATCGCCAAATGCCAGCATGGATGCAGTCGTCTTGAAAAGTTTAAAAGCGCTTTCCAAAGCTCAATTACAAGGGGGGAATTGTATTTATAACAGCGAGACCGAATAAAGAATAAAAAAGCGGCCCGAATGAGACCGCTTTTCAGACGAGTGAGGTTAGACCTGCTTAGCAGAAATAATATCTTTCCATTTCGCCGGACCCGTGTTGTGCACAGACTGGCCATTCGTATCAACAGCCACTGTCACTGGCATATCTTTTACTTCAAACTCATAGATAGCTTCCATCCCCATCTCTGGAAATGCCAGTACTTTAGCACCGATAATCGCTTTAGAAACGAGGTACGCCGCACCGCCCACTGCCATCAGGTAAACGGCCTGATTGTCTTTAATTGCCTCAATAGCAACAGGGCCACGCTCCGACTTACCAATCATACCCAGCAAGCCGGTACTTTCCAAAATCTGACGGGTGAATTTATCCATACGTGTAGCTGTTGTTGGGCCGGCAGGACCCACCACTTCGCCAGCAATAGGATCAACCGGACCAACGTAGTAGATAAAGCGACCTTTCAAATCAACCGGAAGCTCTTCACCGTTATTCAGCATCTCGATCATACGCTTATGCGCTGCATCACGGCCGGTTAGCATCTTGCCGTTCAGCAGAACCGTTTCGCCTACTTTCCAGTCCTTCACATCTTCTGGAGTGATCTCATCCAGATTAACCCGACGTGTACTAGCACCGACTTCAAACGTCACTTGTGGCCAGTCATCAAGACTCGGCGGCGTAAGCACCGCAGGACCATTCCCGTTCAGTGTAAAGTGAGTATGACGAGTCGCGGCACAGTTAGGAATCATCGCTACCGGCAATGAAGCCGCATGCGTTGGATAATCCATGATCTTCACATCAAGGACAGTCGTCAGACCACCCAATCCTTGCGCACCTATGCCCAACGCATTGACTGCATCCATAATTTCAAGACGCAACTCTTCGATACGGTTCTTCGGACCACGCTCGCGTAGTTCGTGGATATCGATAGAGCCCATCAAGGACTCTTTCGCTAATACTGCTGCTTTCTCAGCCGTACCACCGATACCTATCCCTAACATCCCTGGCGGACACCAACCAGCCCCCATGGTAGGCAGAGTTTTAACCACCCAGTCAACAATACTGTCGGATGGATTCAGCATCACCATTTTAGATTTGTTTTCAGAACCACCGCCTTTCGCTGCGATATGAACTTCAACTTCGCCACCCTCAACAATCTCGTAATGAATCACAGCCGGCGTATTGTCTTTGGTATTTTGACGTTTACCAGCAGGGTCCGACAAAATTGAAGCACGAAGTACGTTGTCCGGGTGCAGATAAGCGCGGCGAACGCCTTCATTGACCATGTCGGTCACACCCATTTTGGCATCCCATTTAACGTCCATACCGACTTTAAGAAAGACCGTAACAATACCCGTGTCCTGACAAATCGGGCGATGCCCTTCGGCACACATACGGGAATTGATAAGGATTTGAGCCATCGCATCTTTAGCGGCCGGATTCTCTTCTTTTAAGTAGGCTTCGTGCACCCCTTTGATGAAATCAAGCGGATGGTAATAGGAAATAAACTGCAATGCATCTTCGATACTACTAATAAAATCGTCTTGGCGAATAACGCTCATACGAGGCTCTCCACTGCTCTGGTTCTAGATCATGGTATGGCTCGGTTGAGCCTAAGTGTGGCAAGATTATACACCAAATCAATTAATATGCGGGGTTGGGCGTTAGTCTTAACCTGTATCCGGACCAGACGCTAAAGTTACTTGATTACGCCCGCGGTGTTTGCTCAAATATAAAGCATCATCTGCACGCTTCAGACATTCACCCAGCGTAAATCCGGACTGATATTCCACTACACCAAAGCTCATCCTAACCACATAACTATCATCACTTACCAGCTTGATCTCCTGCTCGAAAGACTGACGTACCGCATCTATCTTTTTACAAGCAGTTTTGCCATCTACTCCAAACATTACAATCAAAAACTCCTCGCCTCCCCACCGGGCGATGATATCGGCATCGCGTAATTTCGAGCGAAAAAACAACGCCACTTCAGACAGCACATGATCGCCTTCAGCGTGACCAAACGTATCATTAACCTTCTTAAAGTAATCAATATCCCCCAAAACCACGCTCACAGATTCGCCGGTTCTTGAAGCCTGATGCAGAATTTTAGTAGCAATTTCAGTTGCCATACGCCGATTATATAAGCCGGTCAGACTATCCAGAGAAGCCAGTTTTGACATACGGGCTTCTTGCGTAACCGTTATTAAGCGGATCACCGTAATGGAAATAATAAAAGGAATGCCTGCAATCATAATATTAACGAAATGTACTACACCGAGATATTCACTGTATTTATAGTCATATTGAACATCACCAAATCCTAAGTAGAGCAAGGCAAACGTCAGAACAAATGAAAAACTATAAAGAGAAGCATAAAAGAAATTGAGCCGTGTATTCAGAATAGCTAAAGCGGAAGTTGCCCATAAATAATGCTGAAATCCCACATCCAAACCAAGATACATAGCGGCTAATACTGAATGAATCCATACCTCAGTACATATGAGTAATATAGCACTCGCATGCCTACCTTTAGCATTTAGAAATAACCCATAAACCCACGCCACTACGCTGGCAACATTAACCAACGCCATCTCGGTTGCACCAATATGAAGAAATACCGGGATAAGCGCCAGATGGACTAGCCCGGCAAACAAACTCAACATGGTCACAATAACGAAACGACGAAAATCTTTTTCTTTAATGCCAGAAGGACGACCCGCGAGGGTCAGATACTTCAATATAGTTTTCAAGTTTAGTTCCGCAGCTATTCAGAAAAGCGTTCGTCAGACGCCGCATAAATATTTCCCGCTTCATCTACGATAGTAGCACGCCTAAAGTGAAACCCTAGACTGAAGCTATACTAAGAACAGAAAATAACTACTGAGAATCACCTGTTGTTCGCTTATTATATTGCCCCAGTTGATTTTATTTTGATCAACCGCGCACGTATTCAGCATAGATTCCCTATATAGGGTTGATAATCATGGCTTTTCAACAGTGCAGATCTATTCTGTTCTTTAAGGATTATTAAGATGAATAAGATCCTGATTCAGCGCCAGGCTTTATTACCGGATCCCATGCGAATCAGCCGCTATCAAAAAAGTCCTGAACTGGGACCTCGCGTTCTGTTTTTTTCAGGTGGTAGTGCTCTTAAACAAGTTAGCCGTACCCTCAAGCATTACACGCACAACTCTATACACCTGGTCACAGCATTCGATTCAGGCGGCAGTTCGGCCAAATTACGCAATGCTTTTGATATGCCAGCGATTGGTGACCTACGCAGCCGGTTGCTCGCACTGGCGGATGAAACAGTGACAGGTAACCCCGCCATTTATGCACTGTTTAATTACCGGCTACCTGAGTCTGCAGCGCAAACTGACTTGTTCTTGCAACTTACCAGCATCGCTGAGGGTATCCACCCACTCATTCTGGCTATTCAGCAGCCGATGAGAGACCTGGTACGCAGTTTATTAAAATTTTTCATCGATGAGATGCCCGCTCACTTCGATCTGCGTGGAGCCAGTATTGGTAATTTATTAATTGCCGGTGGTTATGTTACCCACCACCAGCAACTCGAGCCGGTTATTTTTCTGCTGAGTAAACTGATCAATACATTAGGTGAAGTACACGCTATTACAGAAGAGAGCCTGCACTTAACAGCGCATCTGGAAGACGGGCGGTCTATTGTCGGCCAACACCGGATTACCGGAAAAGAAGCGGCACCACTGGAATCCAGAATCACGGATATCAGTCTAAGCAGTGACCCGGACAACTATCAACAGACACAGTGCCGAGTCAGCGGTAAACTGGCTGACTTTATTCAGCAAGCGGATCTTATCTGCTACCCTCCGGGCAGCTTCTATAGCAGCATCCTTGCCAATCTGTTGCCCATAGGCGTTACTGAATCAATCCAACGAAATACCTGCCCAAAAGTCTATATCCCTAATCTGGGACAAGATCCGGAGCTCTATGGCATATCAACGACACAAGCCATTCAACAGTTACTGAAATACCTGAAAAGCCAACATCCTGATATGCGTGATGATCAGAGCATCAACATTATCATGATGGATGCCCGCTTTACACAGATAGACAGTAATACCAAGCAGCAATTAGCGGCTAAAAATATCCGGATTATTGATATCCCGCTTGTTACCGCTAAAAGCGAACCCTATTACGATGCAGAGAAACTGGTGCATGCCTTACTTTCATTAACCTGAATTTTATAAGTAAAAAATGGGCGGCCTTAAGAGACCGCCCCAAAAGAACGTATATTTACCAGCTTCGTGATGCGACAAGTATTAAATCGTAGCGCACCACCCCTTTCACATATGAAATAACACAACTAAATCCCGGGCACGAAACCTTGAAGAGTGGTAAATATCGGAGTAGAACATGACTAACGTTTAAAGGTAACCATAAGGAAGGACGCCTCTCATGTTAAGACGTAAAGCTCTGGCTATTTTAATCAGCTCCGCCCTCTTCACCCCCTTTGTCACAACCGTTGCACTTGCCACCTCACAGGCAGCTGATTCAGTCGCGCCCGAAGCGGCCAGTGCCACTGTTTTCAAAAGCAGTGTTAGCGCAAAGGATTACATGGTGGCGGCAGCCAACCCTCTCGCAGCAAATGCTGGTTATCAAGTACTTAAAGCAGGTGGTTCTGCCGCCGATGCTCTGGTCGCGGTACAAGCCATGCTTGGCTTAGTCGAGCCTCAATCATCAGGTTTAGGCGGTGGCGCCTTTTTGATTTACTACGATGCAAAAACTAAACAAGTCACCACTTTTGATGGACGGGAAACTGCGCCGTTAGCCGCCACACCGGAACTGTTTCAAAATGCTGATGGCAGCAGCATGCAATTTTACGATGCGGTAGTCGGTGGCCGATCTGTCGGAACTCCCGGCACCGTCAAATTACTAGAAACCGTACATAAACGTTTTGGCAGTAAACCGTGGGCCGAACTTCTTAGTCCGGCTATCACACAAGCACAGCAAGGTTTTACTGTTTCAGAACGCCTGGCCGGCGCCATTGCGGATGACCAGGAGCGACTAAGCCGTTACCCCGATACCAAAGCCTACTTTTTTAATGCCGACGACACACCCTTAGCAGCAGGACAACTACTCAAAAACCAAGCCTATGCCAACACATTGGCCACGTTATCCAGTCAAGGAGCTGATGCTTTCTATAACGGAAAAATTGCTCAGGATATCGTCGACCGGGTGCGCTCTGCGACCGATAACCCAGGCGTATTAGAAAGCCGGGATTTCGCGGCTTACCAAATAAAAGAACGCTCAGCCACATGTGCACCCTACCATCAGTATTCCGTATGCGGCATGGGGCCACCCAGCTCTGGTGCATTAACCGTAGGGCAGATTCTTGGCATAGCGAGCAACTTTGATATTAAAGGTTTAGGCAAAGACAGCCCGCAAGCCTGGCAAATTATTGGCGATGCATCACGCCTGGCGTTTGCAGATCGTGGCCGTTACATGGCAGACAGCGACTTTGTTCCTATGCCGCAAGGACTACTTGATCCGAGCTACTTAGGTGAACGCGCTAAGCTGATCACTCCCGGAACAGCCCTGACCAAAGAGCAGGTAACTGCCGGAGAGCCACTCTGGGGTAACGAGGCAAAAGTCGCGCAAGCCGATGACCAGTCTATCGAATTCCCTTCTACCAGCCACTTCGTTATTGCTGATAAAGAGGGCAATATCGTATCGATGACGACCACAATCGAGAACGGCTTTGGCTCCCGCCTGATGAGTAACGGCTTCCTGCTCAACAACGAGTTAACCGACTTCTCATTCGAATCGCACAAAGATGGTTACCCGATAGCCAACCGACTCGAGCCTGGCAAACGTCCTCGCTCATCGATGGCGCCCAGCATTGTGCTGAAAGATGGTATGCCCTATATGGCTGTCGGCTCACCGGGTGGATCACGCATTATCGGTTACGTCGCCAACACTTTAATTGCACATATTGATTGGGATATGGATATCCAGGACGCCATCAACCTGCCGCACTTAGTTAATCGCTTCGGCACATATGACCTGGAGCAAGGCACCCCTGCCGAGCAGTTCAAAGCCCCACTGGAAAAAATGGGTTATGAGGTCAACATACGTGATCTGAACTCAGGCATTCACGCGATTTTGTTGAAGGATGGAAAGCTGATCGGTGGCGCTGATCCACGTAGGGAAGGCGAGGTCTACGGGGATTAAGATTTAGCGGAAAAAGCATGATGAAAATCAGATGAAGAAGTAGAGAGACTTCATCTGGTTTTTTTTATTTGTTTAGCGGATATATTTTGAAAACGATGCATAGATGAATATGACAGGATTTTAAATAAATAGGTATTTTCGCAATATTACCTATACATAAACAACCTAATATCGTTATTCTCTAGCCGTGCCGAATCGTTTTACAATTATTTCCTTTAGAGTGCGCAATGCGACAATCTACATTTACAATACCTGTAAGGTTGAACCTATCGAGATTAGCTTTCGCGCTTTTATTGAGCACATTATTTTGCATAACGAATGTTTCGGCAAACGAAAGCGCTAGTTGGAAAAGCCATTGGCTGGAAGAAATCAATGCCGACACACAATCCGGCAACCCCCTGGAACCGACAAGCGACACACCTTCATTATTTGGCTATAACCTTACCCTTCTTACTACAAATAATGTTCTTCCCAAAGGGCCAGTATGCATCAACGCTTCCTGCATAGACTGCCGATCTCATCCACCTCGCGCTCCCCCGGCTACCTCCTGACTCAGCTTTAATATGTTATTTTTTTAATTATAGCTCTGCTTGACGCAGAGGGAGTACGCATGAACAATTCTCACGCATTAAAAACGGTTAGCCTAAGCCAATATAAAGAAATACTTGAGTCAGAAATTAATGAAAGGGCTACGCTTGAAAGTCCGGCAACCCTTGTTTTTACCGATTTCTTGAAAACTAGTCCTTTTACCATGCATATGGATACGATCATTGATCAGGCCATGGCAGCGATGCGCACTGCTCATGTTCGCTCAATTGTCGTTACTGATAGCAACGAGAAATTCCGCGGCATAATAACGACAGCGGATCTTATGAGCCGAAAAGTTTTAAGCTTAGCAACAAGCTCCGGACAAGCACGTAACGACATAACCATTGGGGAGTTAATGATACCCAAAGAAAAATTAGTAGGAGTAACAATAGACGCCATTCAGACAGGCAATATTGGCGAGTTGCTTCAGACACTCAAAAATGAAGGCTGCCCGCATATGCTGGTTGTGGAACCACAGCATATGAGGATTCGAGGAATTATTTCCTCAAGTGATATCGCCCGACTTCTACAACTTCCTGTGGAGATCAACCAGCGAGCCAGCAGCTTCAAAGAACTCGTAGATGTTATTTCATCAGGTCGCGAGGTAAGTTAGGCCACCTGAAATAAAGGCAAGGGTAAGGCAGTCACAACAACCTGAAATGGTTGCTGAACTCGCCTTACCCTATCCCACTTTTCGCAAAGCCCCGATCAAAAGAAGACCTACATTTTAGCCGCTAATCTCGTTCCCTGATCTATTGCCCGCTTGGCATCCAGCTCAGCAGCAACATCGGCTCCGCCAATAAGATGCACAGGCTTAGTCGTGATCTGGTCGGCCAGCTCGCGGCATGGGTTTTGGCCTGCGCAGATAATAACGTTGTCCACAGCCAACAGTTGTGGCTCGCCTTTTACCAATAGATGCAGGCCTTGATCATCGATCTTCTGGTAGTCGCAGTTGTTCAGCATCTGCACGCCTTTTTTTATAAGGTCGGTGCGGTGAATCCAGCCGGTAGTTTTACCTAAGTTAGCACCCACTTTGGTTTTTTTACGTTGCAGCAGGAACACTTGACGCGCTGCCGGTGCAAAGTTTTGTTCTACCTGCGCTACTCCGCCACGGGCTGTCATGCTCATATCGACACCCCATTGTTGCATAAAGGCCGGAATATTCTGGCTGGTAGACACGCCTTGATGCACCAGTACTTCGCTGATATCAAAGCCGATGCCGCCTGCGCCTATCACCGCCACTTTTTTACCGACTTCAGCACTCATGTCAGCACTGCCCATCACATCCAGATAAGTCAGTACTTTGGGATGCTCTATACCTTCTATTTCAGGCAACCGAGGTGTTATACCCGTGGCGATCACGACTTCGTCAAAATCACTGGTATCCAGCATTTCTGCCCTAACGTGTGTATTCAATTTTAAGTTAACCCCGGTTAACTCTATTTGTCTGGAAAAGTAACGTATTGTTTCGTAAAACTCTTCTTTGCCTGGCACGCGCTTGGCGATATTAAACTGCCCACCGACTTCGCTGGCGGCATCAAACAGAGTGACCTGATGGCCTCTTTTCGCTGCTGTGGTGGCAAATGCTAATCCTGCAGGGCCTGCGCCAACCACTGCTATTTTTTTACGCTGAACAGCCTTCTCGATGATTAATTCTGTTTCATGACAGGCACGCGGATTGACTAAACAACTGGCGGTTTTACCGACAAAGATGTGATCTAAACACGCCTGATTACAGCCGATACAGGTGTTAATCTCATCAGCACGATTTTCCGCTGTTTTTTTCATAAACTCAGGATCCGCCAAAAACGGCCGCGCCATAGAGACCATATCGGCATCGCCGCGCGCTAATACGGCTTCTGCCACATCTGGCATATTAATGCGGTTAGAGGTAATAACCGGTACCGACAGGGCTTCGCGAATTCTAGCCGTCACCCAGGTAAAGGCCGCTCGCGGCACCTTGGTTGCGATGGTCGGAATACGCGCTTCGTGCCAGCCTACCCCTGTGTTGATGATAGTGGCACCGGCTTTTTCTATCGCTTTACCCAGTTGAACCACTTCATCGTGTGAACTACCGCCTTCGATCAGATCTAGCATAGATAAACGGTAGATAATGATAAAGTGTGTCCCCACGGCCTCACGCACACGACGCACGACTTCTAGCGGAAAACGAATACGCTGCTCATATTTACCGCCCCACTCATCATCACGTTTATTGGTATGCGTGAC
The DNA here is from genome assembly GCF_041601355.1 of Neptunomonas sp. Taxonomy (GTDB): domain Bacteria; phylum Pseudomonadota; class Gammaproteobacteria; order Pseudomonadales; family Balneatricaceae; genus Neptunomonas. The sequence continues at coordinate 22,306 of NZ_JBFIIH010000063.1, forward strand.
TATG